>JBBISU010000119.1:0-7841 GCA_037441225.1 Acidobacteriota bacterium
TATTTTCTAACTTTATAAAAAAAATGGCATTTATGATAAACTCATCTCTGCATAAATCAGGCGGATTATATTTAGAATTTTACTTTTCAAACATTTGATTTGCCAAATATAGTAATATGTTATAAAAATTTAATCTATTAAAAAGTAACCTTATTTAAATAGCCTTTTTAAAAATTACTAAAATAGCATCCTTTTTATTAAATCAAAATATATTCTTTTATTAAAAATTAATTTTCCCATTAAATTTTTTAAAAATGACTAATTGTACAAAAAACTATTAAAAATAATGTTATAATTATCATATGAAAAAATTCATATTTATTGCAATACTATTTAATTTTTCTATCTCATTACAAGCTGAAGATTGTCTTGTCTACTTAACAAAAAAAGAAACATTTTTATATTCCAGCAAGGATACAAAATCTCAAATAATAGCAAAAATTCCTAATGGTTCCATTTTAAGAGCATATGATAGTTTTTGGGGAATAATTTGTAATTCCTCCAGGAGCAAAAAGTCCCCCTTTGTTCATATTCAATATCCTGCATTTGCCAATAGTTTAAGCGAAATAAAAAGAGGATGGATAAAGGAGGAAGATGTCCTGGAATTATTATGCCCAAAGGTTTACCTTACAGGACCAGAACTATCATGCTTTACTCCAGAATCTTTAAAATTGTGTGTATTAAAATATAAATATAATTCTTTATCATTAAAAATAGAAGAAAACTATTATATAAAAATCTTAGAAGCAGACTCATACATTGATTTTATAAAAACAGATTATTACAAAATTTCTTATACACTTGGAGGTTTTGGAATAAATGTTAAATTTGAAAATTTATCACAATTTCCAATAAAAATAATTTGGGATCAATGCTCAATTATAAATATAAATGGTGAAAACAAGCCTGTTGTCCACGAGGGAATTAAAATATTTGAAAGAGAAAAAACACAACTACCAACGGTAATAGCGCCAGAATCTTTTTTATCTGATATTATTATTCCAAAAGATTCATTTATTAAAGATATTGATTTCTGGATAATAAAACCAATTTTTGAAGAAAATGATGAAATTGAGAATAAAATAATTAAAGTAATGATGGCAATTGAAATAAACAATGATTTAAAATATGAAATAAGTAAATTAAAAATATTAAAATCAAAAAGTGAATAGATTAAAAAAAAATTATAATAAAATTATAATTAATGCAATAAAGAATCGAGGATAATTAAATAAGTAATGAAAGATATTATATTTAAAAATAAAATTATTATTAATTGGTTACTAAAAACTTATTATTATAGGATTAAAAAATCAGAATAAGAATTTTGTTTGAATGTAATTTAGGCAATTTTTATAAAAAATATTATTTGTTTTTACGTAAATCAATTAAAAACAATAAAGAATAATCAAATATTAAATGAAACAATAGAACCAAACATTAAACTTAATAGTTTTAATTTTAAAAACATTGAAAAACAAGACAAAAATATAAAAACAATCCTGATATTAAAATCTTAAAATTTTTTCTCGGGCTTAGTAAACTCAGCTTCTAAAGGACAAAAAAACAAAAAATGTAGAGGGCCAGCTTGCTTGCCCGAGGAACTTTGTAAAATACTATTGCAGTAATTAAAGGTTAGAATAATTTCTTTAAAAGGGTTCGAAATGGGCATTGGACCACATACTTTCAAGGAAAAATTTTTTTTGTTTATTTAAAGCATCCAAATGAGTTTCTTCCCACTTTACCAACTCCATTAAAAATTCCTTTGCTTCTACATTTTCAGTTTCCTCTGCCCATTTTCTATAAAAATCAATGGATGTTTGTTCTAAAAGCATTCCTATTGATAAAGCAGAAATCTCTAAATTCTTTTCTCTTATTTTTTTCTTAAATTCAATTGAAAAAATTGGGCTTTCTCCTGAAAATTGCAATCTCTCTTCTTCTTTTACTTTTTTAAAATCAAAAGAAGAATCTTTTCCATTGTAAAAATCAAGCCAGCTCTTTAAGATTTCATAATGTCTTTTTTCTTCCTTTGCAAGCCCTTGAAAAATTGCTTTTGCTTTTTCATCTTCCGTTATAATTGCTGCATTTGAATAGTGATAATAACCATCCATTTCTCCTTCCATTGCTTTTTTAATAATTTCTTTGAGTTCCATAATACCTCCTAATCCAATAAATTGTTAATATAATCTTCCGGTGAAAAAAAAGATAAGTCTTCAAGACCTTCTCCAACTGAAACATAATGGATTGGAATTTTTAAATTTTGAACAATTGATACAGCAATTCCTGCCTTTGCTGTTCCATCTAATTTTGTTATTGCAAGCCCTGTGATGGGGGCAACATTTTTAAATTCTTCTGCTTGTCTTAATCCATTCTGGCCTGTTGTGGCATCTAAAACCAAAATTGTCTGGTGTGGTGCCCCTTCTTTTGCCTTTCCTGCAACTTTTATGATCTTTGCCATCTCTTGCATTAAATTATGCTTTGTATGGAGCCTCCCAGCAGTATCACAAATTACAACTCCTTTATTCAAGTTTCTTGCCTTTTCAATTGATTCATATAAAACAGAAGCAGGATCTGCCCCTTGTTTTTTTGAAATTACAGGAATTTGAGCTCTTTTTCCCCACTCCTGAATTTGTTCAATTGCTGCTGCTCTAAATGTATCAGAAGCAGAAAGGATAACATCATATCCTTCCTTTTTATAATAATAACCCAATTTGGCAGCAAAAGTTGTTTTACCACTTCCATTTACACCTAACAAAATTATTACATAAGGAAAATTTTCTAAATCTGATACTTCTTTGTATCCATCAAAGACTTTTTTTAATTCCTCTTTAATAATCAATTTTGCTTCTTCTAAAGCCTCTGTTTTCCTTATCTTCTCAATTAAGCTTTGGACAAGGGAAGGACCTAAATCAGCTCCTTGCAATATTTCTTCAAGAGATTCTTCAAACTCTTTTCCTTTACCTAATTGAAATGCCTTTTTTAATTTTAACAAAAGGTCATCATGAGTTAATAAAAGTCCTTTTTTTATCTTTTCAAAAATCTTCATAAAACCTTTTCTTCCAATTCCTTTTTTGCTTTTTCAAGAAAATGAAAGGCAATTCCTGGAAGTGTCTTTCCTTTTGTTATTAAAATAAGGTAATATTCTCCTCCAACGAGAATACAAAAAACGCTATGCTTGCTTCCCAAATAATAAAAACTTTTTAAATTTAAAAAGGATTTTAAAAACTGTTTAAAGTAAATTCCCTGATAAGCACCTATGACCTTAATATCAAAGGGATTTATTTGAGAAGTTAAATTTTCAATCGTTTCACCTTCACTATCCAAAAAAACTACAGCTTCTGCTTTTGGAACATCTGCTAAAAGATTTGCAAGGATATAAGATAAAACCATATATTAAGGCAACATTTCTAAGAGCTTCTTTGCAAGCTTTCCTTCTTCCAATTGAGGTCCTAAAAGATATGCCTTTTCAAGATAACTTTTTGCTTCCTCATTTCTTTTTAAAGAAATTAAGCACTTTCCCATATGGTAAAGCCCAACTGGCTCATCTTTTACCAATTCATTATATTTTTTAAAGTCCTCAAAAGCTTCATTGTATTTTCCTAATTCCTGATAAGCCATCCCCCTGTGCAAATAGGCAATTGGATAATCTTCCTTCTTTTTTATTGCCTCAATAAAGAAAGAAATTGCTTCTTCAAATTTTTTTTGTTTCTCCTTAACAATTCCTAAATTAAGCCATACATTTGGCATTAAACTATAAACAGTATCATCCTTTGCTTTATTAAAACATTCTTCTGCCTTTTGTAAATCATTTGTCTGCAAATATACAACACCTAAATTGTTGAATGCATCAGAATAAGAAGGAGTAATTTTTATTGCTTCATTTAGGTAGAATTTTGCATCTTCATATTTTCCCATTGTAAGATATACAAGACCCAAAGCATTTAAAGCAGCTGAATTTTTTGGATTTAAATGAACAGATTCTTTTAAATTTTTTTCAGCGTCTTCCAAATGCCCTTCTTGAAAGTGCAATACACCTAATCGGTACAGATAAAATGGGTCTTTTAAAATTTTGTTTGAAGAACTCTGACAACCAAAGAAAAATAATAAAAATAAAAAACTAAGCAACTTGTAATTTCTTTGCATCAATTTCTCCTTTTTCAAAAGCTTTTAAAAAAGCATCAACTATTTTTGGATCAAACCTCTTCCCTGTAAGGGATCTTATTTTTTCAGCTGCATATTTTGGGCTCATTGCCTTTTGATAAGGTCTATCTGTTGTTATTGCATCAAAGGTATCTGAAATTGCAATTATTCTTGCAATCAGTGGTATATCCTCCCCTTTCAAACCATCAGGATAACCACCTCCTGCCCAATTTTCATGATGGTATTTTATCCCTGGAATTATTTTTTTAAGTTGTGGAACAGGTTCCATAATTTGTGCACCTTTAAAGGGATGGGATTTAATTAAAGAAAATTCTTCTTCATTTAAAGCAGTTGGTTTCCTTAAGACCCTGTCATCAATTCCAATTTTTCCAACATCATGGAGCATTGCAGAAATCTTTATCTCTTCCAATTCCACATTTGACAAACCCAATTCTTTTCCAATAGCAAGTGAATAACTACAAACCCTCTCAGAATGACCCCTTGTATAGGGATCTTTTGCATCTATTGCAGTTGCTATCATTCTTATGGAATTTAAAAATAATTCCCTGTTTTCCATTGCCGATTGAAGCAACCTTTCAATATATAATTCAATTTGAGTTGCCATATTATTAAAAGCGGAACCAAGCATCCCTATCTCTTTTGTTCCAGAAATAGTAGCTCTTACTTTAAAATTTCCTTTTGCAAGCTCCTCTGATATATGGGCAAGTTTTGTAATTGGTTCAGATAATGCTCTTGCTAAAAAATATCCAAAAATTAAAGCAATTGATAAAGCAATTCCTGTATTTATAAATGTTTGCCTTATTAAAACATAAACAGATTTATAAGCTTCTTCTTCTGGCTTTTGAGCTACAACACCCCAATCTGGCTCATTTACTGGAGCAATTGTTCCAAGGACATTTACAATTTTATTTCCTTCTTTGTATGAATAATCCATCGTTTGTCTAATCCTGTAATTTGGATTTAGCATAAACTTTTTAACAATTTCTACATTTTCATAAGAAGGCTTTAAAACATTTATTGAGGGTTGAGAGTGGAGGATAACCCTACCCTTTGAATCTACAACGTAAGTTACTTCTGTTTTCCCTCCTTTTTGAATTATATCCTCAGATATCGGTTGAAGGGATATAAGGGCACATATTGCTCCAATAATTGAATTTTGGGATATAATTGGAGTTGCCATCACTATAACTGTTTGTTTTATTTCAGGTAAATCCAAAAAGTATGGTTCTCCTAAAACATCTTTACCACTTAATGAAGTAACATATGCTTTTTCCAAAATTTCTCTTATATCTGTTGGGAGTTCAGGGGGTTCTGCAATTCCTCCTTTCCCTTCCCTGTTCAATATCCATATTGTTAAAATATTTGGATCTCCTTGTATATACCTTAAAATCCTTTGGTTTTCGCCAATATAAGAAAAAATGTTAAATTGGGGATTTATCTCCTGGGCAAGGCCAAAACTTTCAGCAATTTTTCTTAAATTTTGTCTATATCTAAAAATATAATTGTGAATATTTTCTGCTATACTTACAACTACTCTTGTCTGATATTTTTGCTCTTGTGTTCTTAAAGCATTTGAAAGCATTCTTGATAAAACTAAACTTGAAATCAAAGAAGGTATAACAGTTACAATTACAAGAACCAAAAAAATTGCATAAGCTATCTTTAACTTTTTCACATACTTCTCCTTATATCCCTCCTTCTTTTGTGTAGTTTAAAAGACCACCTGCAAGGAGAATCTTCTTTTGTCTTTCTGTGGCATTTAATTTTAATTCTATTATTTTGTTTTCTCCTTCTATTTTTGCTTTTAAAATATCACCTTTTTTAAAGCTTTCTTTTATATCAAATATTTCAATTTCTGAGTTTGGCTTAAGCAAATTATAATCTCCTTCATTTATAAAACTTAAAGGCAGAATTCCAAAATTTATCAAATTAGCAAGATGGATTCTGGCAAAGGATTTTACAATCACTGCTTTTACACCCAAATATTTTGGTGCAAGGGCTGCATGTTCCCTTGAGGAGCCCTGACCATAATTTGCACCTCCAACAACAAAACCACCACCTGTTTCCTTTGCTCTGGCAGGAAAGGTTGCATCAACAGAAGAAAAAACATATTCTGAAATTGCAGGTATATTTGATCTTAAAGGAAGGATTTTTGCACCTGCTGGCATAATATGATCAGTTGTTATATTATCTTCAACCTTTAAAAGTATTCTGCCTTTAATAACATCTGGTAAGGGTTCAAATTTTGGAAGGGGTTTTATGTTAGGACCCCTTATTATTTCCACTTTTTCTGGCTCTTTAGAAGGTAGTATAAGCAATGAATCATCAACTAAAAACTTTTCAGGCATATCTACAAATTCAGGTAAAAGGTCCGGATAATCCATAGGATTTGAAATTTCACCGTAAATTGCAGAAATTGCTGCCACTTCTGGAGAACAGAGATAAACCTGTGCATCTTTTGTCCCTGACCTTCCTTCAAAATTTCTATTAAAAGTCCTCAAAGTAATACCACCTGTTGGAGGAGCTTGCCCCATTCCAATACAAGGTCCACAGGCAGATTCCAACACTCTTACACCTGCTTTTATAATATCAGCAAGAGCACCATTTAAAGCAATCATTTCAAAGACCTCTTTTGAACCAGGGGATAAAGTTGCACTTACCTTTTCTGCAACTTTTTTGCCTTTTAAAATATATGCAACTTTCATTAAGTCAGTATAAGAAGAATTTGTGCAAGAGCCAATACAGACCTGATCAATTTTTTTTCCTTTTATTTCTGCAACAGGTACAACTTTATCAGGCATATGAGGCATTGCAATTAAGGGCTCTAATTTTGATAAATCAATTTCAATTACCTCCGAATATTCTGCAGCGGGATCTGGCTCTATGGCTTTAAAACTTTCTGCCCTACCTTGAGCATCCAAAAATTTTAATGTTTGTTCATCAGAAGGGAAAATTGAAAAAGTTGCACCAAGTTCTGCTCCCATATTTGTAATTGTTGCCCTCTCTGGAATTGTAAGTGTCTTAACTCCTTCTCCTGTATATTCAAAACATTTTCCTACTCCACCTTTAACTGTTAGCCGTCTTAAAAGTTCTAAGATAACATCCTTTGCCGAGACACCTTTTCTTAACTTTCCTTTTAATATAACATTTACAACCTTTGGACAATTTAAATAAAAAGGACCTCCTCCCATTGCAACAGCCACATCAAGCCCCCCTGCACCAATTGCAATCATCCCCATTCCACCTGCTGTTGGAGTATGGCTATCAGAACCTAAAAGTGTTTCACCAGGCACTGCAAACCTTTCCAGATGAACCTGATGACAAATTCCATTACCGGGTTTTGAGAAATAAATTCCATATTTAGATGCAACGGACTGCAGATATTTATGATCATCTGCATTCATAAAGTCCGTCTGGAGTGTATTGTGGTCTACATAACTTACAGAAAGTTTTGTCTTAACCTTTGGTATTCCAAGTGCTTCAAATTGAAGGTATGCCATTGTGCCTGTGGCATCCTGTGTTAAGGTCTGATCAATTCTTATACCTATTTCTTCCCCTGGTTTTAGATTTCCAGTAACAATATGCTCCTTTAAAATCTTATAAGATAAACTTAATCCCATAATTTACCCCCTTTCAATATAATTTAACTTAAAATCAAAAAAATTTCAAATTATTTTTTT
>JBBISU010000120.1:0-7827 GCA_037441225.1 Acidobacteriota bacterium
AAAATCTTTATTATTAAAAACTATTAATCAATAAAATTGAGCAACTTGGGTTAATTATTATTTTACGGGTCCTTCAAGCACGACCCCTACACAGATTATCGCATATTGCATATCTCATATCGGAATTCAGGAATAATGTTTAACCCCTAAATGCCAAATGCGAAATGCTAAATGCAGGATAAGTTTGGACTAAACTCCTTCAATTTTTATCCTTTTTATATTAGCACCTACCTTTTTTAATTTTTCCTCCATTTTGTAATAACCTCTGTCAAGATGATAAATTCTTCTAATTATTGTTCTTCCTCTTGCAACAAGCCCAGCCAGTACAAGGGAAGCAGAAGCTCTTAAATCAGATGCCATAACAGGTGCACCTTCAAGCTTCACTGGACCTTTTATTGTTGCAATGGAACCTGAAATTGATATATCTGCTCCCATTCTATTCAATTCCATAATATGATTAAATCTATTTTCAAATATTTTTTCTTCAACAGTGCATAAACCTTCTGCTTGTGTCATTGCAACAATATACTGGGCTTGCAGATCAGTTGGAAAACCTGGATATGGAGATGTGATTATTGAATGTGCTTTTAATTTAAAGTTGTTTTCAATATTTATGGAATTATCTTTCAAATCAAACTTTGCACCAGAAAAACTTAAAACTTCTAAAAGGGAACTTAAATGTTCAGGGATAAAATCTTCAATTGTCAGTGAAGAATTTTCAGAGATAACTGAAAGCAAAATGTATGTTCCTGCTTCAATCCTGTCTGGAATAATTTTATGCTTTGCTCCTTTTAACTTATCAACTCCTTCAATCAAAATCTTTGAAGTTCCAACACCCTCAATCTTTGCCCCCATTTTTCTTAACAAATTACATAGATCCACAACTTCTGGCTCTTGTGCGCAATTTGAAAGAACAACTTCACCTTTTCCTAAAACAGAAGCCATTATTAAATTTTCAGTTCCAGTGACTGTTACCTTTGGAAAAGTATAACTTCCAGAAATATTATTCTTTAATTTTGCAATAATATCACCATGTTCAATTGAAACCTCTGCGCCTAATTTATTCAAGCCCTCAATATGCAAATCCACAGGCCTTGGACCAATAGCACAGCCACCAGGGAGGGGTATTTTTGCTTTTCCAAACCTTGCTAAAAGAGGACCTAAAAACAAAATTGAAGCCCTCATTCTTCTAACTAAATCATAGGGAAGTTCAATGTTCTTGCAGCCCTTTGAACTTATTTTAAAATCCCCTTCTTCTCCTCTATAAAAAATTTCTAAGCTTTCAAAAATTTTAAGGAGCGTTTTTACATCTTGAACTTCTGGTATATTTGAAAAATTTAAATCCTCTTCAGTTAAAATTGAAGAAATGAGGCAGGGAAGGGCAGAATTTTTTGCACCACTTATTTTTATTTTTCCTTTAAGTTTTGAAGAACCTTCTACCTCAAAAGCATCTAATTTAACCATTGAAAAGATATTACCCTTTCTATATTATTATAGTCCTTTACAATATCCAAAAATCTAAAACCTTCTTTTATTCCAAACCTTCTTAATCTTTTTAATTGTCCTTCACCAATTTCCATAATTAAAAAACCATTTTTCCTCATTTTATCTCGTGTCATTCTTATTATTTCACAAATTATTTCAACCCCATCTTTTCCGCCTTTTAGTGCTATTTCTGGCTCCTTTTTAACATTTTCAGGCAAATTCTTCATAAAATCATCTGGAATATAAGGTGGATTTGAAACAATCAAATCAAATTTTCCTTTAATCGACTCTAACAAATCTGCACAAAAAAAATTTATTTTTGTTTTATATTTAAGAGAATTTTTCTTTGCTTGTAATAGGGCTTTTAAAGAGATATCAGAAGCAAAAACTTTGAAGTTTCTTTTATTTTTTTTTAAAGCAATGGCAATAGCACCACTCCCGGTTCCAATATCTAAGATTTTTGCATTCTTTTGTAAATTTAATTTCAAAACATATTCTACAAGAAATTCCGTCTCAGGCCTTGGGATGAAAACTCCTTCTTTTAATTCCAATTCCAAACCATAAAATTTTTCTTTTCTTAAAATATAACCAAGAGGGTTTCCTTCTTTTAACTTTTTTATAATTTCAAAAAACTTTTTTTCTTCCTTCTTTTTCAAATCTTCATTTAAATGAGAAAAGGTAAAGGAAACTTCTTTTCTTAATACAATTGATAAAATTTTCAAAGATAAATTGTAATCCTTTAAAATTGAATTTGCCTGATTTAGAGCTTCAGCTCTTATCATTTTTGGCTTCCGTTTGAAAGTGGATTATGAGTGGCTCAATAATTAAATCCAGATCCCCATTCAAAATATCTTCAAGACGATAAATTGAAAGGTTTATTCTATGGTCTGTAACCCTGTTTTGTGGAAAATTATAGGTTCTAATTTTTTCAGACCTATCACCTGTTCCCACTTGTTTTCTTCTATCCTGGGTTATCTTTTCATTTTGTTTTTGTAATTCAATATCGTATAAGCGGCTCTTTAAAACCCTTAATGCCTTTGCTTTATTTTTAATCTGGGATCTTTCATCCTGACAGGAAACAACAATTCCAGTTGGAATGTGGGTAATTCTTACAGCTGAATAGGTTGTGTTAACCCCCTGCCCACCAGGTCCTGAAGAACAAAACCTGTCAATCTTTAAATCCTTTTCATCAATTTGCACTTCAACTTCATCTGGCTCTGGAAGAATTGCAACTGTTACAGCTGATGTATGGATCCTCCCACCTGCTTCAGTTATTGGAACCCTTTGAACTCTATGGACACCTGATTCATACTTTAATCTTGAATAGACCTTCTCCCCTTCTACCATTGCAATTATTTCCTTTGCACCACCAAGCCCTGTATAGTTTGCATCAGTAATGGAAACCCTCCAACCATTTGACTCAGCATACCTTGAATACATTCTAAAAATTTCAGAAGCAAAAAGAGCTGCTTCTTCCCCTCCTGTTCCTGCCCTTATTTCAAGAATAATATCCTTTTTGTCAAGGGGATCCTGTGGCATTAAATATTCCTTTAAAGAAATGTTTAATTTTTCTTCTTCTGCCAAAAGTTTCTCCAATTCTTCCTTTGCCATTTTTTCAAATTCTGGGTCTTCATCTTTTTGGAGCATTTCTTGCAAATCTATTTTTTCTTTTTTAATCTTTTTCCATCTCAAGATTGTCTGTACAATTGGTTCCAATTCCTTTTGTCTTTTTAAAATTTCTTTTACTTTTTCATGGTTTGTGGAGATAGATGGATCCTCTAACTTCTTTTTAATATTTTCATACTCTTCCAATAAAAGATCTAATTTTTCTTCCATATTTTAATTTTAATGGTTCAGAGCTTTTTTTAAGGAAAAAATTGCAACCTCAAGCATTGAATCATCTGGCTCTCTTGTTGTAAGTTTTTGAAGCAAAAGACCAGGAAGGGCTAATAATTTTCCAAATATACTATTTCTTAAATAATAAGACAATCTAATTGCTTCATAAGATAAACCTGCAACTACTGGAAGTAAAAGCAATCTAAAAGAAAATTTTGATAAAAAATTTAAATCCCTTGGTATAAAACTAAAAACTAAAATGGATAAGACAACCACAAATAATAAAAAGGATGTTCCACAACGAGGATGAAGTGGTGATTTTACCCTTGCATTTTCAATAGTTAATTCTTCTCCTGCTTCATAGGTATGGACAACTTTATGTTCTGCTCCATGATAAGCAAAAAACCTTTTAAAATCTTTAAAAAAATTTAAAAACAATATGTATAAAATAAATATAAAAAGGCGAATAACTCCTTCAATCAAATTAAAATAGAAATTATTCTTTATCTTTAATATTTCTGTTAAAAAAAGGGGAAGCAAAAAAAATATTAAAATTCCTAATCCAAAAGCAAATATTAAACTTAAAATAAGGGAAAGAGTTGATAATGGTTTTTCTTCTTCTGTTAAATTTGCAGAAATGTTTAAAGATTTTATTCCTAAACTTAAAGCATGAAATAAAATATAAACTCCTCTTATCAAAGGAACTTTTAGCTGTGGGATCTCTATCTTTTCAGTATGCTCAGCAATCTTTCCATCTTTTTTTCTCACAGCTACACAAAAAGCTTGGGGAGATCTCATCATAACTCCTTCAATTACTGCTTGTCCTCCCACAATATAACCTAAGGGGGGTTCTTTCATTTTTCTTTTTTTGTTGTTTTGCTATACCTTCTTCTAAATCTTTCTACCATACCTGCAGTGTCTAATAATTTTTGTGTTCCTGTAAAAAAAGGATGACAGGAACCGCAAACATCTAATTTTAATTCCTTTTTTGTAGATCTGATCCTATACTCTGCACCGCAGGCACATCTTGCAACTACATCATAATAAGGTGGATGAATATCTTTCTTCATATAATACTCCTTTCCCTATATTATAACATAATTTTTTAATTTTGTGATAAAATAAGAGATAATTTAAAAAGGAGGTATTATGAAAGTTTTAATATGTGATAAAGTATCCAAGGGAGCCATTGAAAAAATGAAAAATTCCGGAATTGATGTAGATGATAAAGCAGGAATTACACCTGAAGAATTGCTTTCAATTGTTGAAAATTATGATGTATTAGTTGTCAGATCTGCTACAAAAGTTAAGAAAAATGTAATTGATGTGGCAAAAAATTTGAAGTTAATTGTAAGAGGAGGTGTTGGAGTAGACAATATTGATGTGGAAGCAGCAAAAGAAAAAGGCATTGAAGTAATGAATACCCCAAAGGCTTCAACGGAATCTGTGGCAGAACTTACAATTGGTTTGATTTTTTCCCTTGCAAGAAAGATTCCTCAAGCAGATAAATCAATGAAAGAAGGGAAATGGGAAAAAAAGGCTTTTGAAGGGCTTGAGATAGGAGGAAAAACCATAGGAATTATTGGGATTGGCAGGATTGGTCAAGCAGTTGCAAAAAAAGCAAACTGTTTAGGGATGAAGGTCATTGCCTATGATATTTACATAAAAGATTCACCCCTTGATTTTGTAAAAATGGTTTCAAAGGAAGAACTTCTTAAAAATTCTGACTTCATTACACTCCATATCCCTTATGACCCCTCAGCAGGTCCAACACTTGGAAGTAAAGAATTTGAAATTATAAAAGAGGGTTCTTTCATTGTAAATGTTGCAAGGGGTGGAACAGTAGATGAAAAAGCATTGCTTTCAGCTTTGAATTCAGGGAAAGTAGCAGGTGCTGCAATTGATGTTTTTGAAAAGGAGCCAACTGAGAATATGGAACTTGTAAAACATCCAAACACAATTTGCACACCCCATATTGGTGCTTCTACAAAAGAAGGGCAGGGAAGAGTTGGGGATGAAGTGGCAGAAATAATAATCAAATTTGCAAAGAAATAAAATTGAATACCCTATTAACACAGCTTTTTGAATACTATAAAAAAAGCGGAAAAAAAATGGAGGTTGATTTATTTAAGCCATTGGACTTTAAAAAATGGTTAAAATTAGGTTTATTAACTTTTTTAAATCAGATACCCCTTTTTCTTTTTCTTTTTTTCTTAAATTTTCTGATAATACCAACAAAATTTTTGCAATGGAATAAAATTTCTCCAATTCTTCCACATATTTTAATAATTTTCCCTTTTCTCTTTTCATTTTTTTTATTAATTTTCTTCTTTTTTCTTTATATATCTTCTTATTCAAATTATTTTTATTTAACCCTTTTAATTGAAAAAAAAATAGATTCCTTTGAAAATTACTATAAAGATCTGGCAAAAAATTATTTCATTTTAAATATTTTTATTTTCATAATTCTTGCCTTTTCTTTAATTTTTGGTTTTTATTTAATATTTTTTTTTAAGGACTTATTAACAAATTTCTTTATTTTTATATTTTTAATATTATATCTAACTTTTTTTTCTTTCTTAAACATCTTTTTAAAGGATCTCTACCTTCCCCTATCTTATATCAAAAAAGCAAGTATATTAGAAAACCTTAATTTCCTTTTACAAAAAATCTCTGCAGAACCATTCAAATTTATATCCTTTGTATTTATAAAATCTCTTTTAGTATTAATCCTCTATTCTGGAATTTTATTTATGGGCGTTATAAGTTTTGGCATCCTTCTCTTACTTTTTATAATTCCAATAATAGGACAAACAATTTTTCAGCCAGTAATTTACTTTTTAAACCTTTTTGGCTTAAATTTCTTTGAAAGCTTTATAAAATTAGATGAAAAACTGATAAAAAATGGCTAAGATAAAGATAAACAAAAGGGAAATCCTAATTGATAAAGAAAAGATATTGAGAGATTTCTTAAAGGAAGTAAACTTAATCCCAGAATGTGTAGTTGCCTTAAGAAATGAAAACATAATGGGTATGGATGAAAAAATAAAGAAAGAAGATGAAATTGAAATTTTAACTTTTGGCTGGGAAAATTTATGAAATGCCAAATTTGTGGAGGAAAGGCAACAATTGATTTAAACCATCATAATTTAAAAATTTGTGAAAGTTGTTTTTTGACATTTTTTAAAAAAAAAGTTGAAAAAACAATTAAAAAATTAAAGTTATTTGAAAGGAATGAAAAATTGCTCCTGGCAGTATCAGGTGGAAAAGATTCAATGGGTTTATGGCAAATTTTATCATGTTTGAACTATAATGTTGATGGCATATATATTGATTTGGGTTTTGGAGATATTTCAAATAAGATAAAAGAAAAAATAGAAGTGCTTGCAAAAATCTTAAATAAAAAATTGATTGTAATTGATTTAAAAGAAAGAATCGGCTTTGACTTAAAAGAGCTTTCAAAATTTACAAATAGAGTTGCCTGCTCTTTGTGTGGACTTGTCAAAAGATACATTATGAATGAAATTGCCTTAAAAGAAAATTATTCTGCCATAATTACAGGTCATAATTTAGATGATGAAACAAGCATATTATTAAAAAATGTTTTAAGATGGGAATTTGCTTATTTAGGGAGGCAATCCCCACTTTTAGAAAGTATGGATGGTTTTGTCAAAAAAGTAAAGCCCTATATTTTTTGTTATGAAAAAGAAACTCTTCTATATGCAATAATTTCAAAAATCCCTTACATTAAAGATACCTGCCCTTATTCAACAAAATCAAAAAACAAAACATTAAAAATGGCTTTTCATATACTTGAGCATTCATCCCCGGGAATAAAACTAAATTTTATGAAATTATTTCTAAAAAAGAGAAATTTTTTTATACCTTTTAGAGAAAGGGAAATAAAGGAATTAGTCAAAAAATGCAACTATTGTGGTTATCCAACGGACAAAGAAATATGTGCTCTTTGTACTATATTAGAAAGGAGCAAAAATGAAAATAGCGTTGGTAAGCGACAGCCATGATAATTTATATTTCATTAGAAAATTCTTAGAGGATGTAAAAAAAAGAAATGTGGATTTAATCATTCATTTAGGTGATATAATTTCTCCTTTTTCAGCAAGGGAATTTTTAAAAGCAGAAAAAAAGATAATTTCAATCTTTGGAAACAATGATGGGGAAATTAAGGGATTGTCAAATTTGCTTGATATAAAAAAATTTCCAAGAGAAATAGAAATTGATGGAAAAAAAATAATCTTATACCATGATCCAAATTTTGAAGAAGAAAATTTAAAGGACTTTGATTTTTTATTTTACGGACATACTCACAAAAAATATTATATAAAAAAAGGAAAGACAATTATAATAAATCCAGGGGAACTTTGTGGCTACCTCACATCCCTTTCAACTTATGTAACCTTAGATCTTGAAAATCCAGCCCCAAATTTCCACACCCTTAGTTAGTGGTCACTTATTTAGTATAAGGAGGTTAAAAATTCATATTAA
>JBBISU010000121.1:0-7795 GCA_037441225.1 Acidobacteriota bacterium
CAACTGGCTTTTCTGGATTAATATATGATAAAATTTTAAGATGGAAAAACTTATTGATAGTTTTTTAAATTTTTTAGAATATGAAAAAAACTCATCAGCCCTTACAATAAAAAGCTACAGGGAAGACCTTTTAAGTTTTTTAAATTATTTGAAAATTGAAGAACCTCAAATTAAAAAAATTAAAGATATTGATAGTTTTTCAATTTTTTCTTATTTAAGCTATCTTTCCAGAAAAGGAATTGGAAAGAGGTCAATGCAAAGGCATCTTTCCACCTTGAGGTCTTTTTTTAAATATTTGTTAAAAGAAGAAAAAATAAAAACAAATCCTGCCTCAGCAGTTCCAATGCCAAAGTTTGTAAGACCCCTTCCAAGGGTTTTGCAAAAGGAGGAAATATTAAAAATATTAGAAGAAAAAGAAGAAAATGGGTGGCTTTCAAAAAGAAATAAAGCAATTTTTGAACTCTTATATGCCACTGGTTTGAGGGTCTCTGAACTATCTTCTTTGACTTTTGATGATATTGATTTGGTTCAAAGGATGTTGAGAGTCAAGGGAAAAGGTGGAAAAGAAAGAGTTGTTCCTTTTGGGAAAAAAGCACAGGAAGCAATTAAAGAATATTTAAAAGAAGTTCCCTTTGAAGAAATTAAATATATTTTTTTAAATAAAAATGGCACAAAACTTACAAGCAGGTCAATCCATAGAATAGTAGTAAAATATGCAATTAAAATTTTAAATAGCAAGGATATATCTCCCCATTCTTTCAGGCATACCTTTGCAACCCATTTACTTCAAGAAGGAGCAGATTTAAGGTTCATACAAGAACTATTAGGTCATTCTTCCCTTTCCACTACTCAAATTTATACGCACATTGAGATTCAAAAATTAATTGAAGTTTATAAAAAGGCACATCCAAAGGCATGATTGATTTACATACTCACTCAAATTTTTCGGATGGCACCTATAGTCCTGAAGAGTTAATAATAGAAGCAAAAGAAAAGGGCATTGAAGCTCTGGCTTTGACTGACCATGATACAGCAGAAGGCATAAGAGCTTTAAAAAATTTTGATTTTCCTATTAAATTTGTGCCAGGCATTGAAATTTCCCTTCAATATGATAAAGAATTAAGGTTCCATATTGTTGGTTTATTTATTGAAGCCGATTCAGAGGAAGTTTTAAAAATGGAAAAGTTTCAAGTAAATTGTAGAGAAGAAAGGAATTTAAAAATTCTTGAAAAACTTAAAGAATTAAAATATGATATATCTTATGAGGAAGTAAAGAAGGAAGCAAAAAAAACAGTTGGAAGGATGCATTTTGCAAGTTGTCTTGTCAAAAAAGGTTATTTTAAGAAACCAGAAGAAGCAACTTCTTCACTTTTAAGGCTTGGAAAGCCAGCTTTTGTGGAAAGGAGGAGATTAAGTGTTCAAGAAGGAATTGAAAGTATAAGAAAAATGAAAGGAATTTCCTTTATTGCTCACATTGGAAAAGAGCTTGAAGATTTTAATAAAATTGAAGAAATCCTGAAAAAAATGAAAGATTTTGGTATTGATGGAATTGAGGTTTTCCATTCAGACCATAGTGATGAAATGACAAAATTTTTAAAAAAAATTTCTAAAAAATATTCTTTTTTAATTTCTGGTGGTTCTGATTTTCATGGCTTTAATAAGGAAAAAGTTGAACTTGGCATTGGAAAGGGAAACTTAAAAATCGCTTTAAAAATTTATAATAATCTATTAGAATATTGGATTAAAAACAAAACTTAAGGAGTTTTTATGGGAAAAGTGGTAATAATTATTGGTTCAAAAAGTGATTTAATTTTTGCTCAAAAAATTGTAAATTTTTTAAAAAAATTTAATGTTGAATACTCTTTAAGGGTAGGCTCTGCCCATAAGGTGCCCTTAAAAGTTTTAGACATTATAAAAGAAGAAGGAGAGGACTGTGTTTTTATAACAATTGCAGGAAGAAGCAATGCTTTATCTGCCTTTGTGGATTGGCACACAACAGCACCCGTTATTGCTTGTCCCCCTTATTCAGAAAAATTTTCAGGAGCTGATATTTTTTCATCAATAAATATGCCTTCTTATGTTTCTCCAATGCTTGTTTTAGAACCAGAAAATGCTGCCCTGGCTGCAATTAAAATTCTTTCAATAAAAGATGAAAAATTAAAGGAAAAAATATTAGAATTTAAAAATGAAAAGATGAACCAATTACAAGAGGAAGATGAAAAGATAAAGAGTGAAAAATAATAATTTTAAAATAGGTATAATTGGGACAGGATCCCTTGGCTTAGCTTTTTTTGCTTTTTTTAAAAGAAGTAATTATGAACTTTTTGCATATGATAAAAACAAAGAATTATTAAAAAATATTGAAAAGGGTTTTGATTTAGTTTTTAAAGATAATTTATTTAAGGTTCCACCTTTAAAGACCTTTAAAAGTTTAAAAAAGATTCCTTTTGAAAATTTAGATTTTTTAATAATCTCTGTTAAAGCTTATGATTTAAAAGATTTAGCAAAAAAACTTCAGAACACTACTTCCAAAACACCAATTGTTTTAGTTCAAAATGGTTTAGGCATAGAAGATTTTTTCAAAAATAAAAAAAATTTATACCGCTTTGTTTGCCATCTGGCTGTCTTTAAAGATGAATGTAATAAAGTTAATGTTAGAATTTTAAAAAAAGAAAACTTCATTGGCGGAGATAATGAAAAGATTGGAGGGCTAATTGCAAAAGCTTTTTCTCAAGCAGGAATTAAAACAAATTATAAAAGAAACATAAAAAAATATGTATGGGAAAAGACGATATTAAATTCTCTTTTAAATCCTTTAAGTGCTGTTTTTCAAAAAAATATGCAAAGTACTTTAAAAATAAAAGGAATTGATTTTATTATAAATAATATATTAAAAGAAGGATTAGAAGTTGGAAGAAAAGAAGGAGTTAAATTTTCAAAAAACTTTGAAAGAGAGGCAATAAATTATATAAGAAAAGGGGAAAAACATTTGCCCTCTATGGTTTTTGACATAAAAAAGGGAAAAACAGAAATTGATTTTTTAAATGGAATGATTTCAAGGATTGGGAAAAAACATAATATAAAAACACCTGTTAACGATTTTATTGTTTCTTTATTAAAAAATCTAAAAAATGATAGAAATATTTGAAGTCCTTAAAAATTATTTAAAAGAATATTACTCTTCCTTTTTGAAAGAAAAAAAAGAAGTGGCTTACCTTTCAGCAATGTCCCCACAAGAACTATTTAGAGCCTTTGATTTTAATATTTTTTTACCAGAAAACCATTCTGCTTATTTAGGCGCTAAAAGGAAAACAGAGTTTTTTATAAAAAGAGCCATCCAAGAAGGTTTTTCTCCACAAATTTGCTCTTATCTTTTAACAGATATTGGCTCTCATTTGGAGAAAAAATTTGGCTTTGAAGAATATGGACTTAAAGAGTTGCCAAAACCAGACCTTTTATGCTATTCCACAAACCAGTGTTATGAAATAGGTGAATGGTTTAAATTTTTAGGAAAATTATATAATGTTCCTGTTTTTTCAATCCCTTCTTTAAAAAATTATAATGGGGAAAAAGAGTTTTTTAAATTTTATGAAAAAAATCTTTTAAAATTAATAAAGGACTTAGAAAATTTTAAAGGAAAAAAGTTAAAGGAAGAAATTTTAGCAGATTCCCTTGAAAATACAAAAAAAGCTTCTCTTTATTGGGAAAAAACTTTAAATTTAAATAAAAAGGGCTTTAAATTTTCCTTTTTAGACCATTTATTTTTAATGGCACCAATTGTCTTGAGAAGGGGTAAGGTTGAAACAGTGGTTTTTTATAAAAAATTATATAAAAAATCAAAAAATGAAAAAGATAAGGACTATAAATATAGATTTTGGTGGGAAGGGATGCCTGTTTGGGGAAAACTTAAATTTTTTAAAGAAAAATTTGAAGCTTTAAAGGTTGCCATTGTTGGTTCCACTTATTGCTCTTCCTGGGTCTTTAATTTTGAAAATAAAAATTTGATAAAAGAAATGGCAGAGATTTACTATAAAAATTTATTTATAACTTTTAGTGAAGAAAAAAAGATTGAATGGCTAAAGGAAAAAGCAAGGGAATTTTCAATTGATGGTTTTATTTTTATGGAGGCCAAGACCTGCCATTCAAATACAAATACTTATTTTGGAATTCCTCAAAAAATTTTTAAAGAAACAGGGATTCCTTATTTGATATTATCAGGTGATATGGTTGATTTGAGACACTTTTCAGAGGCAGAGACAAACTTAAAATTGGAGGCATTCCTTGAAGCAATTGAAAAAAAATAGTTTAATTGCTTCCTTTGATTTAGGTTCTTCTTATACTAAAATAATCACAGGTAACCTTAATGGAAAAATAAAAGGAAAATTTTTATGCCCTTCTTCTTTTAAATTGGAAAAACTTTTAAAAAAAAATTATAAATATATATCTGCAACTGGACATTTGAGAAATTTAGTTAATACAAATTTCATTTATTCAGAAGCAAAATCCTTAAACTTTGCTTTAAATTCATTAAAAGAAAAGGAAGGAACAATTATTGATATAGGGGGACAAGATTTAAAAGTTTTTATCTTTGAAAAAGGGAAAATTATTTCTTCTAAGATAAATCGAAGGTGTGCTTCAGGAACTGGAAGCTTTTTGGATTTTATTTTTTATAAACTAAATTTAAAAAAAGAAGATATAAATAAATTAGCAAAAAAAACAAAAGAATTCTATCCCTTAAATAGCTACTGCACAGTTTTTTCCTCTTATGAAATAATTGAAATGCTAAATAAAAAAATAAAAATTGAGGCAATTGTAAGAAGCATATTTTATTCTTTGGCTTTAAAGATTTATGAAATGGGACCTTTTAAAGAACCAATAATAATAACAGGAGGGGTTGTCCACCATTTTCCTTTTTTTTATGAAATATTTTCAGAAGAATTTAAACTAAAGGTAAAAAGAATCAAAGATCCCCAATTCTTTCAAGCAAAAGGGGCTTATTTGCTCCTCTTAAAGGATTTAAAAATCAATCTTTAAAAAGTTAGCTTATTCCTTTTTTTAAACATTAAATTTATTTAACCTTAAAGCATTCAAAACAACCGAAATTGATGAAAAACTCATTGCACCTGCTGCAATCATTGGGGAAAGTAAAATTCCAAAAAAGGGATATAAAGCACCTGCTGCAATTGGTATCCCTAAAAAATTATAAATAAAAGCCCAAAATAAATTTTCTTTTATATTGGAAACTGTCTTTTTTGAAATCAACCTTGCTTTAACAATTCCATAAAGGTCACCTTTTATCAATGTTATATCACCTGCCTCAATTGCCACATCCGTTCCAGTCCCCATTGCAATTCCAACATCTGCCTGGGATAAGGCAGGTGCATCATTTACCCCATCCCCTGCCATGCAAACAATCATACCTTCGCTTTGGTATCTTTTCACAATTTCTAACTTTTGTTCTGGTAAAACTTCTGCTATAAAATCCTTTATGCCAATCTTTTTGGCAAGATTTTCTGTGCTTTTTTTATTATCTCCTGATAAAATTACTACCTCAATACCTTCCTTTTTTAAAATTTCCAATGCTTTTATTGAACTATCTTTAATCCTATCAAATAAAGCAACAAAACCAATTAATTTTTTATCAAGAGATAAAAAGATAATTGTGCACCCTTCTTCTTCAAATTTTTTGAAATCTACTTCAAAAGAGGATAAGACAATGTTTTCTTCTTCCATTAAAAATTTACTTCCAGAGAGAACCTCCTTATCCTTTATATAACCTTTTACCCCTCTTCCCATAAAATATTGAAAATTTTTTGGCTCCTCTAATTTTATTCCTTTCCCTTCAGCAAATTCAATTATTGGTTTTGCAAGGGGATGTTCACTTTTTCTTTCAATACTCCCCAAATAAAATAAAAATTCCTCCTTTGAAATTCCTTCAATTGTCTTTATAAATTGTATTGAGGGCTTCCCCTCTGTTATTGTTCCTGTTTTATCAATAAGTAAGCAATTTACTTTTTTCATAACTTCTATACTTGAAGAATCTTTAAATAATACACCCGATAGTGCTCCTTTCCCAGTGGCAACAACAATTGATATTGGTGTTGCAAGCCCTAAGGCACAGGGGCAAGCAATTATTAAAACAGAGATTGCATTCATTATACTAATTGATAAATTTGGATCCTTTGATAAAAACTGCCAGATTATGAAGGTTAAAACTGAAGAAAAAAATACAAAAGGGACAAAATAAGAAGATATTTTATCTGCCAACCTTTGAATTTTTGGTTTACTCCCCTGTGCAATCTTTACCATCTCAATAATCTTTGAAAGGACTGTATCTTTTCCAACTTTTTCTGCCAAAACAATTATTGACCCCTCTTGATTCAATGTCCCAGCAATTACAAAATCTTTTTCTTTTTTTAAAACAGGAATTGGTTCCCCTGTTATCATTGATTCATCTATATAAGTTCCTCCATCAATTACAATTCCATCTACTGGAACCCTTTCCCCTGGCTTTACCCTTACTTTATCACCAACCCTCAATTCCTCCAAAGGTACATCTTCTTCCTTTCCATCTTCAAAAATCTTCCTTGCTTTCTTTGGTGAGAGAGACAAAAGCGCTTTTATTGATTTTTTTGTATTTTTCCTTGCCTTCATTTCCAGGACCTGCCCAAGCAAAACAAGGGTTGTAATGACTGATGCAGTTTCAAAGTAAAGGTTAGCATTTTCTTTTAAGAAAAATTTAACTGAAGTGCTAAAAATATAAGAGGTGGAAATGCCAATTCCAATTAAGGTAAACATATTTAAAGATTTATACTTAATTGAGTTAAAAAAGCGAACAAATAAAGGATAGCCACCATATAAAACAACAGGGGTTGCTAAAAGAAATTCAATCCATCCCTTTAGTTCTTCCTTTGGAATTATAAATCCAAACATTGATATTAAAAATAAAGGTATTGTAAAAGTGAGAGAAAACCAAAATCTTTTTAAAAAATCTTTATATTCTTTTTCTTCTTCAAACTCCAAAGATAAGGGCTCTAAAGCCATTCCACATTTCTGGCAGAAGCCCTCTTTTTTTTCTTTTATTTCAGGATGCATAGGACAGGTATATAAAATCTCTTCTGCTTTCCTTTCACATAATTCACAACCCTTCAAAATTTGCTCTTTTCTTTTTTTATAATTTTCAAGACAATATTTTGAACAAAAATAAACTTTTTCCTTTCCTTCAATCAAAAATATCTTTGAATTTTCCTGAACTTCCATTCCACAAATTGGATCTTTCATAAATTAATTCCTCCTCTTCATTTTAATTCATTTTTTTCAACAATTTATGAATTTCAGTATAAACAATTAGTTCCATTAAAGAGGATTTAAAAACTCCATCAATCACAAGATATCATTCAATAGCATTTTATTCACTATTTCCTTTTTTATATATTTTGAAATACTCTTAATTATTTAACATTTTTCTTGATTTTAATATTCCATTATTTTAAGCAATCTAAATTTTTGCAAAAGTTTAAGTTGTTTATTTTAATTTTTTTTAATTTCAAGTATTAATTTTTTTTTGGTAAAATAAATTTATGGAAAAAATTTTGTTTTTTCTTTTCTCCTTCTTTTCATTCCTTTCCTTTGGGCTTGATCCTTCAAAGAGAATCACAGAGTACATCTTAGAATGCTGGGGGAAAAGGGAAGGGCTTCCAACTTATGGCTCTTATTCAGTTAGGGGGCAGATGGATATATTTACATTGCCACAGAAGGTGGTTTTGTTTCCTTTGATGGTATAAATTTTAACCCA
>JBBISU010000122.1:0-7794 GCA_037441225.1 Acidobacteriota bacterium
ATTTTCTAATATCCTTTTCTCTTTTTCGGGGAACACGGATTTTTTTTGCCAAAAAGGATACTGTTATTCATTCTTTAAGTAAACTACCCTGTGTGGGAAAGGTATCTCAATATTTTCTTCTTTAAATCTCTTAAAAATTCTTTTCCTTAATTCACTTTGAATTAAGTATTGTTTATCATATTGATCTATATGTACAAACAATGTAAAATTTAGGGAACTTTCACCAAAACCTGGATTAAATCTCACAACTGGTTTTACATCCTTTAAAATTCCATCTAATTCAAGAGATGCTTTTTCCACTTCTTCCAAGAGTATTTCTTCTATTATTTCTGGATCAGATGAGTATGAAACACTTAAAGGGATGGAAAGAACTATATTTTTATCTGGAAGATGATAATTTGTAACAATATTCTGTGCCAATTTATTATTTGGAATTATAATTATATTATTTGAAAGCATTCTTATTCTGGTTGTTCTCCAGGTTATATCTTCTACATATCCCTCTTGCCCCCCTTCAAGTTTAACATAATCCCCTACCCTTATTGATTTTTCAATCAGTATGTGTATTCCTGCAAATAAATTTTCAAGTGTATCTTTTAATGCAAGGGCAACTGCAAGGCCACCAACTCCTAAGGCAGTTATGATTGGAGTTATTAAGACACCTAAAAGATTTAATATTATTAAAAAACCAATTATATATACAGTTCCTTTTATAATTGTATAAAAAAGCCCGGTTGTGGGAAAGGAAATTTTAGATTCTTCAATGTAATGTTTTAAAATACTTGAAGATAATTTTGCAATTGCAATTGTAATAGATAAAATTATAATTATTTGTATTAACTTACTTATATATAAAAAATATCTTGGTTGAATATTTGAAAAGGCAATTGCAATGTATAAACCAAATGCAATACACCAGAAAAAAGATGGTTTTTTAAATGCTTCTATTACAATATCATCTAATTTCGTCTTTGTTTTTGAAGCCCATTTATTCAAAATTTTAAAAAGAATAATCCGCGCAACAAATAAAATTAAAAATGTTCCAATCCCAGAAATCAATGGCAATAATAATTCCTTTATTTCAAAGCCCATTTAAAATCCTCCAAAATTTCTTTATTTTCAAGTTTACTATCTATTAAATATTCATCTATATAATTTTTAAAATCAAAAAAACCATCTTTTTTTTCTGCCGAAATCTCTTTCCCTTCTGGAATTTTTAATTTGAAAGGATTTACTGCTCTTCCACCAATCCGCAGTTCATAATGAAGGTGTGGTCCTGTTGCAAGCCCTGTTGAGCCAACATAACCTATTATATCTCCTTTTTTTACTTTAAACCCTTTTTTTATACTTCTCCCAAAAGTTGAAAGATGCCCATAGTAACTTTTCCATCCATTTTTATGCCTTAAAATAACCAAATTCCCATAACCACCTTCAAAACCAGCAAATTCAACTATTCCATCACCAATGGCAGAAACAGGTGTGCCTTTTTGTGCAACAAAATCTATTCCATGATGGGGTCTATATATTTTTAAAATAGGATGGTACCTTGAGTAAGAAAACCTTGAACTTATTCTTTTAAAATTTAAAGGTGTCTTTAAAAAATCCTTCGTCTTGCTCTTTCCATTTTCATCAAAATATGAATCTTCATAATAATATGCTTTATATATATTTCCATCATTCATAAATTCAGAATATAAGATTTTTCCAAATAATTTAAATTTTCCTTCAAGGAAAAAACCTTCTATTAAAACAATAAAACTATCCCCTTTCCTTAAATCAGTCCAGAAATCAATATCAGAAGAAAAAATTTCAGATAAATCAAGGGCAACATTTATTTCATTCTCTTCAAAAGCAGAGATTAAATTATCTTTAATTTCTCCTTTTAAAATTAATATTTTTTTATCATAATTAATCTTTTCTTTTACAGCAGTTATTTCATCTTCTTTCATTTCAACCTTTAAAACATACCAATCATCAATCCAGTATTTAAAATAATTAAAATTATTGTTTTTTAAAGATATTTCATATTTATTTCCTTCTTTAAAAGTTTTTAAATTAAAAATCTTTGAAATCTTATCTTTTATTTTTAAAAAAATTTCTTCAGGCAAATTAAAATTTTTAAACAAACTGTAAAGATTTTGATCTTTTTTAAAAAATCCTGAGTTTATTTTTGCTTCCTTTTTTTTAAACTTATTGTTTAAAAAAATTTTTTCATAAGGGATTTGATTTCCTGTTATTGGAATAGATAAAATAAATAAAAAGAAAAGAAATTTAAGCAAAATTCCCTTCATTTTTCTATTTTAACATAAAGGGCAAAAAATTATTCTTTAATTTCTTAAAAAATTATTCTATTTCTTTTACTATTTTAACACCTAAAACATTTTTCATTATCCTCAAAGCTGCTTTGTGATCTTCTTCATCCAAGCCAGCAATCCCATCCTCTAAAACAAAAACATTAAATCCCCTTAAGACAGCATCGGAAGCAGTAAATAAAACACATATATGGGTTACACAGCCCGTTAAATATAAATTTTCAATTCCCTTTTCTTTTAATATCTTTTCAAGTTCTGTATTATAAAAGCCAGAATAGGTCTTTTTTTCAACAATTATATCACCTTTTTCTGCTTTCAATTCTTCTATAATTTTTGCTCCTTCCGTTCCCTTTATACAATGGGGAAGCCATCCATATTTTTTAAATTCTATATCATCTCTTGAATGGGCATCGCAGACATAGATTATTGGAATATTTAGCTCTTTTGCTTTTTTTATTTGCCTTTGAAGAAATGGGATTATCTTTCTTGTTGAAGGAACCTCTAAGGGTGCTTCTTCTCTTACAAAATCCTCTAACATATCTATGATAACTAAAGCACTTTTTTCCATATCATTATTTTAACTCATTTTTAAAGAAAATTATTCACTTTAAAAATATTTCTAATTGATTATTATAAATTTTAATTGTATAATATTAAAATATGAATGAAAGGGAAAAATGGGCAACTCGTATTGGTTTGGTTTTAGCAATGGCAGGAAATGCCGTTGGACTTGGAAATTTCTTAAGGTTCCCAAGGCAGGCAGCCTTAAATGGTGGTGGTGCCTTTATGATCCCATACTTTTTTGCTTTAATTTTTATGGGAATTCCAATTATGTGGATTGAATGGGCAATGGGAAGGTATGGTGGTCAATATGGAGAATCCACAACAGCAGGACAATTTAATTTGATGTGGAAAAATAAAATATCCAAATATTTTGGTTCTATAGGCATTTCCATTCCTTTACTTTTTGTCATTTATTATACATATATTGAATCCTGGTGTCTTGCTTATGCTTTTTTTTCTTTAACCCAGAAATACTTTGGAATTTCAGATATGTCCCATATGAATTCTTTTTTACAGCAGTTCCAAGGAGTTGAAAGTGGCTCTTTTTTTTCAACAGTTTTAATTGCTTTAATTTTTTGGCTTATTACAATAGCTTTAAATGTCTGGATAATTGGAAGGGGAATTTCAGGTGGAATTGAAAAACTTGCAAAGATTGCAATGCCTTTACTTTTAATTTTTGCAGTAATTTTGGTTTTAAGGGTCTTTACAATTGGAACACCTGACCCAAATTATCCTGACAGAAGCGTTATGAATGGCTTAGCATATATATGGAATCCCAACTTTTCCCAACTCACAAACTTTGCTGTATGGCTTGCAGCAGCAGGACAAATTTTTTTCACACTTTCAATTGGAACTGGTTCTATCCAAACCTATGCATCATATTTAAAAAAAGATGATGATTGTGCCTTAACAGGACTTTCAACTTCTGCAACAAATGAATTTGTGGAAGTTATCCTTGGCGGTTCAATTGCAATTCCTATATCAGTTGCCTTTTTTGGCCTTGCCACAACACAAGCAATTGCTCAGCAGGGCTCTTTTGACTTGGGTTTTGTTGCAATGCCTATAATCTTTCAAAAACTCCCCTTTGGATTTTTCTTTGGGATGCTCTGGTTTTTGCTTTTATTCTTTGCTGGAATTACTTCTTCTGTTGCATTATCTTCACCTTTTATGGCACTCTTGAAAGAAAAATTTAATTTAAAAAGAGAAAAGGCAGCATTAATTGTGGGATTAGTATTATTTTCCTTTGGGCTTCCAATTGTTTTCTTTTTAAAATTTGGATATTTGGATCAATATGATTTCTGGATTGGTATGCTCCTCTTATCCCTCCTTGCCCTCCTTGAAACAATTGTCTTTGTCTATGGCTTTTCAAAACCCCTTGTGGAATCAAGCAATATTAAGCCAAAGATTTTTGCTTATTTAAAATATGGTTTAAAAAATGGATGGGCAGAATTAAATAAAGGTGCTGAAATAAAAATTCCAAAATTTTTCTTTTTTGCAATGAAGTATGTAGTTCCTTTTTATTTAATTGTTTTATTTGTAGGATGGCTCTGGCAGGATTTATCTTCACCTAAATCAATGATACTCCTCAAAGGAATTTCTGGTAATGAGTTGTTATTTTGCTGGATTGCAAGAGGAACAATGATTGGAATAATTATTGCAATTGGGATATTGACAAAGATTGCCTGGAGGGAAAAATGAGGTGGGATGGCTGGCTTTTTTTAATCCTTGGCTGGGGCTTTGTTTTTTCCTTATTTGTTTTTTGCTTTGCAAAAATATTAAAGAAAGGAAAGTAAAAAAATTTAATTTTAAATATTATTTAAAATTAATATAAATAAAAGGAAATTTCTTTTGCAAATATTTATTTAATTTTTTTATTTATGGTTAACTTTCAAAATAGCGCTTCCTTTAATTTCTCCAGCTTCTAATTTTTTTAATGCAAAATCCAATTCTTCAAAACCATAAATCTCAGCTTCAATATTAAACTTAATTTTTTTTGAAATTTCAATTATATCTTTAACATCTCCTCTTGTGGAATTTGCAACAGAAGTCAAAACCCTTTCTTCCCATAAAAATTTATAAGGGAAAGAAGGTATATCATCCATATAAATTCCAGCAGAGACAACCCTTTTACCTTTCTTTATATTTTTCAATGCCTCAATCATTAAAAAACCCTTTGGAGCAAAGACAATTGCCCCATCCATAGGTTCTGGTGGTTTATCTTTTGAATTCCCAGCCCATTTGGCACCCAACTTCAAAGCCAAACCCCTATGCTCTTCACTCCTTGAAAAAACAAAGACATTAAATCCATAATAATTTGCTATCTGCAATACAATATGGGCAGAAGAACCAAAACCATAAAGCCCTAAAATTGATCCTTTTTCTTTTAAATTTGTTTGTTTTAATGCCCTCAAACCAATGACACCACCACATAAAAGGGGGGCGTAAATTATATCTTTAAAAAATTCTGGAAGTTTATAAGAAAATTCATAATTTGTCTTTGTATATTCTGCAAAGCCACCATCTATATCAAGCCCGGTAAATTTTGGATTTTTACATAAATTTTCAAAGCCCCTTTTACAATATTCACAGGCAAAACATACTTCATTTAACCATGGAACACCTACAAGATCAGAGATCTCAAAACCTTTGACTTTTTTTCCTTTTTCAACAACTCTCCCTATTATTTGATGCCCAGGTATAACTGGCAATTTTTTAATTTCAATTTCACCTTTAATAATATGCAAATCAGTATGGCAAATTCCACAGCCCTCTACTTTTATCTTAATTTCATTTTCCTCTATCTCTGGTTCTTGAGCATCCTTCAAAATTAATTTATTTAAATCTTCTAATACCCATGCCTTCATAACAATTTCTTTTTTGCTTCAAGTATTTGAAGATGGTAAGGAGTTTTTTGTGGTATCAAGGAAATTTCTTTTTCAAGTGAAATAGACAAATGAGAATTTAATTTTTTTGACAATTCCTTATTTTCTTGCATAATTTTCAATATTTCTTCACCTTTTATGATAATAACTTTTGAGGGCTTTTTTGTCTTAATTCCAATTGCTGATGTTTCTCCTGAAAAAAAAGCAGCCAATCCTAATAAAGCTCCTGGTTCTTCTATAACTTTTATCATCCTACCCATTGGGGTTAAAAGTTCAACTGCTCCTTGAACAAGCAAAAAAAAGCCTTTTGCATAATTTCCTGCCTCTAATAAAACTTCTCCTCCTTCAACTTCTTTTCTTTCAATGGCACTCCATAAAAGATCCAGTTCTTCTTCATTAAAATTTTGGAAAAAAGGAAACTTTTTTAGTGCTTGAATTGCCTTTGTTTTTCTCTCTACTTTTTGTGGCTTTTCTTGAATTTTTGGTGTCTCTTCTTTTAAAGGCGCTTTTTGAATTTCTTTTGTAGTTAATCTCTTTAATTTTTGTGAAACATCCTTGAAAGCAAAATCAATATTTATTATTTCAGTATAAACCTCTTTTGCTTTTTCAATTTCATTCATTGAAAGAAGAATTTCTGCAAAATCATAATAAACTTCAAGGGTTTCTTCATTTATTGAGTAATTTTTTCTTATTTCTTCAAACCTTTTCAAAGCCATTTCAGGAAGCCCAACTTGACTGAATGCCTTACAAATAAGCAAACTTGCTTTAATATATTCCAAATCCTCTGGTGATACCTTTTGCAATAGTTGTATTGCCTTTTGATTTTGACCAAGGTATTGATATAATCTCCCTGCTTTATAAAAATCCCCTTCTTTTTCAAAACAAAGAGCAGCTTTTTCAAAGTTTTTTAATTTGTAATACAAATCAGCTGCATGGCCATATTGACCAGACAATTCATAGAGTTCAGCAGCTTTTAAAATATTCCCTATTTTAATGTAATATTCTGCTGCTTGAATAAAATCCTTTGATTTATAATATGCTTCTGCAGCTTTTTGAATATTCCCACATTTTTCAAAAGATAAAGCAGCAACAGGAAATTCTCCTATTTCCATACAAACATTTCCAAAGCTTTCATAAGATTTTTCAGAAGTTAGAATATTCAATATAGAATATGCTTGACCTTCCAATTCCTTCTTATAAATTTCTACTGCTTTATTAACTTCCCCTACTTCAAGCAAAAGAGTAAAAGCCTTTAATGGTTCCTTAATCCTTAAAAAAATCTCAGCTGCTCTTATAATATCTCCAATTTTTATAAAAATTTTTGCAATCCTTTGGGCATCCTTTGAAGATAAATCCCCTGCCCTCCCCGCACTTTCAGCCAGATATTGCTTATATGCTTGAATTGCCTTTTCTTCTTTTCCTTCTGTTTCCCATATCTCCCCTGCTTTCAAATAATTCCCAATTTTAAAATATGCTTCTGCTGCTAAATCAAGTTTTCCTAATTTTTCATATAATTCAGCTGCCTTCTTAAAATCCCTTAATTTTTCATAGCACTCAGCTGCTTTATCTAATTTCCCTCCCCTTTCATACAAAAATGATGCTTCTTTTATAAGGTCATTTTTAATGGCAAGCTCTGCTGCTTTATCAAAGAGCATTGCCTCTTTTAAAACCTCTACTGCTTCTTTTATTTTATTTAATTTTTGATACATAAAAGCAGCTTTTTCATACCTTCCTGCTTGAAGATATAATTTTGCTGCTTCTTCAAAATTTCCTTTAATTTCAAGCTTTAAAGCTCTTTCTTGAAGGTCTTCCTTCATATAATTATATTAAACTTAAAATTAAACAATGTCAAGCAATAAAAGGAAAGTCAATTTTTAAATTTAAATTATTTTCAAGCATAGTGTAGGGCTCGCCCTTGTGGCGACCTGTAAAATGATTTATATATGCGGGCTGAAAAACTGAAGCCCTTACCAAACTTTTAATTGATGATTTCAATCTTAATCATTTTTCTTTATCTTTTACAGTCCTTATACCTT
>JBBISU010000123.1:0-7552 GCA_037441225.1 Acidobacteriota bacterium
TCCAATCAACAAATCCAAATACAGTTTGTTTTTCACCTGTATGAGAAACTTTAAAAGCAAAAGAAATTAAAGTAAAAGTAAAAATTAAAAAAACAAAAAAACCTTTTTACTTTACCCCCTTTAATTATCTAATTTTTGATATAATAATCTAAAATCAAATATGGAGAATTATGCCAGACAAAAATTATTTCATAGAAAAAGGAAATCTTGAAAGGGAAAGAGGGAACTTTCAAAGTGCAATGGATTATTATAAGAAGGCAAAAAAAATAGGCAGGAGTTTTGATTCAGAGATTGGAATTGCCCATTGCCTGAGAATAAGCGGTGACTTTGAAAGTTCCTTAAAAATTTATGATGAGATTTCAAAAAAATATAAAAAGAAGGAAATTGTAGCAGATTCCCTTTTAGGGAAAGCCCTCTCTTTAAAAGGTCTTTCAAAAACAGAAGAAGCCATAAAATTTTTAAAAAAAGCAGAAAAAATTTATGAAAGTTTAAATGATGATGTAGCAATTGCTCATCTTTTTTGGGCTTATTCTGTTATTTTTAGGGTTTCTGGTGATTTAAGAGAAGCATTGAATTACGGAGAAAAGGCACTTTCAATGTTTAATTATTATGGTGATGAAAAAGGAATTCTTTATTCAAGTTGTGCCCTTGGAGGACTTAATAGAATCTTGGGAAACTTAAAGGATTCCTTTCAGTATTACCTTAAAGCAAACGAATTATCTAAAAAGTTAAAAGACAAATTTGGAACTGCTTATTCTTATTGTGGGATTGGAAATTATTACAGAATGAAATATAAATTTAAAAAAGCAATGGAATATTTTAAAGAAGCAGAAAAAATTTATAACAAAATAAATGATATTGTCTCTTATTCTTATACTCTATGGTCAATGGGTATTTTAAAGACACAAGAAAGAAAAACAAGAGAGGCAATGGATTATTTTAAAAAGGCACAGAAAAATTTTGAAAAGACAAAAGATAAAAGAGGGTTTATTTATTGTTTGTTAGGTATCATGCAATTAAAATCAATTTTAAAACAAGATTATGAATTAGAAATAAAAGAATGCAAAAACATTTTTAAAAAGTATAATTTAAAATGGGAAAAATTATTATTTGAAGTTATTATATCAAAATTGAAAGGGAAAAAAGATGGGTTTAATAAGAAAATTATTTCTTTTGGCTCTTTATATGATTTTAAAGAATTTCCAATAAATATTCCATAAAAGATTTTTCTATGAAAAAATATATTGTAGCAAAATTTTATACATTGCAATAAAGATAAAACACCCTTTTAAATATATTCTGCTCTCAATTGCCCGCAGGCAGCAGATATATCAGAACCCTTTGATCTCCTAACTGTTATCTGAAATTTGTCTTTTGAAAAGAGAGCCAAAATCTCGTTTATCCTCTCCTCCTCAGAAGGAAAAAATTCAAATTCTTTTATTGGATTAAAAGGAATAAAATTTATTTTTATTATTTTTTTTATTGGCTTTAATAAATAAAATAAAGAATTTATTTCTTCATCCCCATCATTTATTCCTTTGATTAAAACATATTCAATTGTTATTTTTTCACCAGTTCTTCTTGGATAAACTTTAATTTCTTCAATTAAATCAGAAATTTTATAATTGACAAAAGGCATAAGTTTTATTCTTGTCTCATCTCTTCCTGCATTTAATGACACTGCCAAACGAGGATGAGGTTTTATCTCTTTTAATTCTTTAAATTTATTTAAAATTCCAGAGGTTGAAATTGTTATCCTTCTTGGAGCAATTGAAAAATAAAAAAAGGGCAATGTCTTTTTTATATTTTCCAAATTTAAAAGTGGCTCCCCCATTCCCATAAAAACAATGTTTATTCTTTTTGATTCCATTCCCTTTGCCATTCCCAAAAAAGTTCCAAAAATTTCATAAGGGTATAAATTTCTTCCTTTTCTTTTTCCAGTCAAGCAAAAGATGCACCTCAAAGGGCAACCTGTCTGGGTTGAAAGGCAAAAGGTATAATTTTTCCTCATTGGCATTTTAACTGTTTCAACCCTTTCTCCATCTTCAAGCTCATATAAATATTTTTCAGAACCATCAATTTTGCTCTTTTCAATTTTTAAAATCTTTGGTATCTGCTCCCCTGCTTCTTCTTTTAATTTTAATCTCAAATTTTTTTTTAAATTTGTCATATTTAAAAAATCTGGCTCATATCTTTCATAAAACCAGTTAAAGATTTGCTTTGCTTTATATGGAGGTTCCTTATATTTTGATAAAAATTCTTCAAATTCTTTTAAAGAAAGGCAAAGGAGTGGTTTCAATTTTTATTTTTTTGTGCTTTTTTCTTTCTTTAAAGGTTCAATTCCCAAAGACCTTAAAAATTCAAGGTCTTCTATTGTCAAAATAAATTGTGGCTTACTTTGAACATCATTTTTGAAAGAAATTTTTGTTTTAATTGGTATATTTTGCTTTAATTTATCCTGGCTTGATAAAACTAATTCAATGTCTAATTGAGCTTGAAACCCTTCTTCTTCAAGATTGGACAAAAACTCTTCAACTAAAGAAGAATTCTCCAATTCTTTTTGGAGCTTATTTGTAAACTCTTTCAAAAGTTGGAATATCCTTTCATTCATATCCTATTATTTTAACACAAAATTTTTTTCTTCGCCTTTTGCAAATTCATCAATTACATTTTCAAATTCTGGCTTTAAATTAAAAAATTTTAAGCCATACCTTTTTACATTTTTTATTAACTCTTCCCTCATTACTATTGCCTTTGTTTCAATTTGCTTTAAACTCTTAGGGATAAAAAATCTTAAATTAATTTCTTCCCCAATTTTTAAAGTAATAGGTGTTTCAAGGAGCATACCAGATTTTGAGATATTTACAGAAGTACCTAAATGGAATCCTTGAAAAGATTTTGTTTCAATTTTTAGTTGAACCATTATCCTTGCAGCTCTTCTTGTGGCTATGTTTAAATAAATTCCTAATTTTTGATCCAAAATTATTTTATTCAATGGAAAAGTTATAAAATCATTGCAACCAGATGCCATAATTTCATTTATTTTTGAATCATCATCTTTTGCTACAATTAAAATAAGAGATGTTTTTTTAGTTTCTTCATCATTTCTTATCATCCTGCAAAACTCTGCTCCATCTAAATCTTCCAAATTTGCTGAAAATAAAATTAAATTTGGTTTTACTTCCTTTGCTTTATTCAAGCCCTCAGACCCCAACGAAGATGTAAAAATTTTATATTCTTTCCTTGAAAGACAGGTCTTTTCTAAAAGCAATCTTGTATAAACAGGGTCAACTATTAAAATTTTTTTATCCATATACCTTATTTTAGTTAATTTAAATTTATCTTTCAAATAATATTAAATAGCTTAAACCAAAAAAGAAATTTTTTTTCCTTATAAATTTAAAGCCCTTTTCCTTTAATTTTTCAACTAAATGGCTGGCTTCTATTAAATTTTTGTGTTCTTTTTCTGCAACCCTTGATAATATACCTAATTTGGAGCAAAAAAATAAAATTTTTTCTGACTTAGGCGAAGGAGCATAAATAACCATTTTTCCTTTTTCTTTTAATAGATTTTTTAAAAAAAATAAAAAATCCAATGGCTCTTTTAAATGTTCAATTACAGATAAAAGTAAAATTACATCAAAGGAAGAATTTAAATTTTTTACAATTTCTTCTGCTTCTCCCAAGATTATTTCTCTTTCCTTATATTTCTCTTTGCAGTATTTCCATAAATATTCATCCTTTTCAATTCCAACATATTTTACATTTTTTGGAAGATATCTTATTATTTCACCAAAACCACAGCCAATATCTAATACATCATTCCCTTCTTTGATATATTTTAATGAACCTTTAATTCTAATTTTTTTAACATAAGGAGAAAGGATACCTGAAATATTTTTCAAATTTACTTAAAAGGAAAAGGAGGTGCTTTAAGTTCCACTTGTGGATTTTCTTTTAACTCTTTTAAAATATAATCAACACCAAATTCCAATTGAGGGTCTTCTCCTTTTACAACTCTTTCTGGCACTTGTTCAAATTCAATATCAGGAACAACTCCCCAGTTTTCAACAACCCATTCTCCTTTTAAATTTGCAAAGCCAACATTTGATTGTGTTACAGAACCACCATCAATTAAAGGTAAAATATTTATAATTCCAATAAGCCCTCCCCAGGTCCTTGTCCCAATTACAGTTCCTAAACCTAAATCTTTAAAATGCTGGGAAAATACCTCTCCATCAGAGCCCGTTTCTTCATCAATTAATACAACAATTGGACCAGAAGTTACTCCATGAGGATACCTCATTGGCTTTAAGTCCCTTGTTTGAGTTAAATATTTTAACTTTCTTTCCAATTTATCAATTATAAACCAGGAAACAAAGCCACCACCATTTGACCTGACATCAATTATCAAACCATCCTTGTATCTTAAAGCTCTAAATGCCTCTTCAAATTGGGAAAGCCCTTCTTCATCCATATCTGCAAGATGAAAATATCCAACCTTTCCATTTGTTTTTTCTTCCACATATTTTCTATTTTTATAAATCCAATCATAATATTGCAAGCCATAAAGAGATGAAACAGTTTTAACCTTTACTTCCCATGCCCCATCAAAATTTGGCTTTTCATTTACTGTTAAAATAACTTCATTTTCTGCCTTTTCAATCAAATATTTATTTAAATTTTCTCTTCCAGACACTTCCTTCCCATCAATTTTCAAAATATAAAGCCCCTCTTTTAAATTTAATCCTGGTGCTTCCATTGGATTTTTTGTAAACTCAATGTCCTGTCTTCCTTTGTATATATGCTTTATATAATAATACCCTTTTTTATCAACTTCAATTTCTGCACCCAAAAGCCCCATATTTGTTTTTTCTACTTCTAATCTCTTTGGTCCACCCCTACCTATTATATACTCATGAGAAGCACAAAGTTCCCCTATAAGTTGACCAATTATATAATTCATATCTTCTCTTGTAGAAACATAAGGAACCAATTTTTTATACTTTTCATAAAGCTTTTCCCAGTCCTTTCCATGAAAATTTGGATCATAAAAGAAATCCCTTATCTGTCTCCAAACATCCCTGTAAATTTGTGCATATTCTTCTGAAGGATTTATCTTTTGCTTTAAATTATAAAAAGAAATTTTTTCTTTCTTTGAATTTTCTTTTATATCTGCAAGCCCTGCTTCACTTTTTGATCTATAAAATATCCTTTTTCCATCAGAAGAAATTTTGTAATCGCCTATATTTTCAATTATATTTAAATCCTTTTCATCTTCTATATCATATTTTTTTAAAGTATAATATGAAACACCTCTTGGGTCAAAAAATTCATCAAGCCCAGGGAAGCCAAAGTTTTCTCTTGAGAAAAATAAAAGAGAACCCTCAATTGCTTTCAAATTTTTATAAGTCCCTTCCTTCAAAGGTGCTTTAAAAATCCTTTTTTCTACATCTTTGAAATCAATTTCTATATTTTCAATCTTTTTATCCTTATAAATTTTATAAAATTCCTTTGTAAAGGGTTCAGGGCCTTCATCTTTTAATAAAAATGCCATAAGGCAGGTTGTATCAATATTTACATTATTATCCATAAAGGGATCCAGGAGTGGCTTGAAATTTCTGTTTGATAAGAAAAACAAAAACACACCATTTTTATCAAAAGCAGGTGAAAAATCGTCAAAATAGCCATCTGTTAATCTATTTATCTTATTTTCTTTTGTATCATAAATCTTAATTGCTGTGTTCATATTTTCTTCCACAACAGAGTAAGCCAAATATCTCCCATCAGGGGACCAGGAAAAGTCAGACCATTCCCAAAAGATTTCATTATCCTTTAAATATAAAAACCTATCAATCTTTTTGACTTCTTTTTTTTCTATATCTGCTATGTAAATATTAAAATCCTTATCTTCAAAGGCAATTTTTTTACCTTTTGGTGACCACTTTGGTTCATAATAATAGGTCTTTGAGTTCTTTGTAATCTGTGTTTTTTTACCACCTTTCTTTAATTCCATTGTATATAGTTCATATTCATCTGTTTCATCAGAAAAAAAGGCAACTAAATCATCATCAGGAGATATTGCTGGATGGATTTCCCTTATATTAGATGTCTCTGTTAAATTTTCTCCCTTTTCTAATTCTGTATCAATTAAATATAAATCCCCCCTTGCTTCTATTACTGCCTTTTTCCCATCCTTTGATGGAAAACCATCGTGAATAAACTTTGATGGATCCAAAAACCATTCCAGCATTTGCCACCTTTCAAGAGAAAGCTCAATCTCTGTTTTTATTGTTTTACCTTCTTTTAAATCATAAACCCATAAAGAACCTTCTTTGACAAATACAATTTTATCTTTTCCATAAGAAGGCATTTCAACATCCCATTCTTTTTCAAAAGTCAATCTTTCAATTTTTTTATCCTTTAATGAATATTTATATAAATTCATCCTGCCATCTTCCCTGTCTGATGTAAAAAATATAAAACTATTATAAAACATTGGGAAATTATCATAGCCCTCTGAGGAAATTATTTTTTCATATTTTGAATTTCTAATGTCGTATAAATATATGTCTTGCTGTTGGCCACCCTTATAACCCTTCCAGTTCATTCTTGATGCTGTTGTTGGCACATAGGCAATTAAATTATTTTTTTCATCAACTGATGCTTGAAAAACTTTTGGAATTTCAATTTTTTCAGGGAAGCTCCCTTCAATTGAAACCTTATAAAGTTTTGAATCCATATCATAGTTTGCAACAAAATAGACATATTCTCCATCATAAGACCATTCAACAGGCCTTTCTTGTGAAGGATGGTAAGTCAATCTTTTTGGAGTACCTCCTTCTGAAGGAATTATATAAACCTCTGGAATGCCATCATAACTTCCTTGAAATGCAAGAAAGTTACAGTCCCTTGAAAAGACAGGAAAATTTTCTTTTCCTGGATGGTTTGTCAAACGGTATGCCTTGCCTTTCAAAGAATTGGTAATCCATAAATCATCTTCATAAACAAAAACAATTTTTTCTCCGCAAATATTTGGATTAAATACAAGTTTTGCTTCATTTGCAAAAACACTTAAAGAAAATAAAAAAATAAAAAAATATTGCATATCACCTCCTTCTAAGTAATACGAAATTTTTTATTAAAAGTTTTGAATTTTAAAAATGCAATTGAAAATAGAGCAGTAGCCAGTTTTCCGTGTCCGTTATCCATTGTCCGTTTTAAAATTATAATAAATTAAAAAAACTACGAGGCGAGCATACCACCCTCTAAAAACTATTTTTTAATATTTCCTCTATTTAAGAAATTTTTGAAACTCCTCAACTCCTTAACTCCTTATATTATTTGTATAGTGCGGGCGACCGCAAGGAGCGCCCTTACAAAAATAAATTACAAAAAATGTAGCCACGGGTCTTTAGCCCGCGTGAATTTAGGATACAAAAACCAACGCAACAATAAATGTTGCGGCTACAAAAACTAATTTATTTTTGAATGTAGCCGCGGGTCTTTAGCCCGCGTGAATTTAGGATACAAAAACCAACGCAACAATAAA
>JBBISU010000124.1:0-7506 GCA_037441225.1 Acidobacteriota bacterium
TTAAAAAAATAACTTATCTCAATCTCAAATTATAATCTTCTTTCAAACCAATTTAAAGTTTCTTTAATTCCTTCTGCAAAAGAATATTTTGGCTTCCAATTAAATTTTATTAATCTACTAATATTCAATACATTTCTTTCTAAATCCCCTACCCTTTTTCCCTTAAAAATTATTTTACTTTTTGATTTCAAATTCTTTTTTATCTCCTCTAATACTTCAATTGTATGCCTCCCCTCTCCGGTGCCAACATTGTAAATACCTTCTGGCAAATCTATCCCTAAGATACAAGCAGAAACAACATCCTTTACATAAATATAATCCCTTATACATCCACTATCACCTTTTTCTTTCATTGCATAAAGCTTAACAGGTTCATTTTTTAATAAATTATTACAAAATATTGCTACAACTCCTGCTTCTCCATACGGATCCTGTCTTGGTCCATAGACATTTGAAAACCTTAAAATTACCCATTCAATTTTTCCTTTTGCTAATATTTTCAAATAATTTTCAAAGGCAAATTTTGAAACTCCATAAATACTTTCCGGCTTTGGAATCCAATCTTCTTTTGCTTTTTTGCCTTCAGGAACTTCTCCATAAATTGCCCCACCTGTTGAAGAAAAAATAAATCTTTTTACATTATTTTCAATGGATGCCTCCAAAACATTTAAACCACCAATTAAATTTATTTCTATATCTTTTTCTGGTTCTTTCATAGAAATTGGAACAGAGGGCTGAGCTGCCAGATGATAAACAATTTCGGGTTTAATTTTTTTAAAAATTTCAAAGGTTTTTTCTTTCTTTCTTATATCACATAAAAAAAACTTTGCTTTATTATTGATATTTTCTTTCTTACCTGTGGATAAATCATCGGCTATAAAAACATTAAAATTCTTTTCAATTAAAGAATCTACAAGATTAGAGCCAATAAAACCAGCACCACCTGTAACCAATATATTCATTTATACTCCCAATTTATAATAAACTTTTAAAATAATTTATATCAGACAAAACCATATCTTCTACAAGTTTTTCAAATCTTTTATTATACTCCCATCCTAAAATTTTCTTTGCTTTTGATGAATCACCTATAAGCAAATCAACATCAGAAGGCCTGAAAAATTTTTCATCTATTTCTACATAATCTTCCCATTTAAGCCCCACAACATTAAAGGCAATTTCGCAAAACTCTTTAACAGAATGCGTTTCACCTGTGGAAATTAAAAAATCCTCTGGCTTATCCATTTGAAGCATCTTGTGCATCACCTTTACATACTCCCTTGCATCCCCCCAATCCCTCATTGCTCCAATATTCCCAAGTTTTAATTTATTTTCAATTCCTAACTTTATCTTTGCTACTGTTGAAGATATTTTTCTTGTAACAAATTCAAATCCTCTCCTTGGTGATTCATGGTTGTAAAGAATTCCTGTTAAAGCAAATAAATTATATGCCTCCCTATAATTTTGAACTAAATAAAATCCAGCAACCTTTGATATGCCATAAGGAGACCTTGGATGGAAAGGTGTTGATTCTTTTTGAGGTATTTCTTCCACTTTGCCAAACATTTCAGAAGAGCCAGCAAAATAAACTTTACAATTTGGACATAATTCTTTAATTGCTGATAAAACATAACTCGTTCCTAAGATGTTTGTTTGAAGAGTTGAAAACTCATCTTCAAAAGACCAAGAGACAAAACTTTGAGCTGCTAAATGATAACATTCATCTGGCTTTATCTCTTCAATTGCTTTAAATATTGAACCATAGTTTTCAAGGGATGCAGGAATTAGCTTAATCTTATCAATTATATTTAAAATTCTCCAGTATCTGTGTTTTTCATTTTCTGAGGCAACCCTTCTTACCAATCCAAAAACCTCATATCCCAAATCAAGTAAATACTCGGCCAAATATGAACCATCCTGACCAGTTATGCCAGTAATTAAAGCTTTCATATTTCCTCTCCTGAAAATTCAAAATCAATAATATCTTTATTGGATTTAATATAAAATAAAATTTCATTTATTATATTTTCGATATCTTCAATTTCTTTTGAACAAATTTCAAAAAGCTCAAAATCAGAAATTTCCTGATAAAAATGAACTATTCTGTTTCTATAGCCTGCAATTTTCAACAAAATTTTGCTTTTTTCATTACTAACAACTCCATATTCTACAATTTTTTTTGCTATTTTTTTATACTCTATTGTGCCATCTCCAAAAACCTTTGAAAGGATATGTATTAAAAGATCAAACAATCCTTCAATTGCCCTTCTCAAACAAGATTCTGCTGAATAGATATTTCTTTTATCTGATATAAACTCTTCATAAGAAGAAATAGGGAGTTCTTTTATCTCTTTTATCATTTTTCTCACCCAACTAACCTTTTCCATCACAATAACTTTTCTAACTTTATCGGGCGTCATATTAATATTTCTCCATTAATCATTTCTTCAAAATATTTGTTTTTATAGAAGGCAAGATCTGCTGCTTTCCTTAAATAATATATCTCTTCCCTTGCCTGTCTTATTTTATCATCACAAAATAAAAGCTCCCCTCTAATTGCTTCCAGTGCAAGAAAAACAGGTGCCTCAAGTAATACAATTAAATCAACCCTTTCAACACCAAAAAAATCTTCAATTTCAAGGCTAAATTCAACCCTTTCTTTTGCAGAGCCAAAAAATCCTTCTTTTGCTACAACAGCAATATCTAAATCAGAAAAAGATTTCCTCAACCTTTTCCTTTTTCCTTTTAAAAAATTATATGCCTCTTTTGCCCTGCTTCCAAAAGCATAAAGAGAAATTATTCCATATTTTTCACAAATTTTTTTTAATTTCTCTTCCATTTATTTATTTTAACACAATACAGAATATTTTTATATCTTATTAAAATCAAGAGCTATTTTTTTATAAATCAAAATATTCACATTTAAAAATAATATCCTTTAAAAAATTCTTTTATTTTGCTACAAACATATTTTATTTCATTCTTTTTAAGCAGTGGCTCAATTGGTAAGGAAAGGACTTCTTTTGACGCTTTTTCTGCTTCTTCAAGTTCAAAGGGGATTTTACAATTCCCTTTAAAAAGTTTCATTTTATGCAATGGGTAAGGATAATAAATTGCTGTTTGTACTCCTTTTTTTTCAAGATAATCTTTTAATTCATCCCTTTTTCCATTTAAAACCCTTATTGTAAACTGATGGAAAACACCTCCTTCTTGATCTGGCAAGACAATTTCCTTTATATTTTTTAAATATTCATAATAATTTGAAGCAACTTTTCTTCTCAAATCATTAAATTTACTCAAATATTTAAACTTTGCCAAAAGAATTGCTGCTTGTATTGTATCCAATCTGGAGTTATAGCCAAGGATTTCCACATTATATTTATCTTTTCCGCCATGCTTTCTTAAAATTTTTACTCTTTCTGCAATTTCTTCATCATTCGTTAAAACCATTCCTCCATCTCCATAACAGCCAAGATTTTTGGAAGGGAAAAAACTTAAAGCAGAAATATCTGAAAAAGTTCCTGCTTTTTCTCCTTCAAATTCTGCCCCAATTGCTTGTGCAATGTCTTCAATTAAAAACAAATTGTTTTCTTTACAAATTTTACAAATCTCATTTATATTTTTTGGATTTCCATATAAATGAACAAAAATTATTCCCCTTGTTTTTTTATTTATTGCTTTTTTTACCTTTTTAAAATCTAAATTAAAACTTCCAGGGTCAATATCTACAAAGACGGGATTTGCCCCTGAATGCAATATTGAAGAAGCAGTTGCAACAAATGTAAAAGGGGTTGTTATTATCTCATCTTTTTCATCAAAGAAATCTTTTCCTTTAATTTTATATGCCATTGCACGAAGAGACAAAATTAAAGCATCAGTTCCAGAAGCAACACCAATTCCATATTTTAAATTTAAATATTTACTTAAAACTTTTTCAAGTTCCAAAACTTCTTCTCCCAAAATCCAGTTTTGCTTATTGAATATTTTTTTTAAATATTCATCAATTTCTTTCTTTTGATAATTATATTCCCTCTTTAAATCAAGGATTTGTATTTTCATAGAAATTTCCCTTTATTTATATTTAAAACAAAATTATTTTTTTCTTCAAGCATTCCTTGGAATTCTTCTTCTGTATAAACAACTATGTTAACATCTAATTTCAAATCATTGAAAAAATCAATAAAATCATCTTGTCTTTCAATAAACCTCTTACTTGTTTTCTTCAAAATTATTGCAATATCAATATCACTTAAAGGATAAAAATCTGCTCTTAAAATAGAACCAAATAAAATAACTTTCTGGACATTTTCATCTTTTTTTATTTCTCTCGAAATTTCTCTTAACTTTTTTTCTATTTCTTTTTTATTTACAGATAAGATCTTTACACCATTGTAAAATTTTTCTTGCAGCATTTTTTGCCTCCTCTGCCATTTTTTCATCAAAGTATTCTGCTGGAATTCCTTCAGGAAAACCATTTGGATATCTTGCTTCAATATAGTATCTTGTCAATATTCTTCCATAAGAAAAGAATTCCTCTGGAACTTCAAAAATTTCAGAGATACCTTTCAGAAGCCCGAGTATAGAATGCCCTAATGCTAAATTTCCTTTGCTTTCATATAAAGCTTTTAAAGATTTTTCTGCTGCTTGTTGAGCAGCAAAACATGCCCATTCATAATCACCAATTTTTAGAGAGTTTTCAGAATGCAAAAGATCCTTTTCTGCTTGCCTGATCCAATCCATTTCTCTTTTTCCCACTTTATTCCTCCCTTACAACAATAATTTTATCTTTATCAAGAGTATATACATTCTGGCATACTTTGCAATTTGCTTTAAAATTTTCAAACTTCAATGTATTTCCACACTTGCAAACCCACCCCTTTTGTTTTGCAGGAACTCCTAAAAATAGCGCATAATCAGGAACATCAGTTACAACAACAGCACCTGCTCCAATTAAAGAATATCTTCCAATTTCAACACCACAAACAATTGTTGCATTTGCACCAATTGTTGCACCCCTTTTAACTAATGTTTTCTTAAACTCTGTTTTTCTTTCAATAAATGCCCTTGGATTTATAACATTTGTAAAAACCATTGAAGGACCACAAAATACTTCATCTTCAATTTCAACCCCTTCATAAATTGATACATTATTTTGAACTTTAACCCTATTTCCAATTTTTACATTTGGTCCAACCATACAATTTTGGCCAAAAACACAATTTTCACCTATTTCTGTATTTTTTAAAATATGACAAAAATGCCATATTTTTGTACCCTTTCCAATCTTTACATTTTCATCAATAAAAGAAGAAGGATGTACAAAGTATTCCATTAATCACTCCTTTAATTTTTTCAACCATTTTTTAATATAAGTCCAATCTAACATTTTTTTATATTTGTTTTCTATCTTTTCCAGGTCATTTATATCTGTTTTCCTTTCACTCATCTTTTTTAATATATACAGATCTTCAATGTCTATAAAAGGAACCAAAACTTCTTCAAACTCTATTTCTTTTTTTCTTTTAATTAGATCATTAAAAAAGCTTTTTTTTACTATGACAAAATCAATTATAAATACTTTATCTTCTTCCAGGCGAATAATTCTCCATATTTTTATATTTTTAAATTCCATTAAATTTTCGTGGAAAATTAGATTGTCAAATTCTATATTTAATGTTTTTTTTATTTTAGCAAAATCAGATTTTTTTAAATAAATTATTACATCAATGTCAACGGTGGCCCTTGGCTCAACTAAAACAGAAAAAGCAATACCACCCCCAATGCAAAAATTAATGTTTTCCTTTTTTAATACTCTTACAACCCTTAAAATATTATCAATTAAGAAATTTTTTTCTTCCAACTTTCTTCCTTTATTTTTAAAAATTCCTTGTAAACCTCTTCCCTTGCCTTATCTTTATATTTTTCTTTATAAAAGGCAATTTTTAAAAGAATCACTGCTTCAGTTATATCCAAATAAATTTCAAAATTTTTTTTCATTTCTTTTAAATCTACTCCAGCCATGGATGTAAATTTTCCTCTATTTTTTTTACTTCTGCCTTTCTAATTTTATAAACCACTTCAATTGATGGCTTTGCATCCTTTATTCCAAAACCCTCACCTTTTAAAATTTTTTTATAGACAACTGTATGCAACTCTTCAAAGCCCGAAGAGAATTCAACTTCTTCTCCTTCTATTGTCAAACTTCTGAAACTTGTCTTTCCTATATTTAAACTATCTTTTGGTAAATCATTTCTATCAATTGAAAGAAAATATGAAACCCTTGCTTTTTCAAGTTCGAGATAACCACTTATTTTGTTTTTACCATAATAATGGACTTCTATTTTTTCTTCAGGTCCAAAAAGCCATAAAAGGAGATCAAAAAAATGAACACCAATATTCATTGCAAGTCCCCCTGATTTTTCCTCATCCCCTTTCCAAGAGATATGGTACCAGGGACCCCTTGGAGTTATATAAGTTAAAACAATTTTATATTTTTTATCAAATCTTTCTTTTTCCAATTTCTCTTTTAATTTTATAATCTTTGGATGAACCCGCAACTGCAAAATTGTCCAGACCTTTTTTTTGTATTCTTCTTCCAATTCTTCTAAGGCATCTAAATTCCAGGGATTTATAACAATTGGCTTTTCACAAATTGCATTTGCTTTTAATCTTAAAGCAAGGCGGATATGGGCATCATGCAAATAATTTGGTGTACAAATGCTTATATAATCAACACCTTCCCCCTTCCTCCTTAATTTTTCAAGGTATCTATCAAACCTTTCAATTTCCTTAAAATAAAGTGCTTCTGGAAAATACTTATCAAGAACCCCAACAGAATCATTTGGATCTGTTCCTGCAATTAAGTTATTCCCTGTTTCATAAATTGCTTTAAGGTGTCTTGGGGCAATAAACCCTGCAACACCTATCAAACCAAAATTTTTCATTAAATAGATTTTATCATAAATTCATTTTTAAAATACAAAGACCTTAAAATAATACTCACCTTCAATAATAAAATAAGTTTTTGTTATTTCTTCCTTTAGTTTATAAAAATTTTCTCTTGTATAAGCAGAAAAAATTGGTTCTTTTTTTCCTCTTTCATAAAACTCAATAAGATAATATTGAACACCTCTTAAATTTTCCCACTCAAATAAAATACCTGAAGAACTTGTTTTTTCTTGTTTTAAAATTTTTATAACTGATGTTGATTCTTCTTCTGTATTTACAAAATAAAAAATTGAAATAGGTAATATTTCTGTTTTTGGTGACAATATTACAAAACTAAATTTATGTATCCCTGGTTCAAAGGTTGGAAGTGGAGGGTTTGGAGGTGTTTCTATTTTTACATTATCCCCATAGTTTAAAATCTCATAAACCCTTCCAATTATCCTTCCATCAACTTCCCAAAAGCCCTCAAAGATCCCACTTCCTACAAAAGAATTTAACCCTGAAAATGCAATTGGAATAAAAATTTGAGTAGAAAAAACCTCCTTTTTTCTTATAATA
>JBBISU010000125.1:0-7382 GCA_037441225.1 Acidobacteriota bacterium
TTAAAACTTTTGCAAATTAAAAAAATTTATTAGTTTGTCAAAAGAAGGACCCAAAGGAGCTTTCCCCTGGAAGATTTTATCCTTTCCACCACCCTTTCCTTCTGTTATCTCAATAATTTTGTCAAATATTTCTTTTGCACTTTGATTTGAGTTTTCTCCTTGAATTATAAAAAAATAAAAATTTTCTCCATCTTCTCCAATTAAAATAATTGTTTTTTTATCATATTTTTTTGAAATAAATTTACCAATTTTTTGTAAAAAATCCAAATCAGAACCAGGGAAAAAATAATATTTTTCTTCTTCCTTTTCTAAAAATTGCAAAAATCCTTCTTTTATCTTTTTTAAATTTCTTTTAGTTTGAATTTTTTCCTTTTCCCAAGAACTTAAAACATCTAAAAATTCCTTTGGAGAACATTTTAAAATATTCTTTAATTTTTCTTCTAATTCTAATTTTTCTTTTAAAAATTCAAGCAATTTATTCCCTGCTTTGTAATAAATTCTTATCCCTTCTTTTATTTTTTCAAAATCAACAAACTTTACCATTTGTATTTCTGAAGTATTTTTAATATGAAGACCACCACAAGTATTTTTATCAATTCCTTCTATTTCAACAACTCTTACAAGCCCTTCAAAATCCTCAGGAAGCCCCCTCGACCTTACATCCATTTTTTCTATTTCTTCCAAATTATGAAAGTTAAAAGAGACCTTTAATGCTTTTCTTATATTTTCATTTGCTTCCTTTTCAATTTTTTCTAAGATTTTATCATTGCAAAAACCTTCAAAATCAATTAAGCCATAATCTTTTCCTAAATGAAAAGAGATTGTCTTTAAATTAAAATTTTTATCAGCAATTGCAGTTATCAAGTGTTGAGCTGAGTGGTGTTGCATAAAACTATATCTTCTATCAAAGTCAACTTTTAAAAAACACTCATCTCCTTCAATTGGCTCTTCTAAAAAATAAAATACTTTTTTCTTTTCTTTTTCCATTTTTATTATCTTTTTACCATTTAAAAAACCATAATCCTCTGGCTGACCACCACCACCTAAATAAAAAAGATTTTTTTCAGGAACTATGAAGAAATAATTTTCCTTTTTTCCTTTTTCAAGGATTCTTGTTTTAATTTCAACCGAATAAGGGTCTTCATAATAAATTTCCATAAATATATTTTACAACTTTGAAAAGAATTTTTCCAAAATATAAAAAGATAACTAAAATTTAGCAAAAATAAGAATTATGTTAAAATACAAAGAAAATATGATATTTCTTTTAAAAAAAGAAAAAATTTCTTGGGCTTTTTATGATTTTGCAAACTCTGCTTATATATTATTAATCCCAGGGGTTGCTTATCAAATTTTTTTTAAGGAATTTATTTTTAAAGGTAGTCCTAAGGCATCTCTTTTTTGGGGAATCTCCTTAACTCTTTCTTCCCTAATATCTTCTTTTTTTGCCCCTTTTTTAGGAAAAATCTCTGACAACTTTGGTTTAAAGAAAAATTTTTTTGTACTTTTTAGTTCCCTTACTATTTTATTTACATTTTTTTTAAGTTTTAAGTTTTCAATTTCTCCAAGAAATGCTTTTTTATTTTTTTCCCTTGCCCAATTTTTTTATACTCTTTCTTTATCTTTTTATGATTCTTATTTGAAAGAAATTTCGAAGGATGAAGAAACACCAATTTTATCTGGTTTTGGATGGGGATTTGGATTTTTAGGTGGAATTTTTTGTTTTTTGATTACAATGAACTATTTTAAAGAAAGACCAAGTTCTGAAAATTTTAATTTATTTTTAAAGGGATTTTTTTTTGTTGCACTATTTTACTTAATCTTTTCATTTCCTTCTTTTTTATTTCTACCTTCTATTAAAAGGAAAAAAAGAGAAGCTTTGCTAAATTTTAATTTAAAAGAAAATAAAAAGGCATTAAATTTTTTAATTGGTTTTTTCTTTATAATGCAAGTCATAACAACTGTTATTTATTTTACTGCTTCCTTTCTTTCTTCAAATTATGGTTTAAGTCCAAAAGAAATTTTAATTTTTACATTTATTGTCCAAATCATTGGATTTTTTTCAACTTGGTTTTCTGGATATTTAGCGAAAAAATTTGGAGTTAAAAATACTTTGCTTCTTACTTTAATTATTTGGGCAATTATATTGATTTCCATTTCATTAAAAGTCCAAAAAATTTTTTTAATATTTTTATGCTTTCTTTTAGGGATTACAATTGGCTCAACCCAGAGTTTAGGAAGGGCATATCTTTCTTCAATTATTTCAAAAGAATATTCAGGTGAATATTTTGGATTTAATATATTGTCTGGAAAAGCAGGGGGGACCTTAGGGGTTTTTTTATTTGGTCTTTTATCTTCCCTTTCTCCAAATTCTTCAATTCCTTGGCTTTTCCTTTTGATTTTTTTAACAATTGGAGGTATAATAATTTACAGAAATAACTAAAGGGAGTAGTTTATGAAAAAGGTTTTTCAATTCTTTTTAAATTTTTTAGGCATAGGGCTCCTTTTATTTTTAGTCTTTGAAATCCTTTCCTCTTATTTTAAAATATTTAAAACTTTAACTTTAATTGAAATATCCCTCTTACTTTCTCTTTTAATTTTAACTTTATTTAGAAAATATATTTCTCATATATCAAGTTATCTTTTAAAAATATATCTTTCTATCCTTTCTTCAGTTTTTTTTACAATTATTTTAAGTTTATTTTTATCAAGATTTGCTTTTGAAATTAATACTAATTTACTATTATCCCTTTTGTTTTTAATAGGATTTTTGATTTTTTTCTTATTAAGTTTAAAAAAAACAATTATTACCTTTTATTCTTTAGTTTTTTTATTTCTTTTATCTTTTCTCTTTTTATTTATATTTTCAGAAAAGCATAAAGCAATTTTAAAAGAATATGAAGAAAAGTTTGAAGAAATTGGTTTCACCTTTGATTTAAAAAAGCTTTTTCCTTATGAATCTTCTAAATCCCAATGTGAAGATTTTTTTGAAAAAATAAGAGTTTTTGCTGATGAAAAAAATAAAAAATGGGGCAGTTTTTATAATAACTTTGCTTTAAAGTATAATGAAAAGGAATTTTTAAAAGTTTTAAGTGAAGGGATTAGTCCAATGGAAGAAATTTTAAAAGATGAAAAAAATAAAGAGAATATTTGGGAAGATTTTTACTCCTATAACCAATCAATAAGTGAATCTATGGAAAAATGTTCTTATTTCCAGTTTTATGAGCCAAAGGAATTAATAGAAAAAAAAGAAAATTTAGATACAAAAGATTTTTTAGCCCTTGTAAGATTCTCAAGGATTCTTTTCTCTTCTTCAATTATTTTAAAGGCAGAAGGGAAAGAAAAGGAAGCAGAGGAAAAAATTTTTAGGATTTATCAAATAAAGGAAAAACTAAGTTTTAAGGGACAACCATTAATAGGAAATCTAATTGCCATTGCAATTGAGAGGATATATTTATTAGGTGAAGCATTTTCAATTTTAATTGATAAAAAACCAATCTCTTTAGAAAAATTGGAAAGGATTGAAAAAATTTCAAAAGAAGATTTAATCTTTCTTTTATCTTCTTATAACATTGAACTTTTATCTTCCTTTTTTAAAAATCCAAAATCTTTCATTTTTGAGATTTCAGATAATTCTGTAAAAACAAAAATATTAGGAAAATTTCCAGAATTTATAATAAGGGCAATTTTTTATGGAAAAAGTGAAGATTATTTGGAAGATTATTACAAAGTTTGCTTTTTTTTAAGCAAAAAAGTAAATTTTGAGGAAAATAAATATCTTTGGAAGGATTTTAAAAAATTAAGATTTGAGTACTCTCTTTCCCTTCCAAATTTTCTCACGTCACCTTATGGAAGGATTTTAGCAGCCATAGCCCAATCAAAATTGCTCCTTTTATCAAATGAAATAATTAAATTTTATAATGAAAACAAAATGCTTCCTGAAAATATTGATTTTTTAGATAAAAATAATTTTATTGATCCTTTTAGTGAAAAACCATTGATTTATAAAAAAATAGAAGACAAAAAATTTTTAGTTTATAGTGTTTTTTACAATGGCATAGACGATGGAGGAAAAAATTTATACATCTCTGGTGCAATAAGTTTTAAAGATGAACTTAAAGAAGATATTGGTTTTATCTTTTCAGTTGATTAAAAATTTACTTTTTTAATAATTTGCTTTCAATAAACTTTTTTATTTCCCCTTTCTTTATTTCTTCTAATTCATATCTAATTCTTACGGAGGGCTTATTAAATTTTACAATCCTCCTTAAATCAATTGGTGTTCCAATTATAACAAGTTCAGCAGGAACTTTATTTATTGTTTCTTGAAGGTCCTTCATTTGTTTTTTACTATATCCCATAGCAGGTAATATTTCTTTACTTTGAGGATATTTTTTATAGGTTTCCAATATTGAATCAACAGAATAAGGATAAGGAGATATAATTTCCTTTGCCCCATACTTTTTGGCTGCCAGAAATCCTGCTCCATAAGACATACCACCATGTGTCAAAGTTGGGCCATCTTCAATTACAACAACCTTTTTCCCTTCAATTAAGTTTGATTCAGAAGGTGTAAAGGGACTATTTGCTTCAATTACCTTTGCCTTTGGGTTATATTTTTTTATATTTTCCTTTACATAATCTATATCTTCTTTTTTTGCTGTATCTACTTTATTTATAATCAAAAGATTTGCCATTATAAAATTTGTTTCGCCAGGATGGTATAAAAGCTCATGGCCAGGTCTGTGAGGGTCAACTATACAAATGTGTATATCTGGCTTATAGAAAGGTAAATCATTATTTCCCCCGTCCCATAGGATTACTTCTGCTTCTTTTTCTGCTTCCTCAAGTATCTTCCCATAATCAACACCAGCATAAACAACAAAACCATTCATAATATGGGGTTCATATTCTTCCATTTCTTCAATTGTACATTTATGTTTTTCCATATCTTCAAGGGATGAAAATCTTTGGACAACTTGTTCATTTAAGTTTCCGTATGGCATAGGATGTCTTATAACTACAACTTTTTTCCCCATTTCCCTTAAAAGGTTTGATATAAATCTGGATGTCTGGGATTTCCCAGCACCTGTCCTTACTGCTGTTATTGCTATTACAGGTTTCTTGCTTTTAATCATTGTGGAATTGGCTGAAAGTAATTTAAAGGAAGCCCCATTTGCAATTGAAATTGATGCTAAGTTCATAACCCAGTTATGAGAGACATCAGAATAAGAAAAAATTACTTCATCAACATCATTTTTAGCTATAATCTTGGGAAGATCTTCTTCCTTCAAGATAGGTATTCCTTCAGGATAATATTTCCCAGAAAGTTCTGGCGGATAAAGCCTCCCTTCTATGTTAGGGATTTGGGTTGCTGTAAAAGCAACTACTTTATATTCAGGGTTGTCTCTGAATAAAACATTAAAATTGTGAAAATCCCTTCCAGCTGCTCCAAGAATAACTACTTTTTTCATATATGCCTCCTTTTATTCCCATTCTATTGTTCCTGGTGGTTTAGTAGTAAAATCATAAACCACCCTATTTATTCCTTTAACTTCATTTACAATCCTTGATGCAACTTTTTTTAAAAATTCCATTGGAAGTTCACTGACATCTGCTGTCATAAAATCTGAAGTTGAAACAGCTCTTAAAGCACAAACATATTCATAAGTCCTCATATCACCCATAACACCAACTGTTTTTATTGGAAGCAAAACTGCAAAACCCTGGGCAACTTTATCATATAAATTATTTTTCTTTAATTCTTCAATGAATATTTCATCTGCTTCTTGCAAGATTTTAATTCTTTCTTTTTTAACTTCCCCTAATATTCTAACAGCAAGCCCTGGTCCAGGAAAAGGATGTTTTTTTAAGATTTCTTCTGGCACCCCTAATTCTTTTCCCAATTCCCTTACTTCATCTTTAAATAAAAATCTTAATGGTTCAACTAATTCCAATTTCATATTTTTTGGAAGCCCTTTTACATTGTGATGGGTTTTAATTGTTGCAGAAGGACCGAAGACAGGGTTTGATTCAATGACATCTGGGTATATTGTCCCTTGCATTAAAAATCCCACATTCTTTATTTTTCTTGCCTCTTTTTCAAATACTTTTATAAAAGTATGTCCAATAATTTTTCTCTTTTTTTCTGGGTCAAATATGCTTTTTAAATTTTTTAAAAATAAGTTTTCTCCATTAATTTTTTTTACATTTATTTTATAATTTTTTAAAAAATCAAGAACTTGTTTTGCTTCATTTTTCCTCAAAAGTCCTGTATCAACAAAAATTCCATAAAATTTATCTTTTATTGCTTCTGCAATAAGGGTTCCTGCAACAGTTGAATCAACCCCACCAGACAAAGCACCAATAACTTTTCCATCACCAACCCTTTCTTTTATTTCTTTTATTTGCATTTCTTTATAAAATTTCATTGACCAGTTTTTTTCAGCTCTACAAATTTTTAAAAAATTTTCAATTATTTCTTTTCCATATTTTGTATGAACTACTTCTGGATGGAACTGCAAACCAAAAATCCTTTTTTCTTTATGTGAAAAAGCAGATATTGGACTATTTTCCGAAGAAGCAATAGAAATAAAACCTTCTGGCATTTTTTCAACTCTGTCACCATGGCTTGCCCATACAATTTGTTCTTCTGGTGTTTTTTCAAACAAAGGATGTATTTTGACGATTATTTTTGATAAGCCATATTCTCTTTTCTTTGATTTCTCAACCTTTCCATTTAGCAAATGGGCAATGAGTTGCATACCATAACAAATACCCAAAATTGGCAAATTTAAATTAAATATTTCTTTCAAAACTTTTGGAGAACCTTTATCATAGACACTATTTGGTCCGCCAGAAAATATCAAACCATAGGGTTTTAATTGGGAGATTTTATCCAAAGGGAAGTTATATGGTTCAATTGTGCACCAAACCCCTAATTCCCTTACCCTTCTTGCAATCAATTGGGTATATTGAGAACCAAAATCTAAAACGAGAATTCCCTTTAGCATAAAAATTTAATTTATTATACCAAAATTTAGAAAAAATTTAAATTTTATATTCTAAATTTCTGCAATAAATTATGAAATCCTTTTTTTAACTGAATATAATTTAAACAGAAACAGGGACAACGGACTCCTGCTTCACTGCTCAACAGAAATATTTCATTTTAAGTTACATTTTTTTGGTTAATAAATAATAAAAGCAATCTCTTTTTTAAATGTTTTTTGGGATTATTAACAATTCAATTAATTATTATTTTAAAATCTGAATTTCCCACATATTTCAAATTTTTCTGATGAACAAATGGAAATTACTACAGAGTGATTTTCCCCTGCTGAAATTGCAATAACATTTGAAAGATTTAAAACTTGAACAGG
>JBBISU010000126.1:0-7324 GCA_037441225.1 Acidobacteriota bacterium
TCTGTTTTCTTTTGTGCTTCTGCAAGTTCATTTAATCTTTGCTCTGTTTTCTTTTGTGCTTCTGCAAGTTCTGACATTTTCACTTCGAGAATAGATAGCTTTTCTTCTGTTTTCTTTTGTGCTTCTGCTAATTCTGCAACCAATTCTTTTAATTCCTTGAACTCTTCCTTTGTCACCATCTTTTCATAAAACCCTATTGCATCAGTTATAACTTCTGTAATAGCTAAGGCTACCTTTTCATCTACTACTTCTTTCAATCTTTCAAATATCTTTAGTTCACTCATATTTTAATAATAACATATTATTTATCAAGCTTCAAATTCTTTCAAATTAATTTTTTGTTTTTTAAAAATATTTAAAAAATTATTTAAAATAACTTAAAATATTTCTTATATTTTCAATTAAGTAATAATATTTATAAAACACCCATTGGTATAAAAATTTTATTTTTGGTTTGAGGCAAGCTTAAAGCCCCTACCAAAAAAAAGTGTAAGGGTTTTATCTTAAAAATTAAAGCAGAGGGCTTAAATTTATGAAATAAATTACTATTTCAAAAGCTTACAAAATATATAATATCCTAGAAAGACCTTATGTTTTACTTTGTAAATATTTCTTATTCAGAAAACTTTATTTTTTTTAGCATTTGTTTTACAATTTTGGGGTGTAATATCTTACCGCTATGACATGGAACAACTATTCTCCTTTTGCTCTTAATATATATCCTGCAACTACCCCTTTTTCTTACCATCTCAATCCTTCTTTTAGTAATAATTTCTCTGCCTCTTTTACCATTAATTTTGGCAACTTATCCAACTTTGATTTCTAATGATGTACTGAGAATCTCTTTGCTCAAAAAATTTTTTATTTCATCCTCCGATAATGTCTCTAAATAAAGCTCAATTGCTTCTTTTATATTGGCTAATACCTCTTCTAAGGTATCACCCTGGCTCTCACATCTTTCAAGCTCTGGGCAATAAGCATAATATCCATACTCATCTTTCTCATTAATCAAATTGACTTTATAAGACATCTTCTCTCCTCTTCTTTTTTGTCAACACATTAAAAATTTTACCACAATAAAAATGAATTATCAATGAAAATCATAAAAAAATTAAAGGTAAAAATTGTAGGGGGAGAGCTCGCTCGCCCCATGATAATTTACAAATATAAATCATATAATTTTCACCAGGTCGTTTTTATTTTATAATACTTTTCAGAAGAACCTTCTGTAAATCTATACCAGCAAAGGGAAGTTATGCAATCATAATTTGAACCAGAAGTTCCATCATTTATTGAAACCAAAAGGGCTGCAGAGGTCCCCTGAGGACTGGATGAACTATAAATGTTATAAACATAATTATGCCCACCAGAAGTAATTCTATTCCAGTAAATTTTAATATAATTTCCATCCTTTTCAACCTTTGGAATTAGTGTATTTACAATTTCAACTGGATCCCTTCCATTATCATCAAGTTCATAGGTATCACAATAAGAATTTTGACAGGAAATTACTTTTGTATTATAAGAATTATAACCAGTTGAAAGGAAATCATAGGTATAGGTTCTTGAAGAAGGGGTGGCATCTATATTTGAATCATTATCAAAATCCCATTGCCTTGAAGTTGGAAGCCCTGCTGACCTGTCATAAAAGGTAACTCTTTCTTCATACCAAGGGTTTGAAGATTTCTCATAAGTAAAATATGCAGTAGGATAACCAGTATATTGAATTACATCTGTTTGATATACACCATTACAGGTAGAACCAGTATAAATGTACTGTCCATTGTAGATTTCATAGTTTGATGTACAGGACATACCAGAATTTACTGGAACCCAGGCAAGCCCATCTGAATCAGTATCTGAAAAGAAAACCCCTCCTTCTCTGTTTCCAAGCCCACCTTGTTGCATTGCAACTAAAACACCATTTGATACCTTTGCAAATCCAGCAATTTTCCTAGAATAATTTTGTGTAATTTGTGGAGAATCTCCTGATGAAAATCCCATATTTGCCTCTTCCCAGGCATTGCAAGTTGAACCATCTTGTGAATTTCTATAAATTCCATCAGATAGAGTTGTATCCGTTCCAAAAGAGCCAATTAAAACATTTTGTGATTCAAGCATAATTACTGCCCTCCAGTTTGCTGTAGCAGAAAGACCTGTACAGGACTGCCAGCTTCCAGAAGGAGATGTCTTAAACTTTGCAGTTCCAGTACCAGTTCTCAAGCCACCTCCCCCACCTGATTGGGCACCCCAAATAAAGCCAGGTCTTGCAGGTCTTATGTCAGGTGAAGAAGCAGAAAATCTTAAAGTGGGACCACTTTGCCCATCAGGGCAAGTTATATCTGTTATATCTACTGGATAATCACCAGAATTATCTAAATGCCAGACCTTTCCCCATCCATCTGGTTCATTAAAGTTGCTATATAAATTTCCAACTCCAAAATCAGCTGCATAAATTGGAAGAGTATTTGAGCAATACCTTATCTCTGTTATAAAATGTCCATCCATTGGGTTTCCATCAATTGTTGAGGGCTCCCATGTTGATATACTTTGAGGAATAAATTCACTCCAGTAAATTCCATAATAATTTTTATTTATACAATTTAAGTTTTCATCAAATTGTGCACAATCAGAACCAGAGGTTAAAATTCTATGCTTTGGGCAACTTTCAGGTGGGGTGCAGGGGTCAAAAACTTCTGTGCAGGATACACTTTCTGCATTGTGCAAGGTAAAAAATCTATTTTGAGAATCTTTATATTCAAATCTTAATGAAAAGGGAAAATAACTTTCACCACTGTCAAAAGAAACCATAACTCCATAGTGTTCAGTTCCTGCAAAGACAAGTTTATGTGGATTATTTGCTCCAACAGGGGAAGGACATTCTGCAATGGAATTTATCCTCTCTGGCACATTGTAAAAACCATTTAAGTTGACCCAATTATTTATTGGTGGATGGTCATTTTTGTACATTCCTTTAAAATCATGTCCTAAAACAATTTTATAATGATCATTTCCTAACCCAAAATCAGGATGGTAAGCAACTTTATTTATTCTCAATGTATCTATTGAATTATTTAGATCTGCATTGACACATTCCCACTCAGGGGTCGAGTTTTGAAAAATATATGCAAATTTTGATGTAGAGTTTCCATTTGGATCAAAGGAATGAGATGTAACATAGTGGAGCAATCTATTTTGTGGATTTGGAATATCTGTTTTTGGATGCATAGAAATTGAAGAGACCATACTATTTAAATTTGGACAATTTGATCCAGTTAATTGATAAAAATTTTGCCCGCTATCAAAAGAATAGAAAAGCCCACTTCCCATTGTGCCTGCAATGATTGTGCTTTTTTCTTTTTCACATTCAGGATCACCTGGAGGACACTCTGGGCAATTTGCAAAGCCAAAACAAGGGGAAAGGGCAATTTTTTTAATGTGGTAATTATCAAGGCCTAAGAGTTGCCATTCAAAATGGTCAGTAAGCCATGTTCTTTTAAAAATTCCAGAAGAAGTTGCAGCAAACAAAATTTGTGATTGAGAGTCAAAGGAATTATAAGAAGGAGAAACTACAAGGTCTTCTGGAACTATTTTCAGAGTTGCCAAATTTAAATCCACTTCTAGTACCCAATTTGTTCCCCCATCAATTGATTTAAAAATTAGCCCTCCTCTTGTCAAAACAAATATGTGTTTATCATTATTGCTTGCACTTGTTGGATTGAAGTCAGGTGCAAGGACAACCTTTGCTATTTCATAATCTTTTCCTGTGGTATTATCCAATGGGAAAGAATTTATTTTTTTCCAACTTGCACCACCGTCATCACTTCTAAAAAGTCCAAAGTCCCTTGTTCCAAGATAAATTGTCTTAATACCAATAATTGATTCATTCCCAGAATATCTTACTTCTCCATATTCATCATATCCAGGCACAACTGCAAGGGATGAAGCCCTTACAGTTTTTACATCTCCAGTAGAAGGGATGTAAAAATATCTTGTGCAATAGTCAGGTCTGAAACATTTGTAAAAACCCTCTGCTTCAGATGAGGCAAGGATTATTGGAGGGATATCTGTCCTTGATTGTGATTTGACTAAAACTAAATCTGAGACATTGTTAAATTTAACAGGATTTGCTCCTGTGACCCCCAAAGGATTTCCTTTTTGATCTGGTTCTGGATATTCCCATAAACCCATTCCCCTTGTTCCAATGTAGGCAATTAAGTTTTCATCAAGGAAAACTGAATTTGAATCCCCAACAAAATAAGAATAAGAAGTAAAAGGATTATCGCAATCATTTGGGTTTATAAAATAAACTTTATTTCCAACTGAGCCAAGTCCATAAGGCAAATTATTGGAAGTAGTAATAGATAAACTTTCCCAGGGTCCATCACTTTCACCACAGACATTTGAAAAGTTTTGACCATCTATGGAAATTTGGACATAATGAGTTGTATAACTGTCATTTGATACGCCTGCAAGGACTTTATAATTTCCAAAAGAAGGATCTTTTGACAAAGAAGTGTAATTCATTCCAATTTGACCAACACCTTCCCATCCAGTTGAGGTTTTTCTATAAATGTTTCCTTGGAAAACTCCAACATTTTTGTTTGCCACAAGTAAGATGCTTCCACCATCAAGGGAGCTCATTGCTGAAATATAAGGATTAAATATGTAAGATACATCTAAACTCCACTGGCTTTCCCAGGGATTTTGTGTGTCTGGGTCAACATAAGGATTAAATTGCCTTTTAAAGAGCCCAGAACCTTCAAGTGAAAGATATACATAAAAGTTAGTTCCTTCTTTGTAAATTCCAACCTTCTTTGCATTTTGATAATCCAAAAATATGCCACTTGAATCAACCAACCCATTTTTATTTGCATAAATAAAGTTATTCCAGGAAGACCTTTTAGCAAAAACACCATCAACTGTCAAAACAACATAAAAGGAAGTGGCTCCATCAAGAGGAACCCATGCAGAATCAATTGGAGAAAATTCATAAAGCCCTCCAGTCATTGGAAACCAGTCAGTTAAAAATTGGGATTTGTAAATACCAGAATCAGTTGAGATATAATACAAACCAAGGTTTTTGTCTTTAAATAAGTCCTGAATAATTCCACCAGTTATACCTTTCTTTTCCCAGAGAGCATTTTGGGCATTGATAATTAAAGCAAATAAAAGGATTAGTGTAAAAATAAATCTTTTCATTTTTCACCTCCCATTATTAATATAATATCTTTTTAAAGTAAAAAATGTGATCTGGATCACATTTTTTTAACTTTTTTAACTTTATACATCCTCATATCTGCCAAACGAATTAGTAAATCTTTTTGTTCTTCTATTGGGAGTTCTTTTTTAATATCTTCCTTTAAAGATGCAATTCCAAAAGAGGCACCAATTATGCCTTTCAAATTTAATATTGGAATTAAAAATCCTAAACTTTTTGAAAGAAAAGTATGATTTTTTATTGCTTCTTTTATTTTTTCTGAGATTTTTTTTGCTTTTTCATATCCAATGCCTGGCAGAAGCAATACAAACTCATCCCCTCCGTACCTTGCAAGAATTGAGCCGTCCAAATTAACTGTTGCTCTTAATAAAATTCCAACTTCTCTTAATGCTTGACTTCCAGCCAGATGCCCATATTTATCATTTACTGATTTAAAATTATCTAAATCAATAAAAATTAATGATAATTCTTCACTCTTTTCTCTTGCTTCCTTAATATATTCTATTAATTTTTTATGAAAATATCTGTCATTATATAATGTTGAAAGTTCATCAGTTATTGCAAATTCAGAGACCCTTTTTGCATCAAGGAAACTATGGATTGCAAGTCCGGTATAATCAGCCAAATGTTGAACAACTTTTAAATCCTTTTTATTGAAACCCTTTTTATTTTTTTTATTTAGTAATTCTATTACACCAATTATACTTTTTTCAATTTTTATTGGCACAGCCAAAATTGATTTTGTTTTAAAATTAGAAATGATGTCCCAGGAAGGATCAAAACTTGGATCTTTTTCAGGAGAATTTGAAAGGTAAGGTTTTTCTGTTTTATAAACATAAGAAGCAATTCCTTTTTTCAAAGATAGTTTTTTACCTAATAATTTTTCAGAATTGCTTCCATAAGCACAAACAAAAGTTAATTTATTTTTTAAGGGATTTTCAAGCTTTTTAATTGGATCATCTAATAATATAGAACCTGCTTCTGAAGGGACAAAGATTTGCATTAAATTTAAAATCCTTTTTAAAATATCAGAAAAGTGCAAAGTTATTTCATAAGTTATTGATTTTTTAGTTCTTTTTAAAAAGGGTTCAAGATTTTGAACTGTTTTAACAATTTCTTCCACAATTTTAATTTAACAGATTTTTATTTAAAAATCAATCAATAGATAAATTTATTCTTTTATTTTTCAACCAATAAATTTTTTAATTGTTTCTATGAGCTCAGTTGGGTCTATTGGTTTTTCTAAATATGGTTGTGGTGTTATATCTAAATCTTTTCCAAGTGCTTTTCTTTTTGCATCTTTAAATGGTTGGCTTTTTAAATATTCTTTCATCTGTACCCCTGTTTGTTTGCTGGCACCAGATTGAACTACAATTGGAATATTTCTCATTTCTTCATCTTGTTTTATTTCATTCAAAAAGTCAGTTCCACTTTTCTTTGGCATCATAAGATCCAGAAGAATTAAACTGGGTTTAAACTCTTTTGCCTTTTCAAGTCCTTCATCACCATTTTCAGCATAAACCACTTCATAGCCATTGTCTTCAAGAACTGTCTTCAAATAATTAATGTTGTCCAAATCATCGTCTACAACTAAAATTCTTTTACCCATATTATTCCCTCCTTTTTTCGTTTATTTTCTTTCTTGAAATAATGGGAGTTTAATTTTAAAAGTTGTTCCTTTTCTAACTGTGGATTCAACTTGTATATCTTCCTTGTGTTCTTTTATTATTTTATTTGTCACAGGAAGCCCCAATCCAGTTCCTTTGGATCCCTTTGTGCTAAAAAATTTAGTAAAAAGATTTTGAAGTGTTTTTTAATCCATGCCTTGACCGGAATCTGTTACATTTATAAAAAAATATTTGTCATCATAATATCTTGATTCAATAGTTATTTTTCCATTATTTTCAGAACAAGCATCAATTGCATTTCCAACAAGATTCACCAGACATCTGTATATTCCCTTTGGATCAATTTCCACTCTATCTATACATGAGTCAGAAATTATTTCAATTCTGATTCCAAGTTTTTCTGCTTCCACATCATGCAATTCCTTAACCCAAGTTGCTCAATTTTATTGATTAATAGTTTTTAATAATAAAGATT
>JBBISU010000127.1:0-7279 GCA_037441225.1 Acidobacteriota bacterium
CTTCTCCTCCATACATATCATCTGCAGTTCCAAGCATAATTGCTTTTGTCATTGCAGGCGAAGGTGGGGTGGTTGTTTGATTTTCATACCATTTATATATAAGGGCTGCTGCTCCTGCCATTGCTGGTGTTGAATGGCTTGTCCCTGATGACCAGGTGTAATATGTTTGCCCTTCTGGCCAGTAAGCATCATCAGGAGGAGGACTAAAATCATTGCTTGGACCTCCACATACAGAAGAACCATCAAAACCAGAATATTGAGATGCAGCACCTTGTATATGGTTCCCTGGTGCCATTGCATCTGGCTTTATCCTACCATCTTCACAAGGACCTGGTGATGAAAAATCTGTTATATCATTGCAATCATCTGCATTAAAATCACTACATCCATCATTTTGTCCCGGCTCCCTTACATTTTCAGATGCACCAGAGGTTATTACATTCTTAGCAGTCCCTGGGGCACCAACCATACCCTCGCTTGGACCATCATTCCCTGCTGCAAATACTACAATAAATTGTTGAAGTCCATCGCCAGAATCATTATTTGCATCCCTTACCAGGGCATCATATTCTGCTGAATCAGAACTATAACCACCATAAGTTGATGCACCCCAGGAATTTGAAGTTATAACTGCACCTTGTGCCTTTGATGATGATGTTATTTCAACCATTGTTGATGGACAAAAGGAACCACTATCGCTGAAAACCTTTGTCTGTCCACCCCTTGCTGTTGGTGCAACACCAGTACCATAAAAAAAGTTATTTGGATCAAGCATTCCTGTCCCAGCTCCATCACCTAAGACAATTGCTTGGTTTATTGTTCCATGTCCTCCAACTCCATGGTTTCCATCTCCACAGAGGTCTACCTGATAAATTACCCTGCATTGTGAACCATCTTCTGTATCAAAATCAGGGTGGTGTTGACCCACTGTTGTATTCCCTGTATCCCATCCATCATCTGCTACATCTACTATTACTGAACTTAAATCACCCAATCCAACTGATGAAAGCCACGCCTTATACCCAGGTCCATTTGGGACACTCCCATTATGGTTTCCTGCCACTATTTGATCTTGTACTTCGTCTAATAACTTTTTTGGCAAATCTGGTTCTGCATATATTATGTGATCCAGTGCTGCTACTTTTTCTGCCACTTCTCTTTTTCCAAAAATCTTTAAAACAAAGTAAGGTGAATATAACTTGGAAGGCAATTTAAACTTTAATCCATATTCTTGTAATTTTTGTAAAGTATTTTCAACACCTTTACCATTTGCAATTATTAAATTTGCATTTCCTTCTATATACTTTTCTGCTTTCTTAATATGGGGCGAAAGGCGCCAGTCAGGTAGAAATTCTCCAACCCAATCAACTCCTTTTAAATTTTGAAGAGATGATACGGGCTTTCCTACATAAGCAAGAATTGAAAAATGGGGAATATAATGAGTAACGACCGTATCAGGAAGATTTTTTACACTTGCAACCCATTCTGCTTTCAATGGTCCTTTGAAATGGAAAAGATACAAACCTTCCTTTGGTATTGAATAAAGTGATGCTTTACCAGAAACAGAAAAACTTTCATGTATTCTTATTATATCCCATTGAGGAAGTTGTTTAATTGTTGCTTTTGAATCTTTGACAGATGTTGAAAGATAATCAGTAAGAATTGCCTTTTCATAATATTCAAGAACATTGACCTTATACTGATTTGCAAATTGTTGTGGTGTCTGATTTGCAGGAGGAAATATTAAATATCTTTCTGAAGGAAAAAGGCAAAAACTATAAAGAAAGAAAAAAAGGTACAAAAAATTTTTCATAATTACCTCCCAAAATTTCGTTTAAAAAATTATATAAAAAAAAATATTTTTTGTCAAGTAATATTTTTTAGGGCCAAACGCAGTTGTAATTTAAATCAACGGGATAAGTTGCCTCTATGTAAATTGGGTCATTTGTTCCATGAAATACCTTTGAGCCATAAACATAAAGGGCAGGGGTACCATAAGAATCCTTTGGGCTATAATCTTCAATTGTAATTTTTAATGAATAGCCATCCGCATCTGTTAAGCCATACTCTTGAAGTAAAAAATAATTTATTTGAAAATGCCCTAAGGGACCTAAACCTTTTATAATTTTTTTCTCCCCTACAAGATTTCCACCTTTATCATATAATTCTAAACCAATATCCATAGTTTTAGTTGAACTTCCACTTACGAAACCAACATTTGTATGGACATTTTCATTTTGAGTGAGACCATAAAGCCAGTGCTGATCTAAATTGTAGTCCTTATAAACAGGGTCAATATAATAATACCAGGGAATACCTGGGATAGATTGGCTATATGTTCCTTTTGATGGGTCTTCTTTATCAACATAGGTAAAGGTTCTTGAAGTGGCAATAAGTGATTTTGCTTTCCCTTGTGGATCTTTTCCATAAATTATTAAAGCACCACTTGTATTTGGTAAAACAACATCTCCAAAATTTGTTTTTATTACATCAGGGATAATCATTGTTTGATGCTCAAGCAATGGTTCATTTAATTGTTTATAAATCCTTGTTTCCTCTGTTCTTCCTTCCATCCCAGATGGAAGAAATTCTAAGGTAATAAATAAGGGAGAACCAGAAGGATTTGTTATATAGAGATCAGTGTTCCAAAGAGCATCATTTGCGCCCTCTGCTTCATAAGCAACAGCAGGAATAAAAACAACATCTCCTGATCTGAAAATTGCAAAAACATTTATTGATAAAAATAAAAGTATTGAAAAAAATTTTTTCATTATTCCTCCTAAAATTTTATTAAAATTCCACCTTGAATGTTAAAAGCAAAAACAGCATCCTCAATTGGAATGTAATGGAGTTCAGCATTTAAATAAATTGAGGTCCTCTTTGTGATAGGTATATATGTTTCAAGCCCAGCCATTGCTCCAATTTTATCCACATCAATTTTTTGTACTACTTGGTTTTCATCCAATATTAATGTTTTTTCATTTTCCCCTTTATAATATGAAATCCCTCCAAAAAAGCCAGCATCACCAATTTGGGTATCAAATAAATATGAAATAGTTAAAGAATAGTAATTTAAGTCAAATCTATAATCTTCTTTTTCGCGTCTTGTTTCAATTTTACCTGCCCTTAATTGAAGAAGTGTGTCTTCTTCAAGGTTTGTAAAAAGATAAATTCCTAAGGATTTCAAATCCCTTTTTTCTTCATCATGGGGACGCAAAACAGAATTCCCAATTCCTATGGCACCTCCAAATTGTAAGTTTTGTGAAAATACAATAGAGGAAAAGAATAAAAAAAATAAAAAATAAAATTTTTTCATAGGACCTCCCATATTCAAATATTATACCTCAAAATAAATAATTATGTTTAGATTTTAAAAATCTTTTGACATATTTTGAGATTTAGAATATATTATATGAAAAAAAGGAGGTTTCTATGAAGTTTTTATTAAATGGAGAATGGCAAGACAGAAAAAATAAGATTGAAGTAAGGGATCCTTATGATAACCATTTGATTGATACTGTCCCGGAAGGTGAAGTAGATGATGTAGAAATTGGAATAAAGGCAGCAGAAGAAGGTTTTAAAGAAATTTCAAGTTTAACTGTTTATGAAAGGGCACAAATCCTTTACAAAACTGCACAAATTGTAAAGGAAAATTTGGAGGACTTTGCAAGGACAATTGCCCTTGAAGGTTCAAAAACAATAAAAGAAGCAAGAAAAGAAGCAAATAGATGTGTAAACACTTTAACTGTTTCAGCAGAAGAAGCAAAAAGAATATTAGGTGAAACAATTCCTTTTGATTCTTTCCCTGGTGGTGAAAAAAGGATTGGCTATTATTACAGGTTTCCAATTGGAATTGTCCTTGCAATTACACCTTTTAATGATCCATTAAATTTAGTTGCCCATAAATTAGGACCTGCCTTTGCTGCTGGAAATGCTGTAATACTTAAGCCAGCAACAGTTACACCTCTTTCTGCTTTAAAATTAGGAGAAGCATTATTAAAAGCAGGGCTTCCACCAAAGGCATTAAATATAATAACTGGTTATGGTTCAAAGATTGGAGATATTTTAGTTAAAGATGAAAGGATAAGGATGGTTTCTTTTACAGGTGGTTTGGAAGCTGGAAAAAGGATTGCATCCCTTGCTGGTATTAAAAAGATTGGTATGGAGCTTGGTTCAAACTCACCAGTCATTGTTTTAAAAGATTGTGACTTAGAGATGGCAGTTGAGTCCTGTGTATCTGGTGCATTCTGGGCAGCTGGACAAAATTGTATTGGAGTTCAAAGGATTTATATTGAAAAGGAGATTTTTAAAGAGTTTACTGAAAAATTTGTTGAGAGGACAAAAAAATATAAAGTTGGACCAAAACTTGAAGAGGACTGCGATATGGGTCCTATGATTACAGAAGGAGAAGCAAAACGACTTGAAGAATGGGTTGAAGAAGCAAAAAAAATGGGGGCAAAAGTCTTGTGCGGAGGAAAAAGAGAAGGGGCTATTTTATATCCAACAGTTTTAATTGATGTACCGGAAAATGCTAAAATACACAAAGAAGAGGTCTTTGGGCCAACAGTTAATTTATATCCTGTAAATAATTTAGACGAAGCAATTGAAAAATCAAATTCTCTTCCCTTCGGTTTACATACAGCAATTTTTACAAATGATTTAAACCTTGCTTTCAAAGCTGCTTACAAACTTGAATGTGGTGGTGTTATGATAAATGATTCAACTGACTATCGCCTTGATTCAATGCCCTTTGGAGGCGTAAAATACTCAGGACTTGGGAGAGAAGGGATTAAATTTGCTTTACAGGAAATGACAGAGCCAAAAGTTATTTGCTTTTACATGCCTGATTGGAGATAAGTTTTATTTTGAGAATTTAAAAGATTATTTTTCTAAATTTTGCCTAAATTTGTATTATAATATAAAGTAGGAGGTTCTATGATATATTTTTTATTATTTTTTTTCCAACAACTTCTTTTTCAAAATGAAAATATTAAGGAAAAAGAAATTATCCAGGAACTATTAAAATTAAATTCAGCAGGTGTATCAGAAGAAATAATGATTGACTATGTTGAAAATTATAAAAAGAAATACCAAATTAGTGCAGAAGACCTTATTTTATTAAAAGAAAAAAATGTCCCTGAAAATGTTATAAAAAAACTGCTTCAATTCCAGAGCTTTCAATTAGAAGAAAAAAAAGAAAATGTGTTTCCAAAAGAATTTAAAACATTAGTACTAAAAAAGGGATTTTTAAAAAAAGACAGAATTGGAACGATTGCTATAAGGGAAGAAAGGGTTGAATGGCTTGATATAAAAGACCCTTCTTCAAGTTTTTCTTTTAGAATTGATAATATAAGATCTATATTTTTAAAATGTGAGCCAAAGGCAGAAAAACCTTTTTGCTATGAAATAACTTTTTCAAACTTTCAAGGAAAAGATTATTCTTTTTCCGATTTCAATTGGAAATCAGGAGAAAATAAACAAATAATTTCTCTTTATAATTTTTTTAAAGAAAATTTTAAAAATATAATTTATGGAGAAACTATCACTGCGAGATAAAAATTGGTTTTTTTACATAATCCTGTTTTTATTATTTTTGGTAATTGGAATTTTTTTATATTATTACAAAGAAAAAGAAAAACCACCTGAAATTGAGTTAGAAGAAGCCCTTCTTTTTTTTAGAGAAGGTGATAAATTATTAAAGGGACCTATATTTTTAGAAGAAGAACATAATATAAATCTTGAAGCAGTTTTGAAAGCAAAAAAAGATAAAAAAGAAATTTATTTTTCAAATTATAAGAATATAATCTCTAAAAACATCCCAAAAGAAAATATTTTAAGTTATAGTGAATTTCCATATATATTAAAATTTTTATGGTTTACTTTTGAACCAGAGATGATTTATTATTATATCTCTGAAAATTCCTTAGAAAATTTTAAATGGAAAACCTTTTTTTTAAAAGATACAAAAGAACCTTCCTTTTCCCCTCCATTTGAAGCTCAAAACACATCTTTCTTAGAAAAAGCTCCTTATGGAGAATTTTTAGGAAAATATTATGGAACTCAAAGGTATTCAGTAAGGGTTGAAATTTATGATAAAAGAGCGCCAAGGATTCCTTTTAAAGTTTTACACTCCTCTAAATTAGAAGATCCAGATACTTCTTTAAATGTCATAATTGGAAAAGGTGAAAAAGGGACACCTTTATATTATTTTACCTCTTATGGTAACTTGCCATTTTTTTCAATCCCTTCAGGAAATTTACAGATTTTAAAAGAGACAATAAATAAATTAATATTAAAAAGATGGGCTTTTGGAACCCTCTTATTCTGCCAGCCAGAAGGTTTTAAATTTAAGCCCTTAAGTGTCGTTTGGGATGGAGATAATTTGCTGACAATTATGGGAAAACCCTTAATCTGGGGAAAGGATATAGAAGAAGGGGATTCTATGATTTCTCAAAAGCAAATAGTTATATTTTTTGAAAGGGAAAAAGATAAAGTTACAAAGGAAGCAAAGATTTTGTCTCATACAAAGACACCTCTTATCCTTGGTAAATTAAAAGATATTCCTCCTGACAATTTTACATTAATAAAATACATAAAATAATGAGCAATCCTTCCAAACCAACTCAATCAATATTATTTTCTGGCTTTATCTTCAAAGAAAAAGAAATTCTTTTAAATCTTAATTTAGAATTAAAAAATTTATGGGGCAGCATCTTATTTGAATCTGAAAATTTCCCTTTTGAAATAACTAAATATTACTATAAAGAAATGGGAGAGCCCCTTTATAGAAAATTTATTTTATTTGAAAATATCCTTGAAGATCCTTCAAAAATAGTTGAAATAAAATTAAAAAGTTATGAACTGGAAAAGAAATATTCAGTAGAAGGAAAAAGAAAAATAAATATTGATCCTGGGTATTTAAATAAATTTCAAGTTGTCATCACAACTTTTAAAAATTTTAGCCACAGGATTTATTTGGGAAAAGGCGTTTATGCTCATTTAGAATATATATTTAAAAAAAAGAAACCAACACCTTTGCCCTGGACTTACCCTGATTTTTTACAAGAAAATTACATAAATTTATTTGAAAAATTTTACATAATTTATAGCGAAAAAATAACTTAAAATCCAATTTCAGTATAAATACTTATCTAATCATTTAATTTACTATAAGTTATAACTTCAAAACATTTTTTAATAAAACCTTTTTAAGGACAAAGAGCCCTCTTTTTTTTCATACTTGCACAAAGGAAATAATTTTTTATGCTATAATATTTAA
>JBBISU010000128.1:0-7226 GCA_037441225.1 Acidobacteriota bacterium
TTATATTTTTCAGCAAGTTTTTGCCTTTCTTCTATTGTTATACCTAAATTTTGATATTCTATATCAGTTGCAGGAATGCCACTTCCATTTAAATCCAAATTTGCTATTCCATTTTCAATTGATAAGATTTTTATAACTTTTCCATTGTCAGAAGGAATCCATGCTGCTTTTTCAAAGTCATAGTATCCAGCAGGAACAATTGTCCCAATAGGAAAGCCAATAAAGTTTTCAACATAAAAAGGAATTGGGCTTGAAAAAGAAATATCCTTTGCACCATTTTCTTCTACTTCATCAGCAGATAATTCTATACAATAGGTATATCCACTTGTAGGTGGCAATTCTGCTGGCATTGCCTTTGGACCATTTTCACCAACTGAATATTCTGTTATCCTTATATTTAAATTGTTTATCTCCTGGCTTGTGCCATTAGGGAAGTTTAATGTTGCTTGTATTCCTTCTGAGAAAAATATTACACCTTTTCTTTTCCCATCTTCATCTTCAACAACTGAACCTTCTGCAACTTTTATTCCTGAATCCAAAAGGTTTATTGTGCTCACCTTTTCATCTTTTTTTATCATTATGACTTCTAGCGCCCAAACAAATTCCCTCCAATATGTATCTTGAATTCTTTGAACTGGAAGAAAGCCTTCTTTTTCATAATTTATTGTTAAAGTCCCTCCACCATTTACAACAATGTCATACTCACCATCTTCCCTTGTATAGGTCCATCCATATTCCTGGTGATCTTTTACTGTTATTTTAACACCTGAAATTGGCATATTTTGAACATCTTTTACAATTCCTCTTATAATTGATACCCTTTCTCTTTCAATTGTCCCTTCTTCTACTCCATATTGAATTGGATTTGGTCCCGAATATAAAAATTCAGTGGCATCGTATATATTTGTTACAACATTTGGATCAACTGGAGGTGCAACATCTTCTGGATTTGGTGGTATCTCCCCGCCCCCTGATACATTTACTTCAACAGAAGGACCAATATTCCCTGCCCTATCCTTTACCCATAATGTTAAAGTATCTCCTTCCTGCCCTTCTATTTGTGCATTAAAACTTCCATTGCTTTCTATTTGAAAATTTAAAGTTTGCCCAGTCCTGTTATTTAATATAAATAATGTTCCATTTCCTTCTGCACAACCTGGATAGCCAATTATATTTATAATTCCATTTGATAAATTTATATTTAGTTTATAGGTATTTATTTGGCTTGGGGGAGTTGTATCTAAGGTAAGATGCAAAATTTTTGTTGAAGTGTTCCCTGCTGAATCAACTGCCTCAAAGGAAAATAGATTTTCCCCTTCATTTAAAATAACTGCTATTTGAAAATTTCGATTTTCATTTAATTGAATGTCTTGTCCATTCATCTTTAAACTTGAAGTCTCATTTAAGTTCCCATAAATTGTCTGATTTTTTATATTAGTTAAAAAATAATCTTCTGGTGAGGTAATTGATATAATTGGTGGGATTGTATCTATTCTAAAATTTACCTCTGCCTTATTTGATGAATTTTGATATATATCCTTGACAGTTGCTTCAATTTTAATATCACCTTCTGGCAAGTCCTGTGCTGGTGTACAAATTATTTGGTTTTCATCAATTGTGCAATTTTTATATAAATAATTTCCATTTGCATAAATCTCCATTGTATTTAAATCAATTTCATTTGCCGATTCATATTGAAATTTTATCTCTGGCTTTTTTCTATTTATTATGCTTCCTTCTTGTGGATAAATTATTGAAAGATTTATTCCTCCTTCCTTTTTGCTGAAATCCAGAGAATAAATAAAAAATTCACCATTATATTCTTTAAAATTTAAAATTTGCCCCTCCTTTGAGAAGTGATAAATCTTGTTTTGTGATGAAACATAAAAAGATAAGTCCTCTTCATTTAATTTTAAATTTTTTAAATTACCAGAATTTTCTGGAAGATTTATTGAATTTATAAGATTTCCTTCAAAAGAAAAATGATATAAATCCTTTATCTTTCCAACCCAAAAACCATTTTCTCCATCTGAAATTACCTTTTCACCACTTGAAAAGTTTATTTCTTTTATCTTTTCTCCTTCTTCATTGAAAATTAAAATTTTATTTTCTAATAAAATGATTATTTTTTTTACTTTATTGTCAAAGCAAAAATCTTTAATGTTTGGATTTTTCCCCAAGTCAAAATTAAATTGGAAATCAAAGTTCTCTAAATTTAATGAAAAAAGCTCTTTTTTTGTTCCAATATAAAGATATTTTTTGCCTTCATTTATTTCAATGTTTACTATTTGATCTTTTAAAGAATATGAAAAAAGAAGGAAACCATTCTTTGAAAAATTATATAAATTTTTATGGCTTCCAAAAAAGACAGAGTTATTTATTTTATTTGCCTTTAACTTGAAATAAGCATCACTCCCATTTGAAATTGAAATTTCTACAAATTTTGTTCCATCAAAATTGAAACCCTTTATTGTAAATTTATCATAAACCCAAAAAGAAGAATTTAAGTTGTCAACAGAAATGTCTAAAGAAGTGCCAATTAAAAATTCTTCCTTTAAGGATAAATCATCTGGGTTTAATTTCAATACTCCATCCTTTGTTGAGACCCAAAAGATTGATTGATCTTCAAAAGAAGGATTAAAAAAAGAATAGTATAATAAAAATAAATAAAATAAGAAATTCATACAACCCCCTTAAAAAAAATTTCTGCTTATTTTACAAAAAAAAACAGTTGTCAAGTGGAATTTCGATTTCTGCCTTATCCACTGTTCTTTTATTTCTTTTTTAGAAAATTGAATGTGTTATAATTATTGTATGAAATTTGTAACTGGTAGTGATAGGAATCAGAAAGAAAGAGATTTTGCAACATTTAAAAAGGGTGAAATAATATTTAAAGAAGGTGATTTGGGAACTGAGATGTTTGTAATCCAAAAGGGGAAAGTTGAAATAAAAAAGAGAATTGGCATAGAAGAAAAGACACTTTCAACGCTTGAAAAAGGTGATTTTTTTGGTGAAATGGCAATCTTGGAAGGGATGCCAAGAACTGCAACAGCTGTTGCCATTGAAGATACAGAATGTATTGTAATAAATGAGGCAACTTTTGATAATATGATTAAAAATAATGTGGAAATAGCAGTGAGGATGCTCAGGAAGCTTTCAAAGAATTTAAGACACACTACTGAATTATTAAATCAAATTGCAGGAAAAACATACCAAATTTCCCGTTCAGAAATCTTAAAAGAAGAAAAAGCAAGTCCATACATTTTAAAATCAGTTGATTGGTCTGATATTAAGTTTTACATAAAAGAAGAAGGAATAACCTTAGTTGGAAGAAAAGATCCTGTAACTGAAATTTACCCAGATATTGATTTATCAAATTTAGATCCCCAAAAATCAGTTTCCAGAAGGCATGCAAAACTCTTTTTAGAAGAGGGAAAACTGTTTATTCAAGAAGAAATTGGAACACATAATGGGACATTCATAAATGGGAATAGGTTGGAAAAGGGAAAAAAATACATAGTTGATAATGGAGATAAAGTCCAATTTGGACTTGTTGCAATGATTTATGAAAAAGAAGTTTGATGGAAAATTTTTATGATAAACCATTAAGATATATAAAGGGAATAGGTCCAAGGATAGCAGAAGAATTTAAAAAAAAAGGAATTGAAAAGATATGGGATTTGCTTACCTATTTACCCTTCAGATATGAAGACAGAAGGGATGTTGTACCAATAAGCTTTTTAAAATACCCAAATAAAAATTATTGTATAAAAGGGAAGGTCTTTGCAAAGGAATTTTTTAGAGCAAGATATAGAAATTTAACAATCGTTAAAATTGCTGTCTTTGATGAAACAGGTTTTCTTACAATAAATTTCTATAACCAGCCATATCTTTTAGATATCTTTAAGATAAATGAGGAATATTACTTTTATGGAAAGTTAAGATTTAGAAAAGAAATTTCCTTAGAAAACCCCCATTTTGAACTTGTTGCAAAGCCAAGTGGAAAAATAGGTAAACTTTATCCAATTTATCCATCTATTGGCGATTATAAACCCTCAAGGATTAGTTTGTTTTTTCAAAAAGTGATTGATAATTTGCCAGAGGAAGAACCATATAATTTGCCAGAAGAAATAATGGAAAAGAATAAATTGATTTCTCTCTATAATTCCTTTAATTTTATTCATAAACCAGCAGATCTTGAAAATAATGAAAATGGGAGAGAGCGTTTATCTTTTGATGAATTTTTTACTTACTTTTTATATTTAGCAATTTACAGAAAAATGAGGGACGAATTGTACAAAGGACCAAAGATTGAAATAAATGAGGAAATTAGAAGAAAGGTTAAGGAAATTTTACCTTTTAAATTAACAGAAGATCAAAAAAAGGTTTTAAAAGAAATTGTTTCTGATTTATCTTCTTCAAAGCCAATGTATCGCCTCCTTCAAGGAGATGTGGGCTGTGGAAAAACAATAATTGCACTGATTTCTTCCTTAATTGCTTATGAAAATGGATGGCAGGTTGCAATTATGGCACCAACTTCCATTTTAGCAGAACAGCATTATGAAAGGTTTAAAAATATTTTAAAAAATTTTAACTACAAAATTGAAATATTGACAGGTGGAACAAAGCAAAAAAAGAGAAGAGAAATACTGGAAATTTTAAAAAAGAAAGAATCCATTTTTTTAATTGGAACCCATGCCCTTATCTCAGAAGGTGTAGAGATGCCAAATCTGGGTTTATGTATAATTGATGAAGAGCATAAATTTGGCGTAATTCAAAGACAGATTTTAAGGGAAAAAAAATTAGTTCCTCATACTCTTTATATGACAGCAACTCCAATTCCAAGGAGTTTGACTTTAACTTTATATGGTGATATGGATATATCAATAATAAAAGAAATGCCACCTGGGAGAGGAAAAATTTTAACTTATGTAAGAAGTAAAGAAAAAATTAAGGAGATTTATTCATTTGTTGAAAAGAAACTAAAAGAAGGAAGGCAGGCATTTTTCATATATCCCATAATTGAAGAATCAGAAGAATTTGAATTACCTGCTTTGGAGGATTTTTTAAATCAAGTGAAATATTATTTCAGTGGTTATAATGTAGAAATGCTCCATGGAAGGATGGACTGGAAAGAAAAAAATGAGATAATGGCAAGGTTTCATTCTAAAAATACAAATATTCTTGTTTCAACACCTGTTGTAGAAGTTGGAGTAGATGTTCCAAATGCAACTGTTATGGTTATACACTTTGGTGAAAGGTTTGGGCTTGCTCAATTACATCAGTTAAGAGGAAGGATTGGAAGGTCTTCCCATAATGCTTATTGTATTGTTGTTCATAATGATAATTTAACTGAAGAAGGAAAGATTAGACTTTCAAATTTTGAAAAGATAAAGGATGGTTTTGAACTCTCAGAAGTTGATTTGAATTTAAGGGGGCCTGGAGACCTTCTTGGAACAAGGCAGTGGGGGATACCAAAATTTAAGGTTGCTGATATAATAAAGGATAGAAAGATATTACTTATGGCAAGGGATTCTGCCATTGAATATTTAAATAAAAAGGGTTTAGAGGAAGCAAATAAATTACTCTCAAAGCTTTTAAATTACTGGAAGTTTAAAGAAGTTTTAATATAATTTATTATGCTATTTGAGCTTTCAAAAGAAACCTTTGCTTCATTTTGTTTTTTATCTTTATTTTATGAAATTGCCTTGCTTTAAATATTCTCAAATTTTTTATATTATTAGTATTTTTTTGATATAATCCTTGATAATCAATTGATTTTTTATTGAAACTTTTCTTCATCACAACTTATCAATACTTCTTATATATAAATAAATGAACGAAATTTTTGATAAAATTATTCTTAATAATAAAAAATTGTGTTAAACTACATTTAAATAAGAATGGGAAGGTTATATGTTCTTCTGTAGAAGATGAAATTTTAGAGTTTAAAGGATATAGCGGGGTTATTTTAAGGATAAGTATATTCAATAAGAGCTGAAGTAAACCTTCAAATAATACTATAGGATTAGAACTATAATGAAAAAAAGGAAAATTTAAAGAAGAAAAAGAATTGTAAAAAGGAAGACAAATGTTGTGCTTTAGATGGAAATGGACAAAATGGATTTGCTAAAATAGATACAGAAAGGAGAATTTATGGAAGAAAAGATTAAAAGAAGTTTTAGTGCTTAAGAAGAAGTTAGAAATTTTAAGGGAACATTTAAAAAACAGAGTTGCAATTTCAGAGATTTGCAAAAAGTATGGCATTCATCCAAGGCAGATTTACAAAGGCGCTTGTCAAGAATTTTGTGTCTAATCATAATTTATCTCCAAAGAATCTCAAATTAAAAAGCTGGTTAATTTCATAGGATTTAGCTTTAAGTGAGGGAACGGGTTTTTTCCATTTAGAATATATTAAACGAATATTGGGGTTAGTTCTTGATTCTTGAATTTTCTCTCCTCTTTTTAATTATCCTTCCTTATCGTTGAATAATGAATGTTTAGATATCTTGCCAATTGTTCATAGCCATATTTAATGACAGATTCAATTACTTGGTTGTCTCTTTGCTCCCTTGTCTTTATCATTCTTTTGGTAAATAATTCAGAAAGATCCGGCCTGTCAACGAATCTTTGAATCTTTGGAATATCTTTCAAATTTCTTTTCCCTTTTAGAAATTCCTTGAATTTATTAACAAAGCCAGCTCCTCCAAGCACCATTTTCCCTTTAATATCTTTTCAGATATCTGTCTTGTTAATTCCTGCATTGATGAATTCCCTATACCTTTTCTGTGCTGTCTTCTCCTCTTTTCCGAAGCGACTCAGCACCCAGTCAACTGTAAGATAAGCAGGTCTTTTGCAGAAACCAGCTGTTGCTTTATAACTGCTCCATCTCCACTTTGAAGGATTTTCAACTACCTTTAGGAAGTGGCAATAGTTTTCCATAAGACAAAAAGCAAGGCAAAGCCAGTGGAATCTATCTATAACTTCCCCCAATATCTCAAGAAACAAAAGCCTCTATTTGTCATCAAAAAATATTGGCTTTTTCTCATTTGCTCTGGATGTCACATAATATACTGCCCCTGAAAACTCTATTCTAAGCGCCCTTGCTATGGCAGATAAAATTATGAAACACTAACAATTCAAGAATCAAGACCTGACCCCACTTACTCCCTCCAATCCCTAAAGAACCGCCTGTTATAAGTGCAACTTTCCCTTCAAAATCAAAG
>JBBISU010000129.1:0-6977 GCA_037441225.1 Acidobacteriota bacterium
ATGGAGCAGTTATGCAAAAGATTGATTATGACTCTTTTGGCAATATATTAGAAGATACAAATCCAAGTTTCCAACCCTTCGGCTTTGCAGGTGGTTTGTATGATCCTGAAACAGCCCTTGTCCGCTTTGGCGCCCGTGACTATGATCCCCAAATTGGCAGGTTTGTATGCAAGGATACTTTTTTATTTTTTGGCAAAGACACTTAAAGCCACTACCTGAAGATAAAATCAATAACTTGTAAATGGTGAGCTTGCTCGCCCCGTTGAAATCCATATTCTAACTGAATATAATTTGAACAGGAACACGGACAACGAAAACGGATATGGACTACAGACTTTTGCTCTGATATTTTACTGATCTATTTCAGGCGGGGACAAGCCCAGCTCCCACAGAATTGAAAAATTAAATTTTTCAAGAAGAAGCATAGCAAAATAAAGACATTTCAAAATAGTAATTATGTGTGACATTTTAAAATTGTAACCACATAAGCACAAAAAATATTAGACAGCTTTTTAGTTTTAAGTTAAAATAATAAACTATGGATTTTTCAGTTTTTATTTTATCAGGTGGGGAAGGAAAAAGATTGCTTCCCCTAAGCTTAAAAACCCCAAAACCAGCTATTCCTCTGGTAAATAAGCCTTTTTTATTTTATCAAATGGATTTGATTGAAGAATTAGGTTTAGAAAAATGTTATCTTTTATTAGGGAAAAGAGCAAGTAGCCTAAAAAAAATTTTTGAAGGAAAATATAAGAATTTAAAGATAGAAATAATTGAAGAAGATGAGCCAATGGGAACTGGGGGAGCAATTGGCTTTGCAAAAGAAAAAGTAAATGGTGGAGCAATTGTTTTAAATGGAGATGTTTTATTTGAATTTGATTTAAAAAAAATAATTGAAGAACATAAAAAAAGGAAAGCTGATGGCACGATAATGGCTATAGAGATGGAAGATCCTTCAAGGTATGGTGTTATCTTGACAGATGAAAAAGGGCAAATAATGGATTTCCTCGAAAAGGTTCAAAAGCCCCCTTCAAATTTGATAAATGCAGGGCTATATATCTTAGAATGGAATGTTTTAAAAGAAATCCCTTCTGTACCTTGTTCCATTGAAAAAGAAATTTTTCCTGATTTGATAAAAAAAGGATTTAAATTATTTTGCCATAAATATTATGGTTATTGGAAAGATATTGGTACTATTGAAAGTTATAAGGAATGTACATTAGATTTGATTTCAGGAAAAATTTCAAGGTGGGAAAAAGAAGCAAGAAAAAACAGAATTCTTTCAAAAAGAGAGGATTTTGAGATTGATGAATATTCTGTTTTAGGTAAAAATTGCAAAATTGGTTCCGGAACAAAGATTTATAAAAGCATAATTTTTGATGATTGTAAAATAGGAAAGAATTGCATAATAGAAGATTCTATAGTTTCATATAATGTAAACTTGAAAGATAATTCAAAGATAAAGGGAGAGGTTCTAATTGACAATTGAATTTGGAACAGAGGGATGGAGAGCAGTCCTTGGTGATGATTTTAATCTTAAAAATATTGAAAAAATTGGATATTCCATAATAAATTTTTTAAAGGAAAAACCAAAAATCTTTCCTTTTCATAAAAGAGAAATATTAATTGGATACGATACAAGATTTTTGGGGAAAGAGGCAGCCCATTTTCTTGGCAAAATTTTTTCAAACTATGGTTTTTATGTTTTAATTTCAAAGTCACCAATCCCTACTCCTGCATTAAGTTATGGCGTTTACTTTTTTAAATTACCAATGGGTTTAATGATAACAGCAAGTCATAATCCTGCAATTTATAATGGAATTAAAATAAAGGTGTGGTATGGTGGGTCTGCACTACCTGAAATCTATGAAGGTATTAAAAGTTTTTTAAATAAAGGTAAGCCAAAAGGTAAAATGAAAGGGAAAATTGAGGAAGTTGATTTGAAAAAAAATTATATAGATTATTTGAAGAAAAATGTTAACTGGGAAATTATTAAAAAATTCAAAGGTAAAATCCTTTGGGATCCAATTTATGGTGCTACCTCTGAAATAATCAAGGAATTGTTCAATGAGATGAGTTCAAAGACATACATTTTGAATTCTTATCCTGACCCTTATTTTGGAGGGCTTCAACCAGAGCCAATACCAAAAAATTTAAAAGAAACAATAAAATATGTAGTAAAAAATAAATATGAAATAGCAGGTACCTCAGATGGAGATGGAGATAGAATTGGACTTATCACAAGTGAAGGTAATTTTTTATGGAACCAAATAATTTTTTCACTTTTAACTTTTTATAAATTGGAAGAAAAAAATGAAAAAAAAGGGATTGCAAAGACCTTTTCATCATCTTTTTACTTAAATAGAATTGCAAAAAAATATAATGTAAAAATTTATGAAACAAAAATTGGTTTCAAATACCTTTGTCCATATTTAATTGAGAAAAAAGTATTCATTGCAGGTGAAGAAAGTGGTGGAATTGCCTTTTCAGATTCCCTTCCAGAAAGAGATGCAATCCTTTCTTTTTTAAAAATCCTTGAAATGCTATCTGAAAAAAATCAAAGTATTGAATATTTTTTAGAAAAATTAAAAGAAAATTTTGGTACTCTTTATTATGATAGAATTGATTTTGAAATGGAAATTAAAAAAGCAGAAGAATTTGTAGAAAATATATTTAAAAAGCCCCCAAAAGAAATTGCTGGATTTAAAGTTTCAAAGGTTAAAAAACTGGATGGAGTAAAGATATATTTTAATGAAAAGGGGTGGCTATTATTTAGAACTTCTGGAACTGAAAATCTTTTAAGGGTCTACTGTGAAATGGAGAGCAGGGAATATATTAAAAAAATATTTGATTATGTAAATATTTATGTTAGAAATTCTTAATGTAGAACCAACCTTTCCTTATTTATTTATTTTTCTTTTGCTTTTTCTTGGTGCTTTTGGTCCAACCCTTCCTGAAGAAATTGTTTTAATCCTTGCAGGTTATTTTATATTAAAATTTAAATTAAATCCCTTTGGAATTTTTCTCATCTCTTTCTTAGGAATTACAATTGCTGATAATTTAATATATTTTTTAGGGGCAAAAGTAGGAAGTCCCCTTTTAAATTTATCTTTCGTTAAAAAAATATTTTCTCCTGTAAAACAAAGATGGGTAAGACGCCTCTTTTTTAAATATAAATTTAGATTGTTTTTTCTTGGAAGATACCTTTATGGCTTAAGGCCTGCTATACTTTTATTTGCAGGGCTTACTAAAGTAAAATGGACACTTTTTTTTATTTACAATACTCTTTCTGCATTTGTAAATACAATAATCTGGATAAGCATTGGTTTTCTTTTTTCTTCCCACATAGAAGCTCTAATTAAATTGATAAAAAGGGGAGAAGAATATGTTTTTTTAACCTTAATAGTTTTGATTCTATATTTTTTTATTGAGTATTGGTTGATTAAAAAAGAAATAATCTCTAAGGAAAGTTTTATTGCAAAATTAACAGCACCTTATAAAATCTTAACCTTAATTTTAATTATAATAATAATGATTATTTTTGCTAATTTATTTCAAATAAAACCAAAGTGATCTTTCTTCAAAAATAATTTAAAATAAGATTATGTTATAATAATTAGAAAGGATAAAAAATGTTTGATAAGAAAAATATTTTTATACCACCAACCTTTGAAAATTATTTAAAAGCAATTTGGAATCTTTCAAAAGAAGGGAAAGTTGTAAGAGTAAAAGATTTGGCAGATGCTTTAAATTTAAAAGGAGGAACAGTTGTAGCAGGACTTAAAAATTTAGCATACAAGGGTCTTGTTGTTCACCATCATTATGGGCATATTGAACTAACTCAAGCAGGAAAAATTGCTGCAATGGAGGTTTTGCAAAAGCATTCTGTTATCTTTGATTTTTTAAGCAATGGTTTAAAGGTTGAGGAAAAGCAAGCTGAAAAGGATGCCTGTGCCTTAGAACATTATATTTCAAAAGAGACCTTTCACCGCCTTATACATTTTTTAGAATATATAAAAGAAAAATTACCCTTAGAGGAGTTGCATAAGTTTTTGGAAGAAAAAGTAAATCCAAAGACAATTTCACTGGCTTTAGTTGAAAGCGATTCCCTTGTAATTGTAAAAAATATAGAAGCGCCTAAAAATATAAAGCAAAGATTGATGGATTTGGGAATCCTTCCAAATAAAGAAATCTTCAAAGAAAAGGAAGCGCCCTTAGGTGATCCAATTGAAATAATTGTTGGTGGAACACATATAAGCATTGGAAAAAGTGAAGCAGAAAAAATATTTGTCATAAGAAAAGAGACAATTAAACTTTCAGAAGCAAAGAAAGGGAATTATTATATTTCTTTTTTAAGAGCAACTTCACAGCAGATAAAAAGATTAAATGAAATTGGCATAATCCCAGGAAAAATTATAGAAGTTTTAGAAAAAAAAGAGGGCGAGAATATTTTTATAAAATTGGATGGAAATAATTTAATTTTGGAGGAGGCAACCTCTTCTTCTATTTATTTAGAAGCATACCATGACAAGAAATAAAAAAATTATAGGGATTATAGGGCTTCCAAACTCGGGAAAATCCACATTTTTCAATTCCATAACTGGACTCCATCAACACACAGGAAACTGGCCTGGTGTGACTGTTGAAAAAAAGGTTGGCTTTCTTGAGGACAATGAAAAAGAATTTGAAATAGTTGATCTTCCTGGTATTTTGAGTTTGAATGCCAATTCCTTAGATGAAAAAATTGCAAGGGATTTTATATTAAATGGTGATGCAGAGGCTTTTATTGTAATAATTGATGCCTTGAATCTTGAAAGAGGGCTTTATTTGATATCACAATTACAAGAATTGGAAATTCCTATAATACTGGTACTAAATAAAATTGATAAAGCAAAGGAATCAGAATTTTTAATTGATATCCAACTCCTACAAAATCTTTTAAAGGTTCCTGTTTTTCCTTGTGCTGCTATAAAAGAAGAAGGGATTGAAGAGATAAAGGAAGCAATTTTATCAAATTCCTTTAAAGTCCCAAGGGGAAGAACTTATTTTGGAGAGGACTTTGAAAATATAATAAATAAAATAGAAAATTTTCTTAAAGAAAACTATCCTGAAATTAAGAATACAAGGTTTTTTTCTTTGAAATTATTGGAAGAGGATCAGGATTTTTGGGAAAAGTTAAAAGGTGAAAATGCCCAAAATTTAAAAAAAATTGTAGAAAAGGATGCCCTTTATTTTTGCACTCGGTTCAAATACAGGGATTTTGGTGAAATTATTTCAGAAAAAAGATATGGTTTTGCAAGTGGCATACTAAATGAAATTTTAAAGGATTACTCTTTAAAATCAAAAATCCATTTTTCAAACCAGTTAGATCTAATTTTGACACATAAATTATTAGGCATTCCTATATTTTTATTTTTCTTATACATTTTATTTTTAATTGTCTTTTATGTTGGAAATCCAGTTGGAGAATTTATAAGATTTTTCTTTGATTTTGCTGGGAAAAATATAAAAGCAATTTTTTCATTTGCTAATCTCCCAGAAATTTTATCTTCTCTTTTTGTTGATGGAATTTTAAATGGAGTTGGAACTGTCCTTGTTTTCCTCCCAAACATATTTCTATTGTTTTTTTTAATTACACTCTTGGAGGACTCTGGATATTTTGCAAGGATCTCTTTCTTATTTGATAAATTTATGCATTTAATAGGACTTCATGGAAAAGCAATCCTGCCAATGATTTTGGGCTTTGGTTGTAATGTACCTGCAATTATGGGAACAAGGATTTTGGAAGAAGAAAGGGACCGTCTTTTAACAATTTTAATAATTCCTTTTATATCTTGTTCTGCCCGCCTTCCAATTTATGTTTTATTTGCTGGTATTTTTTTCCCAAAAAAAGAAGGGGTTGTTATTTTAAGTTTATATATATTTGGAATGTTTTTGTCTTTTATAAGTACAAAATTCTTTCAAAAATTTTTAATTAAAAAACCCCTTGCACCTTTAATTATGGAACTTCCACCTTATCATTTTCCTTCAATAAAAGCTGCTTTTATCCATTCCTGGATTAGAGCAAAATTGTTTTTGAAAAAGGCATCAACTGTTATTTTGGCAGGCGTTTTAATTATCTGGTTTTTAAGTAGCTTTCCATTAGGGGTAGAGTATGGAAGCAAGGATTCCCTTGCAGGAAAAATTGGCAATTTTTTAAGTATTCTATTAAAGCCCCTTGGCTTTGGTTTCTATCAAGCAGCAATTGCCCTTTTATTTGGAATAGTGGCAAAGGAAGTTGTAGTTGGAACCTTTGGTGTCCTTTTTTCGCCAAATTCACTAAAAGAAACTCTTCCACAATATTTTAACCCATTATCTGCTTATTCCTTTATGTTAATAAGTTTAATATACATCCCTTGCATTTCAACTATTGCAATAATAAGAAAAGAAGCTGGTTTGAAATATTCAGTAATTTTAATTTTTTATACTTTAATTTTGGGCTGGCTCATAAGTTTTATTTTTTACCAAACTGGAACTTTCATCTATAAACAGCTTTAAAAAACAAAAATCTTTTAGAAAATATAGTTTGATAAATAAAAAAGAAGAAAATCGTATAAATATTTTTAATTAAATCTAAAATATGAGATATCTTCATTTTTGAATACTAACTTTTTTCCAATTTTAGATAATAAAACTATGATTAACCCCAGTCAAATAAAAAGTAGCGCAGCATAGCATCAGAGCAGCAGCCCGTTTTCCGTGTCTGTTTTCTGTGTCCGTGTTTTATTTGAATTATTATGGCAATTTGTAGGGGCTTAGGCTTGTCCCCGCCCGAATAACTAATGACCAGGCACAAAAAAATAAATTTCATTATATTATTAGTATGTTGCAGGCGACCACAAGGGTCGCCCCTACACAAAAAAGTAAATTAAAAAAATTGTAGCCTCAACCTTTATGGTTGCGAATAATAATATATACAAATAATATATTACGCAGGCTAA
>JBBISU010000130.1:0-6901 GCA_037441225.1 Acidobacteriota bacterium
ACTTTCAAATTCAACTGTTTTTTTCCCCATTGTAAGCCATCCCTTTTTTAAAACATTTTCCACTGCTTTAATTTCTTGCTTTCTAATAAATGGCTTATGGAATTTTATTTCTTTTGAAGAAGCCACAATTAATCCTTTCTTAAAAAATAAATTTTATTATTCTTCCAAAGGAGAATTTTTTATTGCCAAATCCAAATAATATTTTGAATTTTCTCCACAATTAAAAATTAAATCTATAACTGATAAATTTGGAATGAATGGCTCATTAATTTGAGGATATTCAGGATGAACAAATTTACAAAAATAATTTTTTATTCCATTTGAATTTAGCAATTTTACATCCAAATAATCCTTCGCCCCCATACCTGAAATGTATGTGTCTGCTCTCACTGCTTTACAAATATCAATTATCATTTCTGTCTTTTTAGATGTTATATTAAATTCACTACTAAAATTTATAGAAACCTTAATATCCAAAATATTAAAAAATAACTTAATAAAAGCGACATTTAAGTCAACAAGATTTTCCCATGAGTTTTTGTATATCTTTTGTATTTCTGGATAAAAATAATCAAAATAAGGCGCATCTTTATAAGCATAATATATTGTTTTTAAATGTTTTTTTTGCCAAGGATGATCCTTTACAATTTTTATATCTTTCATTGCTTTATCAAGGTGTCCTTTTTTCTCGACAGGAACAGTTAATAGAATTTTTCCTTCCTTATTTCTTATATAATTTCTGTTTTGAATATCTCCCTTGGAAAATTGGACATGGTCTAAAAAAACAAAATGCTCTGCCCTTGCTACTTTTTGAAAAAAGCCAAGATATGGTAAAAACTCTGGCTGATGTATGGCAAGTATCATAAATTTATTCTTTTTAAATACCAGCTTTTATCTTCTGTCTTTAAATTCCTGCTATTTCTTAAGCTATTAAAACATTTATTAAAACTTTCCAAAATATAATCTAAATCCTTCTCATTTAAACATACATGCATTGGCAAGTTAATATGCCTTTCACATATATCCTCTGCATTTGGAAGCATACCATCATAAGTTTTATATAATTTTCTAAAAACTGGCTGCAAATGAATTGGTGGATAATAAGACCAGTTCACAACAATTTTATATTTCTCCATCATTTCTTTTTGTAGCAATATTCGTGATACATCCTTTGGAAGGTTTACAGTATACTTCCAGTAAGAACATACTGTATCCTTAGGCGTTTTAATCACTTCTACTTCAGGCATATATTCTTCTATAAAGGAATCGTATTTCTTTGCTACTATGTTTCTCTTTTTTAAAAATTTTTCCAAGTGTTTATGCTGAACAACAGCACATAAAGCTTGAAATTCTGTCATCCTGACATTGTGTCCAACTCTGACAAAAATTTGCTCTTCATCAATTTTTATATCTTGTCCCCTAAATTGATAACACCTGGCAATTTCAAATAAATTTTCATCATTTGTTGTCAGAGCACCGCCTTCCCCACCAGATGTCAATACTTTTGTGGCATAATAACTAAAGCAGCCAAAAACCCCTATTGAACCTGCTTTTCTCCCTGCCTTTGATGCACCGTGCGAATGGGCTGCATCTTCTATTAAAAATAAATTATATTTTTTGCAAATATTTTCAATTTTATCAATCTCTGGGGTAATTAATCCACCATAATGAACTAAAATTACTGCCTTTGTTTTTTTTGTTATTCTTTTTTCTGCATCCTCTGGTAACAAACAATGTGTTTTGGGATTTATATCACAAAAAACTGGGGTGCCCCCCACATTTATTACTGCATTAGCCGTTGCTATAAATGTTTGAACAGGGACTAATACTTCATCACCTTTTCCAATATTTAAACTTTTTAAAGCTATTTCAAGTGCTGAGGTGCAGCTATGGGTTGCCAGTGCATATTTTGTTCCTGCCATTTCTTTTACACAATCTTCAAATAAATTAACCCATTTTCCCATTGTAAGCTGTCTATTTAATATTTCAGGAAGATTTTTCAATATAAAAGATACATCAGATTTACTAAAATATGGCTTTGCTGATGAAATATATTTTTTTCTTTTATTCATTTTTTCCTCTTTTTAATTCTTTCATCTCTTTTACATATTTCTTTATTGATAATTCAATTGGAGTTGGCTTATATCCAAGAATCTTTTTTGCTTTTGAGCCATCAAAATAAATATTTACAGGTTCTGCTGGTTTATTATCATTTATAATCAACTTACCTTTATCAAAATTCTTAATAACCATTTCTGCTATTTCTTTCAAAGTTGGTGGTGGCAAATTATCTGGATCAAGCCCGCTAATGTTAAAGATATCAAAATCTTCCTTAATTTCACTTCTCATAGCCAACAATGCAGATTCTGCAACATCTTCTACAAATATATAATCCTTTCTTGGCTTGCCTCCTCCATAAACTTCCACTGTTTCATTTCTTAAACATTTAGAAGTATATAAATATATGGCACCATAATTACTTCCTATGCCAAACATACCGGGATATCTCAAAATAATACCCTGAACATACCCCATCTTTGAGCCATATTTTACACATTCTTCACCCAAATATTTTGTAAAACCATAAAAATCTTTTGGAATTAAAGGATGTTCTTCATCTACGGGAAGATACTTGACTTCTCCATAAACACTAATGCTGGAAGCATAAATAAATTTTATTTTTCTTCGTGCAGAAGCTTTTGCTAATAAATTATAAGTAGAAATTACATTATTGCCAAACATTTCGTTTATATTTCTTAAATCCTGTTCCAAAAAATTGTCATCAGATTTTTGAACAGCAAAATGAAATATCCCATCAAAGGGACCACACTTTTTGAAAAGAAAATCAACAAAATTTAAATCTCTTAAATCTCCTTTATAATATTTGTAATTCTTATATTTTGCTGAATATTCTTCTTTTATATCTACACCTATTATATTAAAGTCCAAACATAATAATTTTTTTACTAACTTAGATCCCGCAAATCCCAAAGCACCAGTTACCAAATAGTTTTTCATCTTTTTTTTAAAAACCTCCAGCTTTTAAAAATTATACAATATATGACTGATAATATTATTTTTAAATCAAAGAAAAAACTCTGCTTTTTTAGGTAATCAAGATCATATTTTATCTTAATAGGCAGTTGCTCTTTTATATAATATTCAAAGGAATTGTCTTTTTCTTTTTGATAATAAGTAAAGTCTGGAAAATATTTAATATGGAGTAAATTTATTATGCCTGGCTTAACTTTTAAAATTTTTTCCCACTCTTCAACAAAATAATTATTTACAATTTCTGGCACCTCTGGTCTTGGTCCTACAACAGACATATCACCTTTTAAAACATTAAAAAACTGAGGTAATTCATCCACTTTTAAGTTTCTCAAAATTTTCCCCACTTTTGTTATCCTTTTATCTTCTTTTAAGGTAAATATAGAAGGACCAATTTTATCTGCCTCTTGAACCATTGTTCTAAATTTATAAAAATTAAAAATTTTGCCATTTTTTCCAACTCTTTTTGATATATAAAATGCAGGTCCCTTAGAAGTTAATTTTATTAATATTGCAGAAATTATCATAATTGGAGATACGAGTATAATTATAAAAAGTGAAAATAATATATCAAAAATTCTTTTTAAAACCATAATTTTCTATAAATAAAGAATGGTTCTGCATATTTCATATTACAAAAGGCGCCCCAATAAGAAGCTCTTGCATTCAAGGATTCTATTGACCTTGGGTGAGGATAATTATTTACTTCTGTTTTATAACACTCCATTGCTTTGATTTTAATATCTATAGTTTTTGATATATCTACAAAAAGGTTTGGTGAAAATTTATAAGGTAATTCCCATTCAGTAGAACTGGGTGTCTCATAACCAAGCAACATTTCTACTTTATTTTTAAAGGGCCTTGTTGCAACTATTGTTGCTTCAGACAATATTTTATGGTCTTTATTTATATCTCCATAAAAATGAGTAAAAACAATTTTTGGCTTTAATTTTGAAATTTTTTCTTCTATTGGTTTTATTATTTCAACCAAAGAAAATTTATCCAGATGTTGATCAGGAAAATTTAAAAACTCAATTGAGTTAAACCCTATTATTTCTCCTGCTTTCTCTGCCATTTTTTTCAAATCAATATTTAAATTTTTATATCTCATTGTTTCTGCTTCACACATTATCAAAACATCTATTTTGTAGCCATCCTTTATAAATTTGGCAAGGGATCCACCTAAACCCAAAACCTCATCATCTGGATGAGCTGAAATGACAAATAAATTATTCTTCATAAACTAACTCCTCATTAAATCACTTAATTCTTTTGATATTTTTTCTCTATCATAATATGTTTCCACTGCCATTCTTCCATTTCTTCCAAATTCTTTAGCTTTTTCTGGATTATTGTAAAGATATAAAACTGCTTCAACAAGTTTTTCAATATTTTGTGGAGGAACTGAAATCCCTCCATTGAATTTCTTTATAATTTCAGCTGCCTCTCCTTCTGACATAACGATAACTGGCAGTTCACTTGCCATTGCCTCATATATTTTTGAAGGGACAGCTTCTTTTATATTTACTTTCAAAGGAATTAAGGCAGCATCAGAGGATGCCAGTATTTTTGGAATTATTTCCCTTTCTTTAAAGGATAAAAATTGAACATTATTTAATTTTAAAATCCTTGCTTTATTTACTAAATACTCTTTTTCGGGACCGTCTCCAATTAGCGAAAAAAGTATTTTATTATTTTCTTTTAGTATTTCAGCAAGCTTTATCACCTGCTCCAAACCTTGAGATACACCAAACAAACCAGCATAAACAAAAACATATTTTTCTTCCCAACCCAATTCTTTCCTTAAATTTTCATCAAAATATCTTTTTCCAAATCTTTTAATATCCACACCATTTGTTACGATTTTTACTTCTTTTTGAGGAAAAATTTCCTTTATATGATCATAAATCCCCTTTGTTTGACAGGTAATTTTTTCTGCCCTTTCATATAATTTTAGTTCCAGTTTTTTCATTAATTTATAATAAATAGAATTCTTTTTAATTTTTCCTAAGGTTACAAAGGCTTCTGGCCAGATATCTGATAAATTTAAGATAAATTGACTTTTCCAAAATTTTGATAAATTTAAAGCAGAATAACCTAAAAAGAGTGGCGGGCTTTCCATATAAATAATATCTGGCTTGCTCAGAATTTTTTTGCCATAATACATTGAACTTATTGTAAAACTAAAATACCAAAGGAGCCTTTTAAATATATTAGAAGATATAGTTGGAAATATCCATGTCCTTAAAACTTTAATTCCTTCTAAATTTTCAATCAAATATTTTTTACCTTTATAACCATCAAATATTTTCCCTATTGGATAATTTGGAAAGGCAGTCAATACATCAATTTCCCAACCAAAATTTAAAAGATTTTTTGCCAACTCATAAAGCCTTGTCTGAGGTGCTCCAAATTCTGGTGGAAAAAATTGTGTCAAAATTAGAATCTTTTTCATTTTAATTTTTTAGATTCTAAAAAATTTCCATAAAAAGATAACAATATCTTTTCTGCATTTTGCCAGTTGTATTTTTCCTGAAATAATCTTTTAGAGTTATCCTGACATTTTTTCAAATTTTCAATATTTTCAAAAAAATTCAAGGCATTCACAATTTCTTCTTTCTCTGGCTTTTGTACTAAAAAGCCAAGTCCTTCTTTTTCAACAATTTCACCTATTTCACCTACATTTTTTGTTGCAATTAGTGCTTTACCACCTGCTAATGCTTCAAACAATTTATTGGGGGCAGAATAAAAACTATTTTTATTTTCTTCATTTAAACAATAATATATAATATCTGAAATAACTGTGATTTTTGGAATATCTTCTTCGGGAACCTTTCCTAAAAACAAAATATGCTTATAATTTGAAGTAATTTTTTCTATAAGTTTTTCTTCTGAACCCATACCTGCCAAAATTAAATAAAACTCTTTTTTATTCTTTAAAACATCAACTAAGGGTAATATATTTCTCTTTTTATACAAACCTCCTGTATATGAAATCACAATTTTATTATTTTCAACACCATATTTTATTTTAATTTCTTTTATTTCTTCCTCTGAAAAATCAAAGTCCTTTTTATCTTTCCAGTTACCAACAATAACTATATTTTTTCCGCCTTTCTCTACTAATGCTTTTGCCAATCTTTCTCCAACTGTAATTATGCCATCGCATCTTTTAATAAGAAATTTTTCTAACTTCCTTATAAAAAAAACAAACCAAGTAGGCAGGTTTTCCTCAAGCATATCAGGATAACTTTCATGAGAATCGTATATTAATTTAACTTTTCTTTTTTTTGAAATAATATATCCAGCAGGGAGTGTATCTAAATCATGGCAATGAACAAAGTCAAAGGATAGTTTTTTTGAAATCTTAATGCAATCATACCAAAAAAGAATAATCTTAAAAATTTTTTTTAAGCCTTCTGCTGTGCCACTTCTGATGGTAGAAAAATAAACTTTATAATTTTCATCAGGAGTTTTTATTTCTTCCTTTTCTCTATTCCAAGCAATAATAGAGACATCATAAGCATTGCTTGAGAGTGTCTTTGCCTCTTTTTTTACCCTTGGATCGTATATAAAATTATTTGATAAAAGCATTAAAATTGATTTCTTCAAGAAATTTCTCCTCTTAAATAATTATGAAACTTCAAGATATTTAACATAGCAAATTGATTTCTTCTCTCTAAAAAGTTCCTTCCAACCCATCTTTTCATAAAAAGCAATTGCTCTTTTATTCTTATCCCTAACAGTTAAAGTAACTATTTTTTTACCTCTCTTCTTTGCTTCTTCTAAGAACAGATCATTTAATTTTTTTGCCACTCCTTTGCCCTGATATTCTGGTATTACAGCAATT
>JBBISU010000131.1:0-6813 GCA_037441225.1 Acidobacteriota bacterium
TTTATATTTATCTTATTTTCGCAACCGCGAAGGTTATGGATTAAAAGTACTATTTTTAGGGAAAAAATCTGAATAAGGGGGCTTGCCAAAAACCCTTGTTTTTACTTTTTTCCCCTCAAAATAGCACTCCCAGCTTCTATCAGTCCCCAAGCCAGAGATATCTGAAAGCCAGAAAGCACAAAAACCAGTTTTGCTTTCCATTTCAACTTCAAATTCATTCTTTTCTTTTAATTTTTGCTTGGTTATTCTCAAAAAATAAATATCTTGCTTGTCCCATTTAAAAAATATTTCACCATTTAACTTTAAAATCCCCTTATCTTTTCCCCATAACCAGAACCTTAATTCACTTTTTTGATTTAAAGGAAAGGATTTCTTAAAAATTATCTTTTCTTCTTTCATTGATGGGATTTTTCCTTCCCTTCCAATTATGTATCCATAAGGAGAAGGCGAAAATAACCTTTTATAATGAAATGAATGGACTTTTTCTATAAAAGCAAAAATTAAAAATAAAATTAAGCCATATTTTATTAAATCAATAGGTTGAAATTGTGCCTTTTCTTTTTGCATAATTGAAGGACTTTGAAAATATGTACAAACTTAAAGTATAAAAAATAAATATAAAAATTAAAAAATAAGCAATAGATAAATAAATTGAAAAGGGAGTTCCAATTTTGAAAAAAGAAGCCCTGAACAAAATCAAACCTTCTGCCATTGGAGTGAGATAAGCAATCTTTTGAATGAATTTAGGAAAAATTGAAAGGGGAAAAAAGACACCACCTAAAAAGGCAGAAACCATAGTAAAGAAATGGGAAAAGGGTTCACCCTTTCTATAAATTAAAACAAAGGAAGAAGAAAGATTTCCAATGGCAGAAAAAGAGATAGAAGAAAAAAGCAATGAAATAAAAAACAAAAGAGGGTTAAAGGAACTTAAAGGGAAGGAAAATAATATATTTGAAAAAATTATAATTAATGTTATTCTAAAAAAGGAATTTAAAAAATCATATATTAAGCCAGATATAAGAAAAACATAGGGTTTCCTTAAATTATTTAATAAAAATTCAAGGTTACCCATAAGCATATGTTCTCTTGTTCTAATTGAATTTCCATAGAGTATTGAAGTCAATAATGATTGAAGTGAAATTCCTGATAAGACAAAAGGAAAATAACCATTTGTTGAACTAAATTGATTTTGTGGGATAATTTTTGATAAGAAAAACCACAAAAGTAAATTAAAAAGCCAGGCAAAACTTTGAAAGAAAAAATTAAATCTATATGTAAGAGACAAAAAGAAGTCCTTTTTTAAAATTTCAAGAATCTGTCTTATCATAATTTAATTTCTTCCTCATAAAAGTCATCTAATTCTTCTTTTTTTGGAGAAGCTATTAGAAAGGTTTTGTCTTTTAAATTTAAAATTGCTTCTTTTAAAAGGAGAAGCCCTTCTGTATCTAAACTTTTTTGTGGCTCATCTAACAAAAAAATTTCTGGATTTGCAGAAAAAGCCCGCACAAGAGCAACCCTTTGCTTTTCACCTGAAGATAATACAGAAAAGGGCTTTTTTAGTAAATTTTTTAAATTAAAATGCTCAATATAAAAATCCAACCTTTCCTCATTAAAATTTTCCAATATTTTTAAATAAAATTTTAAATTCTTTTCAACAGATAAAGGGAAATAAAAAGATCTTTCTTCAGGGCTTACATAAAAAACCCTTCCTTTTATTTCCTTTTCTTCTTCTGGTATCTTATAACCTAAAATCTTTATTTCTCCTTCATCAGCATATAAGAAACAGGATAAAATTTTTAAAAGAGTTGTTTTCCCAGAACCATTTTTTCCATAAATCAAAACTTTTTTTGAAAATTCTACATCAAAAGACAAGCCATTAAAAATCAAATAATTTTTAAAATTTTTCTTTAAATTTAAAACTTCAATTGCTTTTTGATTCACTTTTTATCCATAAATTTTAATGTCTTTAAATTACAATCCATTTCTTTTTCTAAAATCCCTCAAAATTGGTTCCAATTTTTTCAATGTCTCATCAGGGACATATTTTAAATTTGTCACAACAGCTGTATCAAGTGCTTTCTGACAACTACATTTTGCCTCATCGCCTATAATTTTAAGGGCTTCTTTAATTATATCTTGAGACATCCTTACATTTTCTGCAATAACTTTTAAAACATCCAATCCAGTAACTTCTCCCTTTTCTGCATACCAGCAATCATAATCAGTAACCATTGCCATTGTAGAGTAGCAAATCTCTGCTTCCCTTGAAAGCTTTGCTTCTTGCACATTTGTCATACCAATTACATCAATCCCAAAACTTCTGTAAAGTTTTGATTCTGCAAGGGTTGAAAAGAGAGGTCCTTCCATACAAATATAAGTACCCCCTTTATGAACAACTGCATTTACCTTTTTGCATGCCTCTTCCAAAAAACCCATAAGCTCAGGACAGATAGGATGAGAAAAAGAAGTATGTGCTACAATACCATCACCAAAAAAAGTTGATTTTCTTTGTTTTGTCCAATCAATAAACTGATCTGGCAAAACAATTTCTTTTGGCTTTAATTCTTCTTTCAAGCTCCCAACGGCAGAAACAGAGATTATCCTTTTTACTCCCAAAAGTTTCATTCCATAAATATTTGCTCTAAAATTTATCTCTGTTGGCAAAATTGTATGGTTTTTACCATGCCTTGGCAAAAAAACAACTTCTTTCCCTTCCAGTTCACCAATTATAAAATTATCAGAAGGATCTCCAAAAGGCGTTTTAATTTTTTCTTCTTTTATTATTTTTAAAGCAGCCATTTTGTATAAGCCAGAACCACCAATTATTCCAATCATATTGCCTCCTGTATTTTTTTTGCAACTCTTAAAGCAGAAACTGCCTTTTCCCCATCTACAAGTGGTTTTTTATCTTGCTTAATTGCTTTTATAAAATCAACAATTTCAGCCCTCAAAGGTTCTTGCTGGTTTATATCAATTTTTATTTCTTCTACAGTTTTTTCCCGATTTTTTTCAACTAATTCATATGCCTTTATTGTTTTTTCAGCATAATCCACAGAAAAATATCTTTTTTCTTCAAAGATTCTTAACTTTCTTACTCTTTCTTGACTTATCCTTGAAGAAGTAATTGATGCAACCTTTTTTGCTTCAAACTCTAATCTTGCATTGCAAATATCTATTCTATCTGATAAAACTGGAATTCCAACTGCCTTTATTTCAACTAATTTTAAATTAAAAATATCCATAACAATTTGAATATCATGGATCATTAGATCAAATATAACATCTACATCTAAACTCCTTGGAGTAAATACGGCAAGTCTTTCAATTGTTATATACTTTGGACTTTTTAAATTTTTCAAAACTGCTTTCACAACAGGATTATGCCTTTCTATGTGCCCAACAGCAAGCTTTAATCCTTTATCCTCAAAGGTCTTTACAATCTCCTCTCCATCTACTATGTTTGATGAAAGGGGCTTTTCTACAAGGCAATGTATTCCTCTTTCTGCACATCTTAATGCCACTTCTTTGTGATAAATAGTTGGAACTGCAATAATTGCTGCCTCAATTTTTTTTAGCAATTCTTCTTCTTCTTTAAAAAATTGAATATCATACTTTTTTGAAACTTCTTCTGCTCTTTTTATGTTTTTATCAAAGATCCCAACAAATTCAATTTCCTTTAAACTTGATAAAACCCTTGCATGGTGAAAACCAAAAGTGCCAGCCCCAATCAATCCAATTTTAATCATCTTCCAATAACCCCTCTCTTTGAATTTTTAATAAACTCTAAAAAATATTCAATATCTTCATCCTTTTCCATTTCTTCTTCTGCTTTTTTTATTGCTTCTGACAAAATCAATTTGCTTTGAAACAAAATTCTAAACAATTTTTTCAATTTTTCAATTCTTTCATCTGAAAAGCCAATTCTCTTTAATCCAATTACATTTATTCCATAATTTTTTGCAGGTCTGGAACCGACTGTCCTACAAAAGGGTAAAACATCTTGAGTTGCAACAGTAAAGCCACCAAGAAAAGCATATTTCCCTACTTTACAAAACTGATGAACAGCAGAAAAAGCACCTATTGTTGAAAAATCCTCTACTTCCACATGACCTGCCAGGGTCCCACAATTTGCAAAAATTATATTGTTTCCAACTTGACAATCATGGGCAATGTGGGAATAAGCCATTAAAAAGTTTTTGTTCCCAATCCTTGTTATTCCCCCACCTTTTTTAGTCCCTCTGTGGATTGTGCAATATTCCCTTATAATATTTTCATCACCTATCTCTAAAAATGTTTCTTCTTGTTTATAACTAATGTCTTGTGGTGGAAAACCAATGTGAGAGGGACCATAAATTTTGTTATTTTTCCCAATCTTTGTTAATTTTTCAATTTGGACAAAAGAATAAAGGATAGTTCCTTCTTCTATCTCTACATTTTCACCAACTATACAATATGGTCCAATTTCAACATTTTCTCCAATTTTTGCACTTTTTGATACTATTGCTGTTTTATGAATTTTCATTCCTTATCAACCATTACAGATAAAAGTTCTGCTTCTGCACATAGCTGCCCATCAACCCTTGCTTCTCCCCACAATTTGCATGTATTTGATCTCTTATGCAAAACTTTTAAATCAAAGATTATTTGATCCCCAGGTATGATTGGCTTTCTAAATCTTGCTTTATCAATCCCCATAAAATAAACAAGCTTTTGCTCCTTATTTGGAACATCCTTTAAAAGAAGGCATCCTCCAACCTGTGCCATTGCTTCAATTATTAAGACACCTGGCATAATTGGTTTTGATGGGAAATGTCCCTGAAAAAAGGGCTCATTTATTGTTACATTTTTCAAACCCTTTACATAGTCCTCTCCCACTTCTAATATTCTATCTACCAGCAAAAAAGGATATCTGTGGGGAAGGGCTTTCAATATATCATCTATCTTCATCTTTTCCTCCTCTTGATAATTTATTTATTAAAGCTTCTCTTTTTAACCATAATTTGTGCGGAATAGATGGAAAACCAGAGACCTGCATCCCATCAGGGACATCTTTTGTAACACCACATTTTGCAGAAACCTTTACATTTTTCCCTATTTTTATATGACCTACCGCACCTGATTGTCCTCCAAACATAGTGCCATCACCTATCTCTGTTGAGCCAGCAATCCCAACCTGTCCAGTTAAAATACAATTTTTCCCTATTATAACATTATGTCCAATTTGAACCAGATTATCAATTTTTGTCCCTTTTCCAATTATAGTTGGAGATAAAGTGCCACAATCAATTGTTGTATTTGCTCCAATTTCAACATCATCTTCAATCAATACGCCCCCAACTTGGGGTATTTTGTGATATTTTCCTTCATAAAAAGCAAAACCAAAACCATCAGAACCAATTACTGCACCTGCTTGTATTATTACATTACTCCCTATCTTTACCCTTGGATAAATTGAAACATTTGGATAAATTATACAATTTTTACCAATTTCAATATGTCCCATTAAAACAACTCCGGAATATACTTTTGTTCCCTTTTTTATCTTACAATAGGGTCCAATAAAAACATTTTTATCTATAAAAACTTTCTCATCTATTTCTGATTTATTTGAAATAAAAGTATCAGGCAGAAAATCTGTTTCAAGGTTTAAAGGAGGGTAAAACAATGGAATGATTACTGATAAGGCAAAATAAGGGTCTTTATGTTTAATTAAAAACTTCCCTTCAATTTTTACATTTTCAAAGGTTAGGACTGCCTTTGCCCTAGAACTTTCTGATTCTTTTAAATATTTTAAATTTGTAAGAAATGATAAATCCTTCTCTTTTGCTTCCTTTAATGTTTTTAAACTTTTAACTTCAAATGAAGGATCCCCTTCTAAGTTTCCACCTATCTTTTCTGCTATTTCTTTTAAATTAAACATTTATTCCTTTGGCAGATTTACCTGTGTATTAAACCTTAAAAGAACTTCATCTGTTATATCAACAGCATCAGCGGCAAAAACAAGTCCACTATTAAATTTATTAAAAATTAAAGCAAAATTTTTTTCTTTTCCTATCTGATTTATTATAGGAAAGATTTTATTTTCAATTTTCTTTAATTCTTCTTCTTGCATATCCTTTATCTCTCTTTCAGTATCATCTTTAAATCTTTTATAAGCAATTTGCTTGTCTTCATATTCTTTTTGCTTTGCTTTAAGTTTATCCTCAGAGAGTGTAAACCTTTGTTCCAAGAGTTGTTTTTCCAAAACTGAAAGCTCTTCTTCAAATTTTTTTGCTTCTTCTACCTTTTTATCTCTGAACTTCTTTATCTTTGCAAATGCCTCTTTTCCTGATGCAGATTCCATAAAAATCCTATCTACATCTATAACTGCCACCTTAGTTGGCATCTCTTGAGCAATTAAATTAAATGATAAAATTAAAAAAAGTAATAAAAATCTCATCTAAACCTCCCTTTTTAGATTTGAATTTATAATGATAACATATTTTTTAAAAAATTTAAATTTATATTTCATTTATAAAAAATTTAGTAAAAATTAAAAAAAATAAGAAAAAAAAATTTAGAATTTAAAAATTTAATCCTTTAACCCAAAAAATGCAGTTGAAAATGAGATAAAAGCAGAGCTGTGGAGCAGCAGGCCGTTGTCCGTTTCTGTTATCCGTCGCCCGTGTTTCATTTGAATTATTGTTGCAATTTGCAGGGGCTTAGGCTTGTCCCCGCCAGAATAAATAAATTTATAATTTTTAAAAATTAAAAATTAAAGCAGTAGCGCCAATTCGTCAATTTTCCTTATCCTTTTTAAAAACGGACATGGAC
>JBBISU010000132.1:0-6555 GCA_037441225.1 Acidobacteriota bacterium
ACATTAAGAAATATTTTGTTTATGTAGCCGCAACCTTTATGGTTGCGAATAATAACATATATAAACAATATATTGCGCAGGCCAAAGAACCTGCGGCTACAATTTTTTATTTTTTTTGTTTTTTGTAGGGGGGACCCTTGTGGTTGCCCGCAAAATACAAATAATATAATGAAATTTATTTTTTTGTGCCTGATCATTAGTTATTTGGGCGGGGAAAAGCCTAAGCCCCTACAAATTGCCACGATAATTCACACAAAACACGGAAAACGGACAGGAACAACAGACTGCTGCTCTGATGCTCTGTTTAATTCCATATTCAACTGCTTTTTTGAATTTAAAAAATAGTTTTTTAATTTTTTTTAGATTATTCTAATAGTTTTTTTAATGGATCTTCTTTATATCCAAGGGATTTAAAATCAAATTTTCCTTTTTTTCCATGACAATCAAAACATCCGAGGGCTTTTTCTTTTGGAGGAATTGAATGGAATATACCCATATACCTTTCTGTTTCAACCCATTTAAAGCTCTTTGGCTTCCTTTTAAAATATTGCTCAGTTCCAGAAGTGATTGCCTTTTCTATGTCTCCTGTTATAAAAGCATCAACGCATCTTATTGGAAGCATAAAATTTGTTTCTCCTTCTACTGGCATATATGCTTTGTGATACTTGAAGGGATATATTTTACTTTTTGTATCCTCAATAGACCCATCGGGAACCATAATTTGAACTTTTCCATTCATTAATTTAACTGGTTCACCTAAAATTGAAGAAGTTATTGTTTTTCCATTCCACCATTTATATACTGGCTTTACATTTTTCTGAAACTCAATTTCCGGTTCATATTTTCCATTTTCTTCGTTTAAAACCAATTTTCTCCAGTCCCTAAACATATCCGTCTCATCATTTCTTGCAAAATCAGGTATATGACAGGTTACACAAGCAACTTTTTCTGAATGCTTATTTAATACATCCATTGGATGCATTTTTTTGCCATGACAGGAAGTGCAGTCCAATTTATCTCCTACTCTATCTGTTGAAACAATGTCAGCACCTCTTCCTAAAATCCTGTGATCTTTACCTTTATGACAATCAATACATTCCATTCCAGAACCCATATGGACATCATAATCCCTTGGTGGATTTGAAAGAATTGGCTCAATATCACCTCTTTTCCAGTTTATCCCTCCACCTGAACCTGCGTGACAACGAAGGCACATATCTCTTCGAGGAAGTGATATCCTTTTTGCAACAGAGTTTAGCCCTTCTTTATTTTTCCATAATATTGGCTTTATTACATATTTTCCATCTTCTTCATAGACATCTCTTCTGTAGCCAGAAGCATGGCATATAAGGCAATCAATGTTTTCTAATTGTTTTTGGGATATCTTTTCTTCAGGAATTTCGCCAAAGCCAGAATGGCAAACTGCACAGCCCTTTGCAATTGTTATACCTTTCTGGCTTTTAAAAATCCCAAGCCAGCAACCCTTTGGATTTGTGCAAAAATCATTTATTACATTAATTTTCCCTAATTTTTCACCTTTATAATTTATAAGATCAGGTGCAAACCCTTTCCACTGATAATGCTGGGAATAAAAAAAACTTTCTGCTTCTTTTTTATGGCATTCAAGGCAGGTCTTTGTCCCTTCATAATTTTCAAAGTACTCAGAGTGAGAATACTTTTCTTCCTGTGAAAAAAGATTAATTGAAATTAACAAAATCAAAAATAGTTTCATTGGACCTCCAAAAAATTTGGGAAGGGGTTCAAATTTGAACCCCTTTTTTTAAAATTTCGTTACTATACTAAAAGAAATTATATCAAATTTATCATAAGTTGGAAAGGGTAAAATTGGAGTAGAATCCAGTTCTTTTGGTGCTCCTATATGCCAGCCAGAGCCACTGTATTTATAATCATATCTCTGCCAGTCCAATTTTAATATAACATTTTTATAGATCTTGTTTAAATAATAAAATTCAAAGACATCCCCTCTTGCAGATAACTTTGGAGCAACAACATCATCTGCCCCAAGTCCAAAATTAAACCAGTATTTTGAACCCTTATTATATTCTAAACCAAAAAGAATTTTTTCATCTTTAAAAGAATACCTCAAGCCCCCATAAATGGCATAGCCAGAACGGGATTTTGGCTCTTCAAAGGGATCAGAAAAGAGTCCACCAAAGGGAGTTGTTACACTTTTTGGATGGCTTTTTAAATATCCATAACTTAAAAAGTAATCAAAAGGTCCATCTTTTCTCATAACAAGAAGTCCAGCTAAATCCAAATCACCCAAATTTGCCGATGGGGAATATCTCATAACAACTGGTGCATTATAGGTTTCACCTGTTACTGGATTAAAATTCATAACAGCCAGGCCATTAAAACCATCAGTTACATCAAAGGCACGCATAATTGTTGTTAAAACAAACCAATTTTCATCTTTATAAATGTCCCAATTTATACCTCCCATATGGACATCTTTTAACCTATCAGCAGGGTTTTTCAATTGCTGTGCCTGCCCAAAACCCGCCTCAAAACCCACGCCATAGCAAAACCTGAAAGTTGATTTTTCTGAAATATTCCAACCAAAAGTCATACCATCATATTGATAATCAACAAGTAATCCAAGGGGAGTTCCACCTCTCAAAGAGCCCTCCCTTAAATGGAGTGGTGGCCCTTCTGTTGAAGGCCTTCTTCCAATTGATAAATATGTTTTATTTGAAAGAAAATTCTTCCAGTTAAAGTATGCTCTTTCAACCCTCAAAATATCACTATTTGGAGTTCTTGTAGTATTTCCATCCACAGAAATTGAATTTGATTGACCATTAAAGACTTGAACCCCTGTTGAATCACCCCATGCCTTATACATTGAAAGGCGTCCAGCAAAATCAATACTATCAGATACTTTTGATTTAAAGGAAAGTTTTAAAAGGTTTGTGTAAAAAATATCATTATCATAGGAATAACCATCTTTATATGCTAATGGCACATACATTGAAAACAATGCTTGTTGCATCTCTGGTGGAAAAGAAGACATATATTCTTTTAATTGATCAAATGTCAAGTTAGATGCAAAATAAAGCCAGTCGCCATAATGTGTTGCAATGTAGGAAGAAACATCATCCCAGCCCTGTGGAAGCTGTCCTGTTGAAGCATAATAAAAAATAGTTGATACAACCATATTTTGCAATTTCAAACCATCAATGTAAGATGAAATATCTCCGTTTATTGAGTTTGCTTCAAATCTGTATTCACCTTCAAAATTTATCTTGTCCAAAATTGACTTTTTTTCCACTTCATTTAAGCGCTTCTTAATTGAAGAAATTTCATCTTCAATGCTTTTGTCTTCTGCAAACAAATTAAATGCTAAAACCAAAAATAAAAGAAATAATTTTTTCATACTACCCTCCTTTTTTATTTTAATTAGCCGCAGGTTTCTGGTTTTTCAGTATCTGCGGCATGTTCTAATACAAATTTTTTAATCTTTTCAAATTCTTCCTTTGTAATCTTTTCCAAAACAGGATCCTTTAAATCTTTATGAACTTTTTCAAATTCTTCCTTAAAAAACCTTTCCCATTGGATTTGGATTAAATCAGAAGGAGAAATTGCTTTTCCCTTTCCGCCATCAAAATGGCAGGACCTGCATTTTTCCTTAAATAAATCTTTTCCTGTTGCCTCTTTTTTCCCCGCAAAGAAAGCAAGGAAAAAAAGTAAGGTAAACAAAAAAACTACAAGCTTAAAGTTCTTTTTAAACATAAAACCTCCTTTTCTTTTTTTTAATATAACATTTTATTATATTATAATATTCCCATATTGTCAAATGCCAATAATATATGGAAATTACTATTTTAAAAGAAGCCTCTTATCTAAAATTTTTTATCACAAGTTTTTTGAATTATAATTAAATTAGTGGTGCCTTTTCTTTGTTTAACAACAATTTTATTTTTTTATTTAAAATCTTTACTTTGCCAAAAGAAGTTGTCTTGTCCTCCCCATCCATTTCAAAATTTATATCTTTTTCAAAATAAATCTCAAAATAATCCCCCTTTGATGTAATTACTGAAGGGTGGTTTAAATGTTTCCCCTTAAATACAAGTATAAGCCCTCTTATAAAACTAAAAAAAGAAGCAGATTTAACTAAAATTAAATCTAAAAATCCATCGTTTAATTTTGCCATAGGGGCAATCTTCATCCCACCTCCAAAAATTTGACCATTTGCAAAAGCAACTAAATAATTTTTTCCTTCAAATAATATTTTTTCTTTATTTGAAATTTTCATAAATGATGGTTTATATGTAAGTAAAGTAATTATTGTTGCCCTTAAAAAAGAAGTTTTTCCTCTTTTATGCCATTTATTGACCAAAGAAGCAACTTTTCCACTTAAACCAAAGGAAGCAATATTTAGAAAATATGATTTTTTATTATCTCCATTTGTCTTATATTCAATTAATCCAAGATCACAATTAACTACTTCTGCCTTTAATATCCATTTTGCTGCTTCTTTTACATTTCTTGGAACTTCCAAAGTCCTGCAAAAATCAGAGCCAGTCCCAATTGGTAAATTGCAAAAAGGAATTTCTAAATTTAAAGGAATAATATAATTGTTTAAAATGTAATTATTTGTTCCATCACCACCAACTGAAATTATTCTGTTATACTTGCCATTCTTCAAATTATTTTTTAAGTTAAAAATATCTTTTTCTTTTGTGGACCCAAAAAATTCAACATCACCTAAAATTTCTTCCAGTTCTTTTTTGTGTTTATAAATTGTAGAAAATAACCTCCCCCCTTTTGCATAAGGGTTCAAAAAAAGAAGGGTTTTCAACTCCTTGGCTTCCAAACTCCTTCAAATTTGCAATGGGGAAAACCATCCAACAAGCATTCAGAATGTTTCATATAAATTGAACCTGCCCCAGCCAGTTGTAATGTTTTTTCCATCCAACCATATAAATCAATGCAAAAGGCTTTTGAAATTGGATGCCAGTCCTTGATATAGGCTTCTGCACGACACTTTTCTTCTGATTTTATTTCTAATCTTCCTTTATTGTAATATCTTCCCCACAAAAGTGAGCCAAATTTTAGAATAGTATCGGGTGAACCAATTTTAATAAAAAGTTTATGGATTGTAGAGATTTCATATTCTGCTGTGTATTTACCTATTTCTTTGCAAAATTCAAAATTCCCATTACCAAAAGTCTTGTCTATTTTTTCATATATCTCCACTTGAAATTTAAAGGGATACCAATCAGAAGGAACTATTCCTTTTAAAACTTCTTTTTTAAAATCCTCAGATAAGTTTTCTTTAAGCCTTTCAATACCGTCTCTCCCAAAGCGATACTCCACAAAGTTCAATGCACCTTTTATAGTATAACCTTTGCTTTTTTGTAAAGAATAATCAATCACAAATAAAATTTAACATAAAAAATAATAAAAATCAAATTTTATAAAAAAATTTACTATGGTAAAATAAAACAATGAAACAAATAAATCCTATATACAGATTTACTCTTTACATATCTGGGACAATCCTTTTTGGAACCTTTGGTTATTATTTTTTATATAAAGGAAATGCATCAATTGAGGACTGCCTCTATATGTCAGTTATTTCAATTACAACAGTTGGTTATAAAGAAGTTCTGGATTTAGAAGGAGTGCCATGGGCAAAGGAGTTTACAATATTTTTTGTTTTATTTGGTGCAGGAGTTTTATTATATTCCGGAACAAATTTAGCTGCTTATTTCGTAGAAGGACATTTTAGTGGATTTTTAAGGAGGAAAAAAATGAAAAAAGAAATAGAAAAACTACAAAACCATATAATTATTTGTGGAAGCGGTGATACAGGTTATTATATTACAGAGGAATTAGTAAAATGTAAGGAAAAGGTAGTTGTAATTGATTTAGACAAAAACCATTTAGAAAAATGCAGTGAGCTTGAAAATGTTTATATATTGGAAGGCGATGCAACAGAAGATAAGGTTCTAAAAGAAGCAGGAATTGATGTGGCAAAAGGAATAATAGTTGCTCTTCCTTCAGATAAAGACAATTTATTTATTGTTATGTCTGCCCAACTATTAAATCCAAACATAAGGATTGTTTCAAGGGCACAAGATGAAAATATGGTAATGAAGATGAAGAAGGCAGGAGCAAGTTCTGTTGTATCACCAAATTTTATTGGTGGCTTGCGTCTTGCCTCAGAACTAATTCGCCCATCTGCTACATATTTTTTGGATAAAATGCTCCGTGCTGGTTCTGGAAATATAAGAATAAATGAAATAGTTATAAAAAAAGATTCAAAACTAAATGGAAAGACATTAAAGGATTTAAATCTTCCAAGGTTGCACAATGTCCTTGTTTTGGCAATATATGAAAAAGATAAAGATAATTTCATTTACAATCCTCCTCACGATTTACCGTTAAAAGAGAATTTTGTCCTTGTTGTTATGGGGGATATTGAAGATATAAAAGAAATTGAAAAATGAATTAAAATTTAAGAATTAAAAGAATTGAATTGGAAGAGGAAGCAAAGATATTAGAAAAAAAATTTAAAGATTTTGGGAAGAA
>JBBISU010000133.1:0-6431 GCA_037441225.1 Acidobacteriota bacterium
TTAAAATTGATTTTTTAGTAAAAATTTAATTATTTTGGAGTTTGCATAGAATAAATCCTGAAGCTGATTTTTTTAGATTTCAATTTCAAGGGAAAAATAATAGTTTTACTTTCCAAAAAATTATATTTTAGATTTATGGCTTTTTTATGGAAATGCCAATTCAAAAATTTTAAACTGTCAATTCCTTGTAAGATTTTTCTATTAAATTTGCCATTTCTGGGTCTTTATAAAGGACTAACCTTAAAAGATTTAATGAAGTTTTTTCATTTTCTTTAAAAAATTCTAAAACTCCTTTCAAATAAGCACTGGCACAGATTTCTTTTGGAACTCTAAAAATCCCTGAACTTATTGCAGGGAAAGATAGAGATTTATATTTTTTTTCTGAGGCAATCTTTAAAACTGCTTTTATAGCTTTCTTTAATTTTTCTTCCTCTTCTCCTTCTCCTAATCGGGGACCTACTGCATGTATTATACCTTTAAAAGGAAGTTTCCCTGCTGTTGTAATTACTGCTTCTCCCACTGGAATTGGACCTTTTTCTTTTACAATTTTGTCCCCTTCTTTTGTGAGTTCTTCCCCTGCTTTTTCTTCAATTATTGCCGCAATTCCTCCTCCATGGGCAAGGTAAGAATTTGCTGCATTTACAATTGCTTCTGTCTTTTCTTTTAAAAGGTCTCCTTCAACAATTTCAAATTTTACATTTTCCTTTATTTGAAAACTTTTAAGGATTTTATTTTCCATATCTTTCCTCAAGAGATTTTAAAATTTTTTCACCTTCTCCGTCTAAATTTGCTTTGTAAATTAAATCTTTTCTTTTTAAAAAAGTCAATTTTATGGACATAGCTTTCCTCCATTTTTCTATTTTCTTTTTATCACCAGAAATCAAAATCCTTGGAACCCTTAAACCATTATAATTTTCAGGCCTTGTATATTGAGGTGGTTCAAGTAAAAAATTCTGAAAGGATTCTTCTTTTAAAGATTCTTTGTTGCCTAAAACATTAGGCAGCTGTCTTGCTATTGCTTCAATTAAAACAAGAGCAGGTATATCCCCACCAGATAAAACAAAATCCCCAATTGAAATTTCTTCATCTATAAATTTTGTAATCCTTTCGTCAATCCCTTCATATCTTGGGCAAATTAAAATTAGCCATTCTTTTTCTTTTAGTTCCTTTATTTTTTCTTGATTAAGCAAATTTCCTTTTGGTGCAAAGAGAATTTTATAGGGTTTTATCTTTAAATTTGAAATGTTTTCAATATGTTCTATTGTTCTTAATACAGGTTCCAACATTAAAAGCATACCTGCTCCACCCCCAAAGGGATAATCATCTATTTGTCTGTGTTTAGATAAAGAAAAATCTCTTATATTATGAAGATGGATATCCAAAATATTTTTTTTTATTGCTTCATAAATTATACTATGATTTAAATAATCAAAACATTCAGGAAATAAAGTACAAATATCAATCCTCAAAATTTAAGTTATTTCCTTTTAATTGAATTTATCAAAGCCTCCAATTCCTAAAGGTATTTTTACCATTGCCACATTTATTTCAGTTGGGCCTTCCTTAACTTCAACTGTAATTTCAGAATCATAATAACCATCTTTTTTAAAAATTAGTGTATATGTTTTGTTCTTTTGAGGAATAAAAAAGAATCTTCCATTTTCATCTGTTAACCTTTCTTCTTCAAAGATATTCCAGTTTATTCCATTTACAGTAAATTTTACACCTTCAATTGGTTTTTTTGTAAAAGCATTATAAACTTTTCCTCTGATTTGGGGACCTTCCAAGATTTGATTTAAAAAGAATCCCCAAGCAACTCTTTGTCTTTGAACAGTTATATCTCTCCATTGTAAAAAATTTGGTTGAAAACCCCCTGATTTATCAGAGTTTACTTCAATTGTAAAAGAAAAACCTCCATATTTTGCATAGGGCTCATCATCTGATGTTCCATCAGTTTCATAAAGAGTATTAAAAGAAGTTCCAACTCTGTACTTTCCTTTATTTCCATTATCATCTTCTAAGATTTGATTTAAACTTTGTGCTATTTCATAAAATGTATCATCTTCTGGTGTATAATCGCAACCATAAGGATAAATTATATATTGCCCATAGGAATGATAAGTTAAATAAAATTGGGGCCTTAGCAAGTGCATTAAAGAAACAACGCCTTGTGTTTCTGGTTCTGATGCAGGTCCTTCTCCTCTAAAATCTTCTGCTAAACAATCACCTGAAGAACCATTGCATTTTTTCCAGGTTATTGGATAGTTTCTGTTATTATCAACAGGGCATAAAGGATGTCTGTTTTTTCTCCACCAACGGTTTTGATTAAAAACAAAAGCAGCCCCATCTGGATTTACAATTGGAACAATCCAAATCTCAATCTCATCTACCCATCTTGTAACTTTTTCCTCTTTTCCATAATTTGAAAGAAGGTATTCTATGGCATCCTTTGTAATTTCTGCAGTCATAACTTCTCTTGCATGGTGTTGACCATCCATTAAAAAAACTGGTTTTGGTTCATCTTTTTTTGAACTTGTAATTTTGACAGCCCATAAATTATGCCCTTCAAATAAATCATTCCTTAAAAGAATTAATTCCATTAAGTCAGGGTATTGAGAAGCTATGTTAAATAAAAATTCTTCCATTTCATCTGGATCTGTGTAATTTTGAAGGTCAGAATCCCTTAAAGCACTTTTTAAATCTTCAATAATTTCAAAAGACCCTTTGATTTTTTCAAGTTCTTTCAATTCTTTTTCTTTTAATATAACTTGAATTTTTCCACTTTGATGGTCTGCCCCAGCAATATCAAGATTTTCCTTTTGTAAAAAAATTAGCGCTTCCTTAAAATCCTGTGGTGTAATTGAAACTTTGTAAAGATTTTCAAAAGAAAATATACCAATACTTAAACTAAAAAATAGAATAAAAAATCTGAAAAACATAAATTTACCTCTTATCATATTACTAACACCTCAAATTTTGATTTTATTCCCCTTCAATTTTTACAACAAGGATTGTTATGTTGTCAGAACCATCTTTTTCATTTGCAAAATCTACCATACTTTTTACTTTCTTATCTAAATCATCTGGCAAAAGTAGTAAATTTTTGATTTCTTCCTCTTCTAATTCTCCATGAAAACCATCTGTTGAAAGCAAAAAAATATCGCCAATCTTTATTTTATCTTCTTTAATATCAGGTGCAACTTCTGCTTTTCCACCAATTGATTTCATCAATATATGTTTTAATCTTGATTGCTTGCCTTGTTCTTCTGTTAAATAGCCTGCTTTTATTTGTGCTTGTATTAAAGAATGATCTTCTGTTATTTGCCTTAATTTATTGTCTCTGAAAAGATATGCTCTGCTATCTCCTACATGTGCCACATAATACATTTCTTCCTCAATTAAAAGACATGTCAAAGTCGAACCCATACCTTTTAAATGAATTTTTTGCTGTGCCCTTTCAATGACTTTACTATTACAAATTCTTACAATTTCTTCCAATCTTTTTTTTGGTTCTAAATCTTTTAGATTTTCATAATTTTCTTCAATTGTTTTTTTTATTATTGAAGATGCAACTTCTCCTGCTTGATGTCCTCCCATCCCATCAGCAACCAAAAACAAGTTGTATGGCTGAAGCATAAGAAAAGAGTCCTCATTGTTTTCTCTTTTCTTTCCCGTTATGCTTTCACCATGGGATAAAACCTTATACTTCATTCATAATATAATACACAATTTTAAAATAAATTGCAAAAAAATTAAAAATATTTTAAAGTTATAGTGTGAAAATAATAACAACACATCCAAATGCTGATTTGGATTCTTTTGGAGGCATTGTTGCCTTAAATATTTTATATCCTGAATGTTATATTTTCTTCCCAGGTGCACAAGAGATGGCTTTAAAAAATCTTTTATCTTTAAATTTATACAAAATTAAAGAGATAACTTTAAAAGAAATTGAAAGAAATGAAATTGAGAAAATCATTGTTGTGGATGTAGAAGATCTGGAAAGATTAGGAAAATTATATGAAATAATATTATCAAAAAAAATTCCCTTAGAGATATATGATCACCATCCAGAAGAAAAAAATTATCCCCCTTGGGCTAAAGTTTTCAGAAAAAATTATGGTTCTGTTTCAACTCTTTTAACAGAAATTTTAATAAAAAAAAATAAAGAAATCTCTCCATTGGAAGCAAGTCTAATACTCCTTGGCATTTATGAAGATACAGGAAGTTTTCATTTTCAAGAGACAACGGAAAAGGATTTTACAATTGCTTCTTTTCTTTTATCAAAGGGAGCAAATCTAAATTTAGTCCACAGGTTTTTAATTCAAGAGCTAACCCCAGAGCATATAAATATTTTTGAACAATTTTATAATTCAAAAGAAGAAATAAAGATTAAAGATTTCAAAATTACCTTTGCTTATGCAAATCTCCCTTTTTTTGTTGAAGATATTGCCTTTGTTATACACAGATTTATTGATATGTTAGGAACGGAAGTTTTTTTTGGCTTTGTGGAGCAAGAAGGCAAAATATACTTAATTGGAAGGTCAAGAAATGAAAAGGTAAACTTATCCCCAATTTTTAAGGAACTGGGAGGAGGTGGGCATAGTGGTGCCGGCTCAGCTATACTTAAAGCGGTTCCTTTTACACAGGCAAAGATAAAGGTAATTTCTTCCCTTGAGAAAAATTTACCATCCTTAAAAAAAGCAGAAGATATTTTAAATCCAACTGTTTGGTCTATTTCACCTAATGCAAAAATAGAAGAAGCATTAAAGAAAATGAATTATTATCATATAAATGGTATGCCTGTCATTTCCAAAGGAAAACTATTGGGAGCAATTACAAGACAGATAATAGATAGAGCAATATCCCATGGTTTAAAGAATTCTTGTGTAAAAGACATTATGGATACAGATGTTCCTATTGTAAATAAAAAAGCTCCCTTGGAAGAGTTCAAAACATATTTAACAGGAGGTGGAAAGAGGTTTATAATAGTTAAAGAAAGTGAAAAAATTTGCGGAATTATTACAAGGATGGATCTTTATAAAAGTTTGCTTGAAAGGGAGATAAGCTTTAAAGAAATCCCTCAAGAAAAAATGATTGATGTTAAAAGAAATATTGAGCAATATTTTCCAAAAAGTATTATAGAAAAATTAAAAGAAATTGGGAGATTTTCAGAAAAACTTAATATGAAAGCTTATATTGTAGGTGGAACTGTAAGGGATATGCTTTTAGGACAACCTATGACAGATATTGATGTTGTTATTGAAGGTAATGCTATAAAAGTTGGTGAAAAGATTTCAAAGGAAAGAGGAGCAAAGTTTAAAAGCCATTTAAAATTTTTAACAGGAATATTACAATACCCTGATGGAATAAAAATTGATCTTGCCACAGCAAGAAAGGAAAGATATAAGACACCAGCAGCCCTTCCAGATGTGGAGGCATCTTTGATTTTGCAGGACTTATCAAGAAGGGATTTTACAATAAATACTCTGATTGTTTCAATAAATCCAGAAAATTTTGGAAAACTTTATGACCATTTTAATGGACTCCAGGATTTAAAAAATAAGACAATAAAGGTTTTAAATACTTTAAGTTTTATAGAAGACCCCACAAGGGCATTAAGAGCTTTTCGGCTATGTGAAAAATTGAAATTTAAAATTTCTTCCATTACAGAAAAATTAATAAGGATTGCTATAAGCCAAGGGGCTTTTGAAAATTTATCTGGTTCGAGGTTGTGGGAAGAATTTTGTATGCTTTTAGAACTCCCGGAACCATATTCTGCAATGCAAAAGTTAGAAAACATTGGGCTTTTAAATGTTTTAAGTAGTTCAATAAAATTAAATCAAAAGGTAGAAAAGGTCTTTGAAAAGATAAAAGAGATAGAGAATTGGGCAAAGTTTGAAAAGATTGATACAAAATATTTTAAGATATTATATCTGGCTGCCCTTTCCATAAATTTAAGAGAGGAAGAAATTTTAAAAATTTCAGATAGATTAAATTTAAATACAAAAGAAAAAGAAATTTTTGTAAATTGCAAAAAAGTTGTGAGAGTAATCTCATATAGATTGAAAAAAGCAGAAACTCCAAAAGATATTTATAAAGCATTGATTAACTTTCCGCCTCCTTTTCTTTTTTGGACTATGGCTTTTTTGGATGATGAAAATTTAAAGGAAAAAATAAAAATTTTTATAAATAAATATTCAAAAATAAAATTAGAGGTAAAAGGAAAGGATTTAATTGAAGCTGGTTTTCCTACTGGTCCTTTGATTGGGAAAGCATTGGAAGCAACACTTTTTGAGAAAATAAATGGAAAATTAAAAACAAAAGAAGAAGAACTAAATTTTGCTAAGACCTTTATCAAAAAAATAAATCCTTAATCTCCATAAAATTTAGGGAAAAAATTCAAAGTAAAAATGGATTTTAGTTTTTAA
>JBBISU010000134.1:0-6347 GCA_037441225.1 Acidobacteriota bacterium
TTAATTTTGATGGCTTGACTTTTAAATAAAATTATGTTATATTAATGCGATGAAATTAAAGAAGGAGTTTTGAGAAGTGTTAGAAAAAAGAGAAAAGGAAGAAATTATGAAGGAATTTAAAAGGCACACCAAAGATACCGGTTCGCCAGAGGTGCAAATTGCTTTGTTGACAAACAGGATTAATCATTTAAATGAACATTTAAAAATACATAAAAAAGATCACTCTTCCAGAAGAGGGCTTCTTAAATTAGTAGGTCATAGAAGACAATTATTAAATTATTTAAAGGAAAAGGACTTTGATAAATACTCCAAGATAATTAAAGAACTTGGCATTAGAAGGTAAAAATTTATGTATCTTAATAAAGTAAATGAAGTTAACTTAAAAGGGAATAGTGTATTAAGCTTTTATATTGGCAAATTAGCACAACAAGCAGATGGCGTTGGCTTATGTCAGGCAGGGGAGACACAAGTTCTTGCAACAATATGCTTTGAAAAATATTCTGAAGATAAACAATTTGATTTCCTTCCATTAACAGTAGATTATAGAGAATATACCTATGCAGCAGGTAAGATTCCCGGAGGATGGTTTAAAAGGGAAGGTAAACCTACAGAAAAGGAAGTTTTGACTTCAAGGTTGATTGATAGACCTATAAGACCACTTTTCCCGGATTGGTATAGAAAGGATACCCAAATTACAGCCCTTGTAATCTCAGCAGATGGCAAAAATGACCCTGATATACTTTCAATAAATGCTGCATCCCTTGCAATTGCCTTGTCACCTATTCCTATTGAAGAAACAATAGGGGCAGTAAGAGTTGGTTTTAATGGTACGGATTGGCTGATAAATCCTAAAAATGGTGATAAAGAAAATTCACTTTTGGAAATTGTTGTTGTTGGAACAAAATCAAATGTTGTTATGGTAGAAGGTTCAGCAAAACAATTAGAAGAAAAAATTTTTTTGGAAGCAATTGAAATTGCCCATCAGGAAATTTTAAAAATAATTCAGGCAATAAATGAAATTAAAGAAAAATATGGAAAAGAAAAGTTAACAAACAAGGTTGAGCCATTATTTAGTAAAGAATATTATGAAGAAATAAAGAAAGTCCATAAGGATTCGCTGACTAAAATGCTTACAATAAAGGAAAAAAAGAAAAGAAATGAAGCAATTAATGAATATATCCAAAGCTTATTATTGGATATAAATTCTGAAAATGAAGAAGAGAAAGCAAAAGTTTTGGCATCTTTACAAGAATTAGAAAGAGAAATTATAAGGTCTTTAATTTTAAATGAAGGGAAACGCCTTGATGGAAGGGGCTTTGATGATTTAAGAGAAATAAGTTGCGAAGTTGGAGTACTGCCAAGGACTCATGGTTCAGCTCTATTTACAAGGGGGGAAACACAAGCTCTTGCTTCTGTTACCTTGGGCACAAAGCAGGATGCCCAAATAATTGAGGATTTTGAAGGTGAAATGGCTCAAAAATTTATGCTCCATTACAATTTCCCACCTTTTTCCACAGGAGAAGTTAAATCTTTAAGAGCACCTTCCAGAAGAGAAATAGGACATGGAAATCTTGCAAGAAGAGCTCTTGAAGCAGTCCTTCCAAAGGAAGAAGTTTTTCCATATACTATAAGAATTGTTTCAGATATTTTATCTTCAAATGGTTCTTCTTCAATGGCAACAGTTTGCGGGGGTTCTCTTGCTTTAATGGATGCAGGTGTACCAATTGAGAAAGCGGTTGCTGGAGTTGCAATAGGACTTATAAAAGAAGGTGAAAAAAGTATTATTCTTACAGATATAGCAGGACAGGAAGACCATTTTGGGGATATGGATTTCAAGGTTGCAGGAACAGAAAAAGGGATAACAGCAGTTCAAATGGATATAAAAATCTCTGGCATTCCTTTTGAAATCTTTGAGGAGGCACTTCAAAAGGCAAAAGAAGCTCGCTTTAAAATTCTTGAAATAATGAATTCCACAATTTCAAAACCAAGAGAAAATTTATCTCCTTATGCTCCGAGATTATATACAATTCATATTCCAAAGGAAAAGATTGGTGATGTCATTGGGACAGGAGGAAAAGTCATTCGCTCAATAATTGATGAAACAGGATGTGAAATTGAGATAGAAAATGATGGAAAAGTTGTAATTTCTTCAGCAAATGAAGAAAATGCAAAAAAGGCAATTAGTTTAATTGAACAATACTCTGCTGTTCCAGAGGTTGGGAAGGTTTATAAAGGGATAGTTCAAAGGATAGAACCATATGGACTCTTTGTTGAAATTCTTCCAGGGGTGGATGGGCTTTTGCATATCTCAGAGTTTACAACTTTTAGAATAGAAGATTTAAAACAAATTGTAAAATTAGGTGAGGAAATTGAAGTAAAAGTTATTGAGATTGACCCTGAAACTCAAAAAGTAAAGCTTTCAAGGAAAGCGTTGATAATAGGGAATAAAGAGAAGGAAGAAAAGGATAGAGAAAAATATCAAAGGTCTGGAAAAAATTATTCAAATAGAGGTTATAAAGGCAAAAGGCAGAACTACTAACCTTGTCTAAACCAAAAGTACCTTTTACATACCTTTTTCACATAATTTTAATTTTGATTTTATGGTCTTGCTTTATTTATTTATTTTTTTTTGACAAATTGTTTTTGAAATTTTTAATTCCAAAATATTGTTTTTATTTGATGCTTTTTTCTGGTGTTTTTCTTTGGCTTTTAGGATTTATCTTATTAAGAAAAAGTTCCCTTTCAGATGATGAAGGGAAAATGTTTAAATTTGCAAAGATTGGAGATATTTTGATAATTTTTGGCTTGTTTTTAATTTTTTTTCCTCTATATCTTAATGGAAAAATTGGAATTGTCTTATCCTTTATCCTTGGAACCATTATAGTTTTGCAAACCCACTTTCCTTTAATTGAAGACGAATCACTTTATCCTGAAGAAATTAAAAATGAAGAATTCAATTAAAAAAGGAGGATCTATGGTTTTTCTTATCTTTATTTCTTTCTTGTTTTTAAATTTTAACATTTTTTCTGCTCAAAGTTTCTCTTTTTCAGGTGAGATTAGATGGCGCTTTGAATATTTAGACAATTTTAATTTTTTGGCTCAAGAGCAGATCAAGATGGAATAAATTTATTTAGGACAAGATTTAATTTTGACTATAAATTCAAAGAAAATTTTAAATTTCATAGCCAGTTTCAAGATTCAAGGGTTGGCTCATTGTCTTATGGCTCCAGAGCTTTTTATGAGGATTCCTTTGATTTGAGAGAATTTTATTTCAAATATGGCGAATTAAAAAATGATAAATTTTCAATATCCTTGGGAAGGATGGAAGTTGCTTTAGGAGATGAAAGATTAGTAGGTCCTGTTAAATGGTCAAATGTATCTCAATCCTTTGATGGCATAAACTTTGATTTTCTGTTAAAAAATTGGAATTTTAAATTATTTTCCTTAAGATGAGTTTTGATTGAAGATGGCAAGTTTAATCAATGGGATGATGAAGACAATTTTTTTGGAACCTGGATTTCAAAAAATGTTACCAATTATCATAATTTAAATTTGTTTTTATTTTTAAGGGATGCAAATAAGCCAATTTCTTTTGGACAATCTGTTGGAAGTGCTGAAATGGAAGAGTTTACCTTAGGGTTTCAATTTGAAGGAAAAAATTTAAGGGGTTTTGATTATCTTTTTTTTGGTGCACTGCAAAGAGGAGATTTTGGTGAAAAGGATATATCTGCAAAAGCTTTTGTTTTTAAGTTAGATTACAATATCAATACTTTCCTCAATCCAAGGATAGGTTTTGAATTTGATTGGGGAAGTGGTGATAAAAACCCGGAAGACAATAAGAGAGAAACTTTTGATAATTTGTACCCAACAGGACATAAATTTTATGGTTATATGGACAGAGCATCCCTTCAAAACTTAAAAAATTATGCTTTTCACATATATTTAAACCCACAAGAAAATGCTAATTTAGAGATTTCATATCACAATATAAATCTTGATACATCTGCTGATTCCCTTTACCTTGCTTCAAGAAAACCTTTTATTCAAGGGACAAAAGGGCAATCTACAAAGGTTGGAGATGAATTGGACTTTGCTTTAAATTTTAAAATGAATAAGAATTTTAATTTTCTTTTGGGCTATAGCTATTTTTGGGCAGGTGATTTTTTAAAGGAAAATGGAAGACCCGATGATGCAGAATATTTTTATTTTCAAAGCGAAGTAAAGTTTTAATACCTCTAAATTTCTACTCTTAAAAAATTAACCAAAAATTAACAATTCATTAATTAAAAATTAAATTTTTATAAGTAAATTTATTATGATGAAAGGAGTTTTCCTTTCAAAAATAATATAAGGAGGTTGTATGAAGTTTTTTAAAGTATTTTTATTTTTCTATTTTTTTCTCTTTTCTTTTTCCATTTTTAGTGCAGAAGAAAATAGTGAAGTTCCAAGTTGGGTTAAAAAGATGAAGTTTTCCGGTGATTTAAGATTGAGGTATCAATATGAAGATGTAAAAGATGGAGTCGAAAGGCACAGGTTTAGAATAAGAATGAGATTTGGATTTACTGTAAATTTAAATGAAAATACATCTGTTGGATTACGCCTTGCAACTGGTTCTGGTGAACAGGTCTCCACAAACCAAACCTTAACAGATGCTTTTTCTGGGAAAAATTTTTGGCTGGACAGAGGATATTTGGAATATAAATTTTCCAAAAATTTTTCCTTTTCTGGAGGAAAGATAGTAAATCCTTTTTTTACAACAGATCTTGGTTGGGATGATGATATAAATCCAGAAGGTTTAATATTAAAATTAAAGCTTCCTCAAAATTTTCAGATTTTAGGTGGATATTTTCCAATTAAAGAAAATCCTTCTGCAAAGGATGTTTATATGGATGGAGCTGAACTTAAATTTTCAAAAGAATTTTTAAAAATTGGAGTTTCTTACTGGCTCTTTGACAATTTTAAAGGTGCAACTCAGAGTAGCATTTCACCTTACTACAAAACAAAGGGAAATACTCTTGAAAATGATAAATACCTGAATAATTTTAAAGTTTTGTCTTTATCAGCAGAAGTTATTCCTTTTAAAATTGCAAAAAATAATTTTTATATTGCTGCTCAATACTTAAAAAATAACGAAGATGTTGAAAATGATAAAGCATTTATTTATGGTATTGTCTGGGGAAAAATAGGCAAGAAAAATTCCTTTGAATTTGGTTTCAATATCAGAAGATTAGAAGCTGATGCAATTCCTGCAATTTTTGCTGATTCTGATTTCAATGGAGGTGGAACTGACTATAAGGGACAAAAGGTCTGGTTTAAATATGCTGTAAATGATAGTTCCCATTTATCTTTCACTTATTTTATTCCAAAGGCATTAAAAATAAATAGGGAAGATGAAAGAAAAACATTTCAAATTGATTTTATAACAAAATTTTGAAAGGAGGATAAGATGAAAAAATTATTTTTGATTTTAGTTTTAAGTCTCTTAAGTTTGACAGTTTATTCACAAAAATTAATCAACATTGATGGTTCTTCAACAGTTTATCCAATTACAGAAGCAGTTGCAGAAGAATTTCAAAAGATTGAAAAAAATTTCAAAGTTACCGTTGGAATTTCTGGAACAGATGGTGGATTTAAAAAATTTTGTATAGATGAAACAGATATATCAGATGCCACAAGACCTATAAAGCAAAGTGAAATTGAATTACGCCAGAAAAATGGCATAGAATATATTGAATTGCCAGTTGCTTTTGATGGACTTGCTGTTGTTGTAAATAAGAAAAATGATTGGGTAAAATATTTTACAGTGGAGGACTTAAAAAAATTTGGTGCCCAGAAGCAGAAGGAAAAATTAAAAACTGGAAGGATATAAATGAAAAATATCCTTCAAAGCCCTTATCTCTTTATGGACCTGGTGCTGATTCTGGAACTTTTGATTACTTTACAGAAGCAATTTGTGGAAAATCTGGTACATCTCAAACTGACTATACTCCATCTGAAGATGAAAATATATTAGTTATAGGGGTTGCAAATACAGAAGGTGGCTTAGGTTATTTTGGAGTTGCTTATTATGAAGAAAATAAGGATAAAATTAAGGTTGTTCCAATCCATAATGGAAAGGAACCAATTCTGCCATCCCTTACAAATGTAAAAAATGGTGCATACACTCCTCTTTCAAGGCCTCTTTTTATTTATGTAAATAAAAATTCTGCAAAAAAAGAAGAAGTTAAAAAATTTATTGAATATTATCTTTCAAATGCTTCTGTCTTTTCAAAGGAAGTTGGATATATACCACTGCCTGATGAAGTTTATAAACTGGCAAAAGAAAGGTTCAAAAAACAAGTTGTAGG
>JBBISU010000135.1:0-6147 GCA_037441225.1 Acidobacteriota bacterium
AAAAATCTTTATTATTAAAAACTATTAATCAATAAAATTGAGCAACTTGGGTTAAAGAAAAAATAAAAGAATATAATGTTTATATAACAATAAAAGGAAAAAATTTATTTTTTAGATTTTTAGACAGAAATAGTTCTGCCTCTACTTTAGCATATCTGGAAGGGAATTAAATAAATACAATTTTTTCCAATAAAGGACATATAGATGAAAACATAATCTTTGAGGATTTGACTGGAGATGGGATACCTGATCTCATAAATACTTGTTTTTCAAATATCTTTGGAAGGGTAAAGGCAATATTTGCAATAAGAGGTAAGGGTAAGAATACCTTTTATAGCGCATCAATTTTGCAAGAAGCAAAATTAAGAGAAAATGCAATGTTGTTTTATACACTAATTGAACCAGAAAAATGGGATGCAGTGAAAATTTCGCCATCAAAAGATGAAATTTTAATTAAAGATATTGACAATCAAATAATTGAAGTATTAGATTTCTCTGGCAACCTTTACACTTCACCTTTTTTTAAGAAAAAAGATTCAGAAAAAGGAAAAAATTTAAAAATCCTTTTTTACTATGATTATTTTCTTTTAAAAGAAAAAATAAAAAAAGCAGAAAAATTTGAAGGAAAATTTTTTAGTGCAGAATATTTTGTATTATCTTCCCGGCAAATTTATTACATAAAGTTTTTTAAGAAAAATCTTTGAAGGAGAATTTGAACAAGCAAAAGAGGTCCTCGAAAAACTAAAGATAAATGAAAAAGATTGTATCTATATAGCAGAAGACCTGCTTGGGCTTTTATGTTTTTTAAAAGGAGATTTTGAAGGTGCAAAAAATAAATGGAGTGAAAAAAAGGATCACTTAAAGATGGTCAAAAAGTGGATTTTAAGAATTGATTATGAGGAAGGGAAAGAATTGAATGGAAATTATGAGGATTTTTTTTCTTTCAACTAAAAAAACAAAAGATTTAGAAAAACTTAAAGAAGATTTTTATAACTGCTTAAAACTTTCAAAAATAGATATTGAAATGAAATTTCAACTTCCTTTCATTGGCTATGATTTATCTTTAAACCTTTTAAAAAATAGCAAAAAAGAGGAAGCAAAAGAAATAATAAAATATATAGAAAATTTAATCCCAGAAAGTTATATAAATTTCAAAATAAAAAATATAAATAAAAAACTTTAAAATAAAGCCACAATAGAAATTTAATCTTGCATAGCCTATGAATAATTAAAAAATATAAGTTTTTATTCTTTATTAAGTCAAATCCCTGATTTTATAAAGAATACCTCCCATAATTATTATTAGATCAGTTTAAAAATTTTTACAATTAATAAATGGTAATTTCTTTGCCAATTTTTGAAATTTTGCAATGTTTTCTTGAGACACCTTCATAAGGAAGAAATATTTGATTTTCTTCAAGGGAGCCGATTGTTATCTCACCTTCTTTTAAGGGATACCGAAAAAACCCATCAGAGTTCTCTATAAAAAAGACAAAGCATTTTATATCAAAAATATTTTAACAAATTTTAAAATTTTTTGTTATAAGATTTTATTTAAGTTATAATAATTTAAAAAATAAGGAGCTTTATTGTTAGATTTATGAATTCTTCTTTTTCTTTTGGTAAGACCTGGTGGGGAAGGAAATGGATTGAAGCAATGGAAAGGATTGATTATGACACAAACCGCCTTCCAAGAGGCAGAGCCTATGCAAGGAATGGAAGTGTTTTAAAAATAGATATAAAAGAAAGTAAAATATTTGCAAAGGTTCAAGGAAGGTTAGCAGAACCATACGATATAAGTATAAAACTAAAAGAATTTAATAAAAATGAAATAAATAAAATAACAGATATTGTTTCATCTAATCCTTCTATTGCCTCAGAACTCAATTTAGGGAAATTGCCTTCCAAAGTCCTTGAAATACTGGAAAATGAAAAAATCAACCTACTACCAGAAAGTTGGAATGATATAACTGCAAAATGTTCCTGCCCTGATTGGGCAAATCCTTGTAAACATTTGGCTGCTGTCTATTATATTATCTCAAATGAAATAGACAAAGACCCTTTCATCCTATTTAATTTAAGGGGATTGGAAACAAAGGAATTGATAAAAGCAGCAGGTTTTTCTTTTGAAAATCTTTTTGAAAAAAGAAAGGAAAAACTATTTTCTGCACCAGAATTTATTAATTTTAAAAATTTTAAATTAAAAGAAGATATTGAAGAAATTGATTTGAATTTTAAACCATTAAATATTTCCTCACTCTTTGCCCTTCTTCAGCCAAAGCCTCTTTTTTATCAATTTGGTGACTTCAAAGAAATTTTGTATAAAGTTTATGAAAATGTTATAAAAAATATAAAAGATATAAAGACAGAAGAAGAAATTTCCTTTAAAAATATTGACTTTTTTCTTAAATTTTCTGAAAAGGGCAAAAATTTCTTTGTCTGCCCTGAAATCAATTATTTTAAAGGGAAAAATTCCTCTTTAAATGTTCCTTTTCTTTTTGAAGATAAAATAAGGATTGAAAAAGCAAAGGGGCTTCTTTTAAATTTGGAGGATGTTTTTGATTTATTTTTAAAAATCCCTCTTAATATTTCCCTTGAAAACAATTCAATTTCTTCAAGATTTTTAAATTTTGCTACAAGTGTGGCTCTTTCATTGGTTAAAAGTTGCCTTTTTCTTCCTGAAGTTGAACTTAAAGAAAATGGTTCTTTTTCTATAAATTATTTCCCAATTGTTGAGGAAGAAAAGGTAAAAAAAACAATTGAAATTTTAAAATCAATTATGCCTTTAAATTTTGGATTTAGAGAAGATGGCTTTCTTTTAAAACCAGATGGAGTTTTAGAAATTATTTCTTTAATTATAAAAAATATTGTAATAAAATTTTCAGATATAAATGTAGAAGATAAAATTTTAAATACCTTTTTTAAAGGAAAAATTTACAAAGCAAATAAATTTGAAGAAATGCAAACTGCAAAAGCAGTGTCTTCTTGGATTTCAACTGTTTCAATGAGAAAAAGCCCCATCCAGCCAGTTATAAAAATTGATAAATTAAAGGATGAATTTTTTGAAATAAATATTGATATACAAAACAAAGAAGACCCCTTTTCCCCTATTTATCCATTGTCCAAATTATTTTCAGGTGAAGATAAAATATTTTCACTTCCATTGGAAATAATTAAAACTGAAGTTTCAAAACAAATTTCAATATCCGCAGAATATTTCCCTCAATTGATAAGAATTTTGGATAAAAAAGGGAAAGAAAGTGTAATAATTGGAATGGATGAGATGGCTCAAGTTTTAGATAAAACATCAGGAATCTTAAATGTATTAGGAATAAAAATCATTTTTCCAAAGGAACTTAAAAAACTTTCAGAAATAAAACTTTCTGTAAAATCACACTTTAAAGAAAAAAAAGATACAATATCATATTTAGATTTAGAAAATATTTTAGATTTTTCTTGGGAAATTTCAATTTCAGACAAGTCAATTTCAAAGGAAGAATTTTTTAAACTTGTAAAATCAGCCAAGGACCTTGTAAGATTTAAAGATGAGTATTTACTTATAAAGCCAGAAGAAGTTCAATCCATAATTGAAAAATTAAATAAACCCTTTCCAAAAAAATCTTCTATGGAGATTTTACAAGCATCATTTTTAGGTGAAATGGATGGCTTTGATTTTAAATTAAATGATGCTTTAAAAAAATTCATTGAAAATATAAAGTCAATAAAAGAAATAAAAGTTCCAAAAGAATTAAAAGGAATCTTAAGACACTATCAGGAGAGGGGTTTTAAATGGCTATATAAAAATACAATAAATGGTTTTGGCTCCTGTCTTGCTGATGATATGGGACTTGGAAAAACAATACAAGTGATAGCACTTATATTAAAACTTAAAGAAGAAAAATATCTTGAAAAAATGCCTGTGCTTGTTGTATGTCCTACAACACTTATTGGCAACTGGTATAAAGAAATTTTAAGGTTTGCTCCTTCCTTAAAGGTATCTATTTATCATGGCACAGAAAGGATATTAGAAAGAAAAGGGGTTGATATAGTACTTACATCCTATGGGATTTTGAGGAAAGATCTTAAAAAATTTAAAGATTTCCATTGGGGGCTTCTTGTAATTGATGAAGCACAAAATATAAAAAATCCAGAAACAGATCAAACAAGAGCAGTCAAATCAATAAAAGCAAAGGCATATATTGCAATGAGTGGAACGCCTGTGGAGAACCGTTTAACAGAACTTTGGAGTATTTATGACTTTTTAAACAAAGGATATTTAGGAAAAATAAAGGACTTCAGGCAAAAATTTGCAATTCCAATTGAAAAATATAGGGAAAAAGAAAAAATTGAAAAATTTCAAAAGATTATCTCTCCTTTTCTTTTGAGAAGGTCAAAGGCAGATAAGGAAATAATTTCTGATCTACCAGATAAAATTATATATGAGGAATATTGCTATCTAACAAAAGAACAGGCAGCTCTCTATAAGGAAGTCGTAGATACAATTATGAGGGGAATTGAAGAAAGCAAAGGGATAGAAAGAAAAGGACTAATATTTAAACTCATAACATCCTTAAAACAAATTTGTAACCATCCAATCCATTACCTTAAAAAAGGCAAGCCATTAAAACATCTTTCTGGAAAAAGTGAAAAGACCATTGATTTAATAGAAAAAATTTTAAAATTAAAAGAAAAAGTTATAATCTTCACACAGTATAAGGAAATGGCTTCTCTACTTGTGGAAATGATAAAATTGGAATTAAATAAAGATTGCTTTTTCTTTTATGGAGGACTATCAAGAAAGGCAAGAGACAAAATGGTTGAAGATTTTCAAAAAAAAGATGATTGCCAAATAATGGTTATTTCATTAAAAGCAGGTGGAGTTGGTTTAAACCTTACATCGGCAACAAATGTTATACATTATGATTTATGGTGGAATCCAGCAGTGGAAGCCCAAGCAACGGATAGAAGTTATAGAATTGGTCAAAAGAAAAATGTGATTGTTCATAGATTATTAACAATTGGTACTTTTGAAGAAAAAATAGATGAAATGTTAAAGAAAAAGCAAGAACTGGCTGATCTAAGTATTTCAAAAGGTGAAATATTTTTAACAGAACTTACAAATAAGGAATTAAAAGAGATATTTTATCTTACAAAGGAGTCATAAGTATGACTAAAGTTAAAAGAGTTAAATATACATTAAATCCTACAAGGGCTAAAACACTGCCCTTTGATGAGATAAAGGCAATTTTAAGAGGTGCAGATGAACTCATTGCAATAGGGGGAAGGTCTTTACTTTCAAAGATATTAAAGGGTTCAAAAGATAAGAAAATAAAAGAGTTAGAATTGGATAAGACCCCTGTTTATGGGTATTTTAAAGATTTAACGATTGATGAAATTCTGCAAAAAATAGATTGGCTTATTGCAAATGGATATTTAAAAATCGAGTACTTCTATCGTTTACCACTTTTAGTTTATACACAAATTGGATGGGAAATAGAGAAAGAAACTTATTCAGAGGAACTTTTACAACATTTAAATGAGATGCTAAAAAGTGGTGCAAGTCATTTCAATATGTCTTTTCTAAAAGATAAAAATAGACAGATTATTTTTCTTTTATTGGATAAAATTAAAAAATCAGGGAAGAAAGAATATATTCCATTACTTCAAGATTGGAAAAATACTGAATGCAAAAGGGTAAGAGAAAGGATAAGTGATGTATTAGACTTTTTAAATAAAATTTGATTTGAATTTTTTATCCAATTTACTCCTGCCAAGATAGAGCAATAGAGCAGCATAGTAGGGGTCGCCTTTGTGGTGACCCGTGTCAAAACAGATCAGCAAGGTAGAAGTCGTGCTTGCATGGTCTGTAAATAAAAGGGCTTAAGCACAAGCTCCAAGCCCTTATAAACCTAAGTAAATTAAACAGATTTTATTATATTAATATGGCGGGCAATAACAAAGGATTACCATTACCTTTCTTTAATAAGTTTATTTTAAAGCAAATTGGCTAAAAAACTAAAAAAAGGTTTTAATTGCTCTTTAAAAAAAATTTAATTGACAAATGTTTTTTATATTTTTATAATTTAAATTAGAAAGGAGATGATATGATAAAAGTCAATATGTTGGCAAATTGGTTTAAGATACAGG
>JBBISU010000136.1:0-6117 GCA_037441225.1 Acidobacteriota bacterium
ATCATTTAAATTTAACTTAGTTATGATAAATTGATATAAAATTCTTCAAAAAACTTGAAAATATTTAAAATATGTTGTATTCTAAAAAGATAAAAAAATTATGAATGAAAGTGTCGGGTACTATTTAAAAAGAACAAGGGAAGTAAGAGAAATTGAATTGGAAGATGTTGCAAAGAAGACAAAGATAAGTGTAAGATTTTTGAAAGCAATTGAAGAAGGAAAATGGGACATACTTCCTGGAGAAGTATTTATAAAAGGTTTTTTAAGGACTTATGCCTCATATTTGGGCTTAAACCCAGAAGAATTAGTGCAGAGATATTTGCAGGAAAGAAAAGTCGAAGAAAAACCTTTGGTAGAAACTGTTAAAAGCAAATCTTTTAATTTAAAAATAATTTGGGTGGCTCTTGGAATTTTTTTTCTTTTTTTTCTCTTAATTCTTTTTATTATTCCAAGGAAAAATAAGAAAGAAGAAAGAAGTGTGGTTTTAGAAGAAGGTACAAAAAAAGAAATTATTCAAGAAAAGCCAAAAGAAAGTTTTGAAGAGAAGAAAGATATTCTAAATAAAATAGAGCTTTTATTTACAAGATATTGCTGGCTTAGGGTTGAAATAGATGGTAAAAATGTTTTTGAAGGTTTTAAGGGAGCAGGGGATAAATTGGAATATAATTTTAAGGAAAATTTCATTTTAAAAGTTGGAGATGCTGGTGCATTACAAGTTATAAAAGATGGTGTTCCCCAACCGCGGTTGGGAGAAGATGGTCAACCAGTTTTATTTAAAATACCATAAGGGAGAGAAAATATGAGTGAAAAAAAGTCAGCTGAAAAGTTACTTGAAGATATAAAAAATAGGCAAGTCCCAAGGGAAATGCAGATTTTGGCAGCAAAAGGTTCTCTTCCATTTTCTCAAGAAGAAATTTTGCCTATTCTTGTTTCCTTTTTATCAGTTGATGATAATGAGCTTTCATCTCTTTCCAGAAAAACACTTTTAGAATTTCCAAGGCATTTATTATTAAATTATATAAAAGAAGAAAAGTGTACACAAGATGAATTGGATATTTTAGCTTATAGTATTGAAGATGATGGTATATTATCTGCTATTGCAGGATCAAAAAATGTAAAGGACTCAACACTTATTTTTTTAGCAAGGCAAGGAAGTGAACTGATACAAGAAATAATAATAACAAACCAGGCAAGAATTCTTTCAAATCCAAAAATATTAGATGCCCTCGAAGAAAACCAAAAGCTTTCTTCTGCTGTTAGAAGAAGGATAATTGAAATTAGAGAGGAGTTTTTTGAAAAAAAAGCAAAGTTTGTTCCCCAGATAACTGAAAAAGAAGCAAAAGAAATGGGGATTACTGAGCAAGAATACATTGATTTATTTGAATCTTTCCATATAGAAAACCTTCCAGAAGACCAATTATTTTCAACTATTAACCTTCCAGCAGAGCCACAAACAGAAGAACAACAATCAATCCTCTTACAGATTTTAAAAATGACAGTGCCTGAAAAGATACAATTGGCTTTAAAGGGAAGCCAGGAAGCAAGAGGAATTTTAATATGTGATTCTTCAAAACTTGTAAGAGAAGCAGTTGTAAAAAGCCCAAAAATCACAGACCAAGAGATTTGTTCTGTTGCCTCAAATAGATCAATTGATGAAGATATTTTAAGGTATATTGGGAATAATAGAAAATTTATAAGAAAATATCCAATTGTAAAAAATTTATGTTTTAACCCAAAGACACCTGTTGGTGTAACTCTAAATTTATTAAATAGATTAACAAAAAAAGATTTAAAGGATCTGGCAAATGAAAAAAATGTACCTGATACAATTCAAAAAATGGCTCTTCGTCTATTTAGAATGAGATTAGAAAGGACATGATTCCAAAAATTAAGTGGTCTGCAAAGACCCATAGGGGGCTTTTAAGAGAAGAAAATGAGGATAACTTTTTATGCGATCCCGAGTTGGGGCTTTTTCTTGTTGTTGATGGTATGGGGGGGCATGAAGCAGGTGAGGTGGCTGCAAGCATTGCCTGTAATTCTATTAAGGAATTTATTCTTCAGATAAAAGATAAGCCATTAAAAAGATTTCCAATTACTTATAGAAAAAATTTTCCCCTTGAGTGGAATACACTTTTAGGCGCATTGTCCTATGCAAATGGGAAAATAATAAAATATGCTGAGAAACAAAAAATTATGTTTGGTATGGGAACAACTATAGTTTCAACTCTTTTTTATGATAAAAAAATGACTTATGCCCATGTAGGTGATTCAAGGCTTTACCAATTTAAAAATGGATTATTAAAATTATTAACAGAGGATCATTCTTGGGTTCAGGAACAAGTCAGATTAGGCAATCTAACGCCAGAAGAAGCACAAAATCATCCATTAAAAAATGTGGTAACTCGTGCTCTTGGTGGATCTTCAAAAATTTCAATAGACATTGCTGATATCTCTCTGGAAAATGGAGATAAATTTTTGCTTTGCTCTGATGGATTAAATGTTGTTGTGCCAGAAGAAGTTATTTTAAAAATTTTAATGGAAGAAATAGATCTTGATAAAGCAACAGAAAAATTAATTCAAGAAACATTAGAAAGAGGCGCTCCTGATAATGTGACAGTTGTGCTTTTGCAGGTCTTTTTTGAGAAATGAAAAAATTTTTAGTTTTTTTAATATTATTTTTTTTAAGTTGTTCCAATAGTAAAGAAAAAGAAAAAGAAGAAATAAGGAATATGTTTATAAGGTATTTTAAGTTTTTAAGCTTGGCTTATTCAAAAGACGATGCTTCTCTCCTCTGGCCTGTGGCATCAGAACATGAGATAAACCAGACAAAAAGAACTATGGCTGCAATGTGGGGGGAAGGTTATCATATAGAGCCCTATTTGAGAGAATTTGAAATCAAATATTTAGATATTTACCAAATAAATAATGCTTATGCAAAAACAAAAGAAATTTGGGCTATATCTTATTATGATTTTAAAACAAGAGAAAAAAAAGAAGATAATCCAAACCAGGTTTTAAATGTCATTTATCAAATAAAGAAAATAGATGGGATTTGGAAAGTTACTTCAAGAGTTCCAGAAGAAACTATGATAAGAATTATTCAATAGAGATGAAAAATGTAGTAATAGTTGGAAGGCCTAATGTTGGCAAATCCTCCTTATTTAATAAGTTAATAGGTAAAAGAAAAGCAATTATCCATCCTTCTCCTGGAATGACAAGGGATCTAATAAGCTTTCAGTTTAAAGGATGGCAGTTAATTGATTCGGGGGGAATTGACTTTGGAACAGAAGAGTTTTCTGAACTTATAAGAAATCAGGTTTTTTATGCCATAGAAGAAGCAGATTTGGTGATTTTTATAATAGATGGAAAAGAAGGAGTGACTCCAATTGATAAAGAAATTAGTAAAATTTTAAGAAAAAAAAATAAAAAGGTTTTTTTAGTTTTTAATAAAATTGACGCCAAAAGTGCTCAGGATTTTTATTACGAAATTTTTTCATTAGGTTTTAAAGATATTTTTAAGGTTTCTTCTGAACATAACCTTGGAATTGAGGAATTGAAATCTTCTATTGAAAAGGAATTAAAAATTTCACCTGAAGAAATCCAAGAGGAGAAGATTCTAAGAATTGCTATATTAGGAAAACCAAATGTTGGAAAATCATCTCTTTTAAATAGCTTAATTGGAAAGCAAAAAGTCCTTACCTCGCCAATTCCTGGTACAACAAGAGATTCAATAGATATGGAAGTTAAATATTATGGTAAAAAATTTATTTTCATAGATACTGCTGGGCAAAGAAGGGAAACAAAAATAAAAGATCAACAGGAATTTTTAAGTGTATCAAGAGGAAGAGAGGCGCTTTTATCAGCAGATATTGTCCTCTTTTTATTAGATGCTTCAACTCCAATTACAAATCAAGACAGGGAAATTGGCTTTGAAATTGAGAAAAATTATAAGGGCTTTGTTTTTTTGGCAAATAAAGTTGATTTAATAAATTTAGAAAAAAGAGAAGAATTTAAAAAAAAGTTATATGAAGCATTTCCTTATTTTGATTATGTTCCTATAATTTTCATTTCTGCATTAAAAAAATATAACATTCCTAAAATATGGAAATATATAATAGAAATTCAGAATAGCTTAAATTACAGAATTCCAACTGGTTTATTAAATAGAACTTTTAGAGAATTTATTTTAAAATATCCTTTAAAGGATAGGAAGTTTTATTATATAACTCAACCTGAAACAAATCCTCCAACCTTTGTCCTTGTAAGCAACAAAACAGAAAAACCCAAGCAAAGTTTTATTAAATTTTTGAAATCAGAGATGAGGAAGATTTACCCTTTTAAAGGTGTTCCAATAAAAATATTATTAAAAAAGAGGTGAAGGTATGAAAATTGCTTTAGCACAAATAAATGTAACCGTTGGAGATTTTGAAAGAAATGCTTTAAAGATATTGGATAATTCCTGGGAAGCCCATAGGAAAGGTGCTTCAATTATTGCTTTTCCTGAACTTTCTCTTTGTGGCTATCCTCCAGAAGATTTATTGCTTAAAAAATCCTTTATAAAGGAAGAATTAGAAACATTGGAAAGTTTAATAAAAGGTTTGCCTGATAGCATAGTTATACTCGGTTTTGCTTATCCTGAAAAAAATTCTTTATACAATTCAGCAGGGATTATTTATAAACAAGAATTGGCTGGAATATATAAAAAAGTGAACCTTCCAAATTATGGTGTCTTTGATGAAAAAAGATATTTTGAAGCAGGAAAGGAAGGGTTCGTTTTTCAAGTAAATGATGCAACAATTGGAATTGAAATATGTGAAGATATTTGGCTTGAGGACTCTGTAACAGAAGCAGAAAGCTATTTGGGAGGGGCAGAAATAATTATAAATATTTCTTCATCTCCTTATCATTTGAGGAAGGGTGATTTAAGAAAAGAAATAATTAGCAAAATGGCAAAAAAAATAAAAGCAAATATTTTTTATTGTAATTTGATTGGTGGTCAAGATGAACTTGTCTTTGATGGTGAATCAATGGTTTTTAATGAAGAAGGAAAACTATTAATAAAAGCAAAAAAATTTGAGGAGGACTTAATTATTTTTAATGTAGATTCAACACTTTTGTGCAAAAAAAGATTTGAAGATTTAGAATTTAAAGAAAGAAAAAATAATTTTTACACAAACCTTCAAGTAGAAACATTAAAGCTTGGAAAAATAAATTTTAATAAAATCAAAAAAGAGGGATCTGCAGAATTGGAAATATTAAGAGAATTTTCAGAGGAAGAAGAAGTATATGGTGCATTAAAATTAGGTTTAACTGATTATGTTAAAAAGAATAATTTCAAAAAAGTAATTTTGGGCTTATCGGGTGGAATTGATTCAGCCCTTGTTGCAACAGTTGCAAAAGATTCATTGGGCTCTGAAAATGTAATTGGTCTTTTTATGCCTTCAAGATTTACTTCAAAAGAAAGTTATGAAGATGTAAAAAAATTAGCAAATAATTTAGGAATTTCAATTATTGAAGTGTCAATCGAAGAACCTTTCAAAAAATTTTTGGAGATTTTAAACCCCCATTTTAAAGATTTACCTTTTAATGAAGCAGAAGAAAATATACAAGCAAGGATAAGGGGGCTAATTTTAATGGCTTTTTCAAACAAATTTGGTTATCTTGTTTTATCAACTGGAAATAAAAGTGAATATTCTGTTGGGTATTGTACTTTATATGGTGATATGGTTGGTGGCTTTGCTATCCTTAAAGATGTTCCAAAGACACTTGTTTATAAGTTAGCAGAATGGAGAAACAAAGAAGAAGGATATGATCTAATTCCAGAAAGAATAATAAAAAAAGCACCTTCAGCAGAACTTAAGGAAAATCAAAAGGATCAAGACACTTTACCACCTTATGATTTATTAGATGAAATTATTCATTTATATATAGAAGAAGATCTTTCAACTGTTGAAATTATTCAAAAGGGATATGAAAAAAATGTGGTTGAGAAAATCATAAAAGCAATTGATAAGGCAGAATATAAAAGAAGACAGGCACCCCCTGGTGTTAAAATAACACCAAAATCCTTTGGGCGCGACAGAAGAATGCCAATAACCCATAAGTATATTTTATAAT
>JBBISU010000137.1:0-6108 GCA_037441225.1 Acidobacteriota bacterium
TATGAAATCCATTGGAAGGTGGCGTATCTGTAAAAATAGTAAAACTGGATTAAAAATAATAAGGGAATTAAAAAATAAAAGATTTTTTTGTTGAAGATTTTTCCAAGGATTCCAAAGATTGGGAAGGCAGGGAGTATAAGTCGCTGGTAGGATAAAAAGGAACTGCAAAGGGGGAAAAGCAAAACAATATAAGTCCATAATAATGCCCATAAAGGAAAAATTTTTCTTTCTTTTGAAAAAACAATTAAGAAAATAAAGATTATAGATAAAAATAAGTCAATCCAGCTACCTTTCCAGGAAAATATTCCTTTTTCCTTCCATAAAAAAAATTCAACAAAGCCATGCCAGGGACCTAAAGGGATTCCTCTTGAAAGGGATTGCCTTTGTAAAAAGGGTAAGATTGAACCAAAGGATTTATAATATATTAAAAATATTGTTAGGATTCCTAATAAAAATAAAAAGATTAAAAATAATTTCTTTTTAATATTTTTTGGAAAAAATAAAAATAATAGGATTGTATAAAACCCCTGAGCCCTTGTCATAACTAAAAGTGGTAAAAGCAGAAATCCCTCAAGGAAGTCCTCCTCCAAAGATAAAAAAAATAAAAAAAGCAAAGTCAAAAATAATCCTTCTGGATAAGGGAGGGATAAAAAGATTGATGGAGGGAAAAACATAAATATAAGGGTTGAGGTGAAAGCAGATTCGGACAAAAATTTTTTTATTAAAAAATAAAAGGAAATAACAGAAGTTAAACCAAAAATGAAGCTTAAAAAAATTCCTACCAGTTCATAAGAGGAAAAAAATAATTTAAAGAATTTTATAAAATAAGGAAATAGAGGTAAGAATCCAGCGGAAAATGGTATATCTTTCCACTTCTTGGCTTCTGGCGCTTTTCTGTTTTCTTTATAGCCGTTTTCAGCAATGTATAAGTACCAGGGTGCATCCCACCTGTATAATGCCTCAACCCAACCACTGTTTTTTCTTTCCAGATGGTAATTTTTTTCATAATTTTCTTTTAAAAAGCCAGTTTTTTTTAAAATGTAGCCACCAGAAAAAAAATAAAAAATCCTTGTAATTAAATAAATTATTATTAAAATTTTTAATTCTTTTTTCAAGGAAAATCAACTTCCCTTAAAAATTTTGCACTTTCCTCTGGAAGCCCTGTATTTATATACATTCCAGAGCCAAGCTCAAAGCCAGCTGCTTTTCCTAAACGAGGAACAATTGAAATATACCAATGAAAATATTTTATCCTTTGGGCATCCACTGGTCCTGATCTTATTACTAAATTATAATCGGGATCCTTTAACCCTTTGTAAATTTTGCCTAAAATAATCCTTAATGCTTCAGTTAAATCTTCTTTTTCTTTGTCTTTTAATTCTCCAAAGGTTGCTTGATGGTTTTTTGGAAAAAGCCAAAAGTGGAAAGGTGAAAAAGCAGCAAAAGGTATAAAACCAATGAAGTTTTCATTTTCATAAACAATCCTTAAATTTTCCTTTTTTTCCATTTCAATCATATGGCAAAAAACGCACTGTCCTTCCCTATCATAAAACCTTATTGCTTCTTCCATCCTGCCCCTCACTTGCTCTGGAAAGACAGGAAGTCCAATTATCTGCGAGTGGGGATGCTCAAGAGAAGTCCCTGCTCCTTCTCCATGGTTTTTAAAGGGAATTACAAATTCAATATCAGGATGAGAGGCAATATCTATAAAGGATTTGTGATATGCTTCAACAATCAATCTTATATCTGAAATTGACAATAAGGGAAGATAGGTGTTATGAGAAGGTGATTCAATTATTACATTGTGAAAACCAAAGCCAGTTGCTTTTCTGAAAGTATCATGGTAAACCCTTTGATAAGGAATTTCAGGGATAAGAGCAGCAAATTTATTTGGAATTACCCTTACCTGCCATTTTCCATTTTTTTCAATCTGAAAAATCTCTTTTGGAGTTAAATGTTCATTTTTTGGGCAAAAAGGACAATTTTCTTTATATGGAGGGGTTTCTTTTTTCTCTTCCTTTTTTTTAAAATCTTCAGGCCTTTTTGCCCTCTCTGTTGCCAAGATTACCCATTCGCCTGTTGCAATATTTTGCCTCAATTCTGGCATAATACCTCCTATTCATTAAATAAATTTCCTTGAAATGTTTTATCAAATTTATAACCTAAATGCTGGTAAGCTTTTTTTGTTGCAACTCTGCCCCTTCCTGTTCTTATTAAAAACCCTGATTGAACCAAAAAAGGTTCATATAAATCTTCCAAAGTTCCCTTATCTTCTCCAATTGAAGAGGCAAGGGATTTTATCCCAACTGGACCACCATTGAAATTTTCAATTACAACTTGTAAAATTCTTCTATCCATTTCTTCCAAGCCATATTCATCAACATCCATAACCTTAAGGGCTTTTAAGGTTTCCTCTAATTCAATTGAGTTTTTCCCTTCCACTTCCACAAAATCCCTTATCCTTTTAACCAAGCGATTTGCAACCCTTGGAGTTCCCCTTGCCCTTTTTCCAATTTCATAAGCAGATTCTTCTGAAATTTTTATATTTAAAATCCTTGCTGTTCTTTCTGTTATTTTTTTTAAGCTTTCAACATCATAATAATCCATCCTTAAAATTATCCCAAACCTTCCATGAAGCGGAGGAGTTATAAGTCCTGCCCTTGTGGTTGCTCCAATTAAGGTAAAGGGTTTTAAAGAAATCTTTACTGTTTTTGCTCCTGGTCCTTGTCCAACAATTATATCAAGCCGAAAGTCCTCCATTGCACTATATAATATTTCTTCAATTGCTGGATGCAAGCGATGTATTTCATCAATGAATAAAATCCCTTTTTCATCCAAATTTGTTAAGACAGCTGCAAGATCCCCTGGCTTTTCAACAGCAGGACCTGATATGACTTTCATAACTGCTCCCATCTCCCTTGCAATTATAAAAGCAAGGGTCGTCTTTCCTAATCCAGGGGGACCAGAAAACAAAACATGGTCTAAAACCTGCTTCCTTCCCTTTGCTGCTTTTATAAAAACAGATAAATTCTTTTTAATTTTTTCCTGTCCTATAAATTCATCTAAACTTAAGGGTCTTAAGCTTTCTTCAAATAATTCTTCACCTTTAAGTTTTAAGCCAGAAAGGATTGTTTCACTCATTTTATTTGCCTAATATCTTTAATGAGAACAATATTAAATCCTCTAATGAAACTTCTCCTTTTTCCTTTAAAACTTTATATACCGCTTCTTCTGCCATCCTATAATTATAACCCAAATTTACAAGAGCAGAAATCGCTTCTTCTTTTATACCATAAATTTCTTTTTCTTCCTTTGGAAGAACTCCCTTTAACTCTAAGATCAACCTTTCTGCTGTCTTTTTTCCAATTTGTGGTATGGAAGTAATTTTTTTTATGTCTTGATTTGAGATTGCTTCTTTTAAAGTTTCAAGGGGATAATGAGATAAAATCTGTAAAGCCATCTTTGGTCCAATCCCAGGGATTAAAATTAGTTTTAAAAAAAATTCCTTTTCTTCTTCTTCAAAAAAACCAAAAAGATTTATTGCATCTTCTTTTACTTGCATATAAGTCCACAAGAGGACTTCTTCTTTTCCTTTTAATTTTAAAAAGGTTTGAAAAGAAATTAAGCATAAATAGCCAACACCATTTGCTTCAATAAAACAATGGTTGCTCTTTAATTTAACAATTTTTCCTTTTAAAAAACCAATCATTTTATGAGGTCTTCTTTAAAAAGTTTGGATTTATCTCAATTTGTTTTTCTTTTTTAAGATTTTCCCTCAATATATCAATATATTGGATTGAAAGATTTTGCTTTAAAGTTTTTCTTATCTCTTCCTTTTTTGCTTCAAAGTCCTCTTTATTAAACTCTGTTTTATTTTTTATTTTGAAGATTGCCCAGCCCTTTTGCCCCTCCAAGGGTTCTGTTTGCTGACCAATTGAATAATTAAATAATTTATTATGCAATGATTTCTTATTTCCTAAATTTGGAATTGGCGAAAGATACTTGATTGTCTGATCCTTTGAAACTGTAATATTTAATATTTTTGCTATTTCTTCTATTTCCTTATCTTTAATTGCTCTTATTTTTTCTTCTGCAAGTTTCTTTGCCTTTTCTTCTTTTAATTTCTTTTCAACTTCTGTTTTTACATCTTCATAAGGAGAAATCCCTTTTTCTTTTATATCTTCAAGATAAGCAATAACATATCCCCTGTTTGTTTTTATTGGAGGAGATATTCCCCCTTTTTTCAAAGCAAAGACAGCATTATTTAACTCTGGAACCCTTCCAAGTCCTTGTATGAAATCATTTAAACCAAAGTAATTGGCTGTATTAAAAGTGCAAGAGGGCTCTGTTTCAGTATATTTTTGAAGATCTTCTGGCTTTTTTGGGTTTTCTTCTAATATTCTTTTATAAAGGGTTTTTGATTTATTCAATCCTTCCGCTTCTGCTTTTTCCTGCAAAATTTTTACAGTAATTTCTGGCTTGACTTCTTCAAAGGGTTTTGTTCCTCCTTCTCTTTTATCAAGCACTTGAACAATGTGAAAGCCAAAACTTGATTTAAAGGGTTCAGAAACTTGTCCGATCTCTGATGAAAAAGCAACTTCTTCAAATTCAGGAACCATCCTGCCCCTTTCAAAATATCCAAGATCTCCCCCTTTATCCTTTGAACCTGGATCCTCAGAAAATTCCTTTGCAAGTTTTTCAAAGTCCTCTCCTTTTTTTATCCTTTCATAAATCTGGTTTGCCAAATCCCTTGCTTTTTCTTCACCTCTTTCTTCTGTTTTTATTAAAATATGCCTTGCCCTCACTTCTTCTTTCCTTTCAAATTCGTTTAAATTATTATCATAATAATTTTTTATTTCTTCTTCATCAACCTTTAAATTTTGTTTAATTTTCATATAGTCAACTAAAAGATAAGAGATTTTTCTCCTCTCCTGTTGCCAGAACTGATCCTTTATCTTTTCATAATAATCTTTTAATTCCTTTTCATCTAATCTTACAAGATTTTCCATATTTGAATAAGGATAAAAAATATAATCAGCTGCAATTGTCAAGTTTCTCTTTTTATATTCTTCCATAATTTCATCTTCAGAGAGAAAAATTGATTCAGTTATAAGTTTTCTGTATCTATCCTTTAATATACTTTCTTTTATGTCCACTTCAAATTGTTTTGGTGTATATTGATTTGCTGCCAAAATATTTTTATAGGTCTCAAAGCCAACAAAGGAACCATCTTGCTTTTTAAAAACAGGCATATTTAAAATTTCTTTTTTTAATTCTTCAGAAGAGATGGCAAGCCCTGCTTTTTCTGCTTGCATTTTCATTATCTTTTCCTCAATTAAAGTATTTACAACCATCTCTTCCATACCTTTCATAATTTCTTCTGAAAATCTGTCTTTGTAAAACTGCCTTAAATTTTCCCTTTGGTTTTCATAAGCTCTTATATAATCTTTATATGTTATCTTTTCCTTTCCAACAAAGGCAATATAATCCCCCCTCTTCCTTTCAGAATCAGTTCCCATTCCCCATTGGACAAAAATTAAAGCAACAAAGACAAATATAACTGCATAAAGTGCCCACTTTAATTTCTTAAACTCTTCTCTCATATACTTTAAAGGTGTTCTCATAGCAACTCCTTAAATTTTTTTGGTTTTAATAGTTTAATATATCTTTAAAAAAAAAGCAAATTTTTTTAAAATGCAGAACCTTAAATAGAAAAATGTGAAGAATCAATTTTTAAAAATAAAATCGCCTGATAATTGATAAAAGATAAAAGTTCTCTATAAAAAAATAGAAAAAATTTTAAATTTCAATTTGTTTTTAAAGAATTAAAAAGCCCCATTTTTTTAATTTCAAGGGTTTGGAAAGATAAGACCTTTACATTTTTAATGGGTTGTTTTAGAGAATAGCTTGCTTAGCAGGCAAAACAAACGGGTCGTGCAAGTAGGACCACTACATTTTTTTTATTTATTTTCTGGTAGGGGGCTGAATTTATTCACCCACAAAATAAAAATTATTTGGATGTTATAGATTATTTCACAGGTCGACACAAGGGCATCCCCTACAAATTTTGATTTAAAATAATGTAGTCGCAGGTTCTTTAGAGGCTGT
>JBBISU010000138.1:0-5994 GCA_037441225.1 Acidobacteriota bacterium
AAATAAATTTTCATAAAATACCTCTATAATTATAATATCATTCTTAAGAAAATTTTGCAATATTATTAAAAATTGTTTTGTTTAAATTTTTTCTACTTTTGGAAAAAGTATTGCTATATCTTCTTCCTTTGGTGGTTTTGTTAAATATGAAATTATTATTAAGGATAAAATTGACAAAGTAAAGGAAAAGAAAATAGATGGAATTCCAAAGGGATCTGTTCCAAAAATTTCAGAGCCAACTTGAGATTTTGCACCATACATATATTGAGGAAACAAAAGAGGAAAAAGCCATTCAAAAAAGATTGTAGAAATTGTTCCCACTAAGATAGAAACAACCCCAGCTACCCTTGTTGCTCTTTTCCAGGAAAGAGCTGCTATTAAGGCAGGAGTTATTGCAACCCCATAAATTGTGTAAGCAAAATAACTATATCTTAAAATTGAAATTTGTAATTTTAATACTGTTGGAATAAAAATCATCAAAAAGGCAAGAAATCCAATTATTACAATAAAAATTTTTTGCAAGGCAACAAGTTTTTTTGAGTCAGCATCCTTATTTATAAATCTTTGATAAATATCTCTTATTATATTTGTAGTTGGTGATAAAAGATAATTCATCCCCGTTGATAATACAACAGCACAAGCAGCTCCTAAAAGCAAAACCCCTATGTATGGAGGAACAATATGCCTTCCTGCTTGTAATACCATTGAGCGGGCATCCCAAGCCATATTTTTTTCAAAATTAAAAGAAGTAGCATATACAGCAATTGCAACAACAACTGTTTCAACAATAATCGTTCCAAAGATCCACAATGCAACAGCTCTTTTTGCTTCCTTTGGTGATTTTGCAGCATAAAATTTTTGATACATTGATTGTATTCCCATTAAAAGCAAAAGTGTTGAAAGACAATAACCAATTGCTTTTAAAGCAGGAAACCTTCCAAAATCACTTGAAAATAATGCAAAATGCCCTGCTGGAAGGACTTCTTTTGCATGGTGCCATCCACCAGAACCCAAAACAACAAAAGGAACTGAAATAATACAAGCCAAAAGAATTATAATTCCATTTGGCAAATCTGTATAAGCAACAGCAATCATTCCACCAAGGGCAGTAAATATTATTACAAAACAAGCAGTTATAAGTTGTCCTTCTGCTAAACTAATCTTTCCATCAGTTACCACATTTAAAATGTAACCACCTGCCCTAAATTGATATGAAACAATTGTTGTAAAGGCAATAATTATGGCAATGGCACCAAAAAGGCGCGCAAACTTTCCATATCTTACTTCAAGTATGTCCCCTACTGTATATTGCCCAAAGGTTCTTATTTTTGCAGCAAGAAAATAAATTAAAAGTATTCCAACCCAGGCACCAGCAGGCATCCAGAGGGAAGACCATCCAGCATAATAAGCATATTCTGCTCCTGCAATGAAAGTACCAGAGCCAATCCAAGTGCAAATTAAAGTAAAAACCATTGTTGTAAGTGAAAGTTTTCTTCCTGCAACCATAAAGTCCTCAGAGCTTTTAACCCTCTTTGACCTTAAAATGTTTAAAACAAACAAAATTAAAAGATAAACTAAAATTAGATAAAGATAAATTGGCATTTTACCTCCTATTTATTATTTAATTCCTGCCAAGCACTTAATGCTTTTCTTATGTGAGGTATTGTGATTGAACCCCCTACTACAAGCCCAATATTTATTGCCTCAATTAACTCTTCTTCTTTGATATTATTTTCTTTTAGTTTATAAAGGTGGTAAAAAATGCAATCATCACACCTTAAAACAAGTGAAGCAACAAAACCTAAAAGTTCTTTTGTTTTTTCATCAAGGGCACCTTTTTTATAAACATCATTGTCTAAATTGAAAAACCTTTTAATATCTAAGTTTGCTTTTTTTAATACAATTTCATTCAATTTTTTTCTTTCTTCCCAAAATTCAAAAATACTTTTTTCTTTTTTCATAAGAAATTTTATGACACAATTTGAAAAAAAAGTCAAATTTTAATATCATTAAATAGTTACTGCTTTTTTCACTCCAATCAAAAATTTTGTAAAAACTTGACAATTTTTATATTTTAGGTAAACTATTAAGAATAAATTTTTAAGGGGGTATTTATGGTGGAAAAAGGGTTTAACCCTTTTAAAATGGCACAGCAACAATTTGATTCTGTTGCTGAAAAACTTGGTTTAGATGAAGGAACAAGGCAACTTTTAAGGACGCCTATGAGGGAATATGCTTTTACTATCCCTGTCAGGATGGATGATGGAACCGTTAAGGTTTTTCAAGGTTTCAGAGTTCAACATAACGATGCAAGGGGACCCTGTAAAGGTGGTATTAGATTTCACCCACAAGAAACCCTTGATACTGTAAGGGCTCTTGCAACCTGGATGACCTGGAAATGTGCAGTCGTGGATATTCCCTTAGGTGGTGGAAAAGGCGGGGTTATTTGTGATCCCCATCAACTTTCAATGAGGGAACAAGAATTGATTTGCAGAGGATGGGTAAGGCAGGTTGCCAGAAATGTAGGTCCTTATCAAGATGTTCCTGCACCTGATGTTATGACTTCTGCACAGCATATGATCTGGATTTTGGATGAATATGAAAAAATAACAGGGGCACACTGGCCTGGGCTTATTACAGGAAAACCTGTTGGGCTTGGCGGTTCACAGGGAAGGACAGAAGCAACTGGCTATGGCGTTGTATATGTATTAAGAGAAGCTTGCAAATGTTTAGGAATAGATATTAAATCAACAACTGCTTCTTTTCAGGGCTTTGGAAATGTATCCCAATATGCCGTTGAACTTTATCAAAAATTAGGTGGAAAAGCAGTTTGTGTCTCTTGCTGGGATAACGAAGATAAGACATCTTATTCTTTTATTAGGAAAAGTGGAATAAACTTAGAAGAATTGAGATCAATTACTGATAAATTTGGCACAATTAATAAGAAAAAGGCAAAAGAATTGGGATATGAAGTTGCAGAGGGTGGAAAATGGCTTACCCTTGATGTAGATATATTAGTTCCTGCTGCCCTTGAAAATCAAATAAATGCTGAAAATGTTGAAAAAATTTCAAAGAAAGTTAAAATTGTTGCAGAAGGTGCAAATGGTCCAACAACACCTGAGGCAGATGAGGTTTTCAAAAAAAGAGGCATCTTTAACCTTCCTGATTTTCTTGCAAATGCAGGTGGTGTGACCTGTTCTTATTTTGAACAAGTTCAAAGCAATATGAACTATTACTGGACAAAGGAAGAAGTTTTATCTCGCCTTGATACTATTATGACAAGTGCTTTTTATGGCGTTTATGAACTTGCAAAAAGCAAAAACCTTTATATGAGAGATGCAGCATATATGATTGCAATTTCAAGGGTTGCAGATGCATGTAAAATAAGAGGTTTAGTATAAATAAAAGGAGTTGAAATGAATAAGATATTAAAAAAAGAAACTTTTTCACCAGTAACATTTTTGTGGGAAGTGGAAGCCCCTGATATTGCAAAGGCAGCTCTTCCGGGACATTTTGTAATTGTAAGGCATAAAGAAAAAGGTGAAAGGGTTCCTTTAACAATTGCTGATTTTGATAAAGAGAAAGGTACAATTACACTTGTTATACAGGCATTAGGAAAGACAACAAAAGAAATGATGGAACTGAAAGAAGGAGATTTCCTTATAAATTTAGCAGGTCCTTTGGGGATTCCTTCTCATATAGAAAAGGTAGGAACGGTAATTTTTGTTGGTGGTGGATTAGGAGTTGCACCTGTCTTCCCTCAACTCAGAGCTTTTAAGGAAAAAGGAAATTACACAATTTCAATTATCGGCTTTAGAAATAAGGATTTGATTTTCTGGGAAGAAAAATTTAGAAATTTTTGCGATGAATTAATTGTTACAACTGATGATGGAAGTTATGGAAGGAAGGGGCTTGTTTCAGAGCCCCTTCTTGAAATTCTTAAAGGGAGAAAGGTTGATTTGGTTATTGCAATTGGTCCTGCAATTATGATGAAGGTATGTTCAGAGGTAACAAAACCTTTTGGTGTTAAAACAATTGTTTCTTTAAATACAATTATGGTAGATGGAACAGGTATGTGTGGATCCTGCAGGGTTACTGTTGGGGGACAGACAAAATTTGCTTGTGTTGATGGTCCTGATTTTGATGGACATTTAATTGACTGGAATGAGCTTATGAGGAGACAGAGGAGATTTGAAAGGGAAGAAAAGGAAGTATTAAAAAAATATGAAGAAGATTGTAAATTGAAAGAGAAAGGATTAAAAAATTAAAATGGCAGAAGAAAAACCAAAAAAAACTATTAAGACAATTCAGCCAAAAAAAACACCTATTCCTGAGCAGGGGCCAGGTGTAAGGAGAAAAAACTTTAAGGAAGTTGCTCTTGGTTACACTGAAGAGCAAGCACTGCTTGAAGCAGAAAGATGTATTCAATGTAAAAATCCCTTGTGCATAAAGGGTTGTCCTGTTTATATAAATATTCCTGCTTTTATTAAAGCAATAACAGAAAAAGATTATAAAAAAGCATATCAAATTATAGTTGATGCAGATCTTTTGCCTGCTGTAACAGGAAGAGTTTGTCCACAAGAGACACAATGTGAAGCAGAGTGTATTGTTGGGAAAAAATTAGAGCCCGTTGCAATTGGTCGGCTTGAAAGGTTTGTTGCTGATTATGCAATAAAAAATAAATTGTATGAAGTTCCAAAAATTGACAAAAAGGACATAAAAGTTGCAATAATTGGCTCTGGTCCAGGTGGCTTAACCTGTGCTGCGGATTTAGCAAAAGCAGGATTGAAGGTCACAATATTTGAAGCATTGCATATGCCAGGTGGTGTTTTGAAATATGGAATCCCAGAATTTCGTCTTCCTAATGAAATAGTTGACATTGAAATTGAAAATCTAAAAAAAATGGGAGTTGAAATATTAGTAGATAAGATAATTGGAAGAACTTATACAATACCACAATTGATGAATGAACATAACTATAAAGCAGTTTTTATTGCAACTGGTGCAGGTATGCCAAAGTTTATGGGAATCCCTGGGGAAAGTTTAAATGGCGTTATGTCTGCAAATGAATTTTTGACAAGGGTAAACTTAATGTATGGCTTTGAATTTCCTTACTCAGATACACCAGTTGGAATGGGCAAAAAAGTTGCAACAATTGGTGCTGGGAATACTGCAATGGATGCTTCAAGGGTTGCTTTAAGATTAGGGGCTGAAAAGAGTATGATTGTTTATAGAAGAACTGAAAAAGAAAGCCCTGCAAGGGCTGAAGAATTGCACCATGCAATAGAAGAAGGAGTTGAATTTCATTGGCTTACAAATCCTGTTGAAATAATTGGAAATGAAGATGGCTGGGTTAAAGGTATGAAATGTATCAGGATGGAATTAGGTGAGCCCGATGAAACAGGAAGAAGAAGCCCTGTTCCAATTCCTGGTTCTGAATTTTTTATGGAAGTTGACACTGTTATTTATGCTTTAGGGACAAAGGCAAATCCAATCATTGCTCAAACAACACCTGGACTTAAAACAAATAAATGGGGATACATTGAAGTTGATCCAGAGACACAAATGACTTCAATCCCAGGGGTTTTTGCAGGAGGAGATATTGTTACAGGTGCTGCAACAGTAATCCTTGCAATGGGCGCAGGAAGAAAAGCAGCAAAAGGGATACTAAAATATTTAGGTTTGTAATAAATGGCAAAATACAAAGGTGCAAGGATTTTTATGGCAATTTTAGGAATTGCCTTCATAATTTTTTTTGCTTTAATTATAATCCTTTTGCTTTCCCATGGTTGCTCTATTGTAAAATTTGAACCAGTTGAATAATTTTTAACCCAAAAATACAGTTGGCAATGGAATAGAATATAACAGAGCAGTAGTCCGTTTTCCGTGTCTTGCATAAAGTATTGTAGCAATTAAAAAAGAGCAACAGTGTAAGGGTCGCACTCGTGCGACCCGTAAAATAATAATCAAAAAATTGTAGCCGCAGGTCTTTAG
>JBBISU010000139.1:0-5953 GCA_037441225.1 Acidobacteriota bacterium
AATCTTTTTAATAAACATAAAAATAGTATAAACCTAAAAATATATTTTCATGCCAATTTTATTTATTCTGGGACTACCTTGCCTATTTAATGCTTTTTAGATAAAAAAGTGCAAATTTTTATAAAAATTTGATTAAAAACCAATTTTCAATGAAATTTTTTCTAAAATCTTTATTATTATAAACTATTAATCAATAAAATTGAGCAACATGAGTTAAAATTTTTTTAAACAAAAGATTTATTTTTTGGTAATCCATTTAAGTCAAAAGTCAAAAAGCAGTGTTACCTTATACTTCCCATTCTTTTTGTTTATAAATCAACTTATATTAAACCCTGATTGTTTCCCTTACCTTTTTTGACACCTCTCCTTCATATTCCTTAAAATTTTCTTTAAAATTATTTGCCAGTTCAATTGCCTTTTTTTCATATTCCTTTTCATCCTTCCAACCCTTTCTTGGATTCAAAATCTCTTCTGGTATATCTTTTAATTTTTTTGGTATTTTAAAACTAAAGATTGGATCTTCTAAAAAACCCTCATCTAAATTTCCCTCCAATACACTTTTTATTAGCAACCTTGAATGCGGAATTGATATCCTTTTCCCAACCCCATAGGGACCTTTTACCCATCCAGTATTTACAAGCCAGCAATTTGTTTGATATTTTTCAATTTTTTCCCTTAAAAGTTTAGAATAAAAGACAGGATTTAAAACCATAAAAGGTGCACCAAAACAAGGGGAAAAGGTTGCCTGTGGTTCTGCACCTAAACCCTTTTCAGTTCCTGCTACTTTTGATGTATATCCCAAAAGAAAATAAAATTTTGCTTGTTCTGGTGTAAGTTTTGCCAGAGGTGGCAAAATTCCATTAGCATCAAGGGTTAAGAAAAATATATTTTTTGGATGGGAATTTATGTTTTCTTTTGAAACCTTTGGAATATGTGTCAATGGATAGGCACCTCTTGTGTTTTCAGTCAAAGTACTATCATTTAAATCAAGGCGCCTTTTCTCAAAATCAATTGAAACATTTTCTAAAAGTGTGCCAAACCTCCTCGTTGTCTGGTAAATTTCTGGTTCTCTTTCTTTGTCTAATCTTATCATTTTTGCATAACACCCGCCTTCAAAATTAAAAATCCCTTCCTCACACCAACCATGTTCATCATCTCCAATTAAAAATCTCTCTGGGTCTGCAGAAAGTGTTGTTTTACCTGTCCCAGAAAGGCCAAAGTAAAGAGCAGTATCTTTTTTTTCTCCAATATTTGCTGAACAGTGCATAGATAAAACATTTTTTTGAGGGAGTAAGAAATTTAAAATTGAAAAAATCGATTTTTTAATTTCTCCTGCATAAGCAGTGCCACCAATGAGGACAAGTTTTAAAGAAAAATTCAAGATTATGAATGCTTCTGAAGAAGTTCCATCCAGTTCTGGCTCTGCTTTAAAATTTGGTATGTGTAAAACAGTAAATTCTGGTTTATGCTCGGAGTAATTTAACCATTCTGGTCTTACAAACATATTCCTTGCAAAAAGTGAATGCCAGGCAAGGTCTGTTACAATTCTAATTGGAATAGAATATTTTTCATAATTTCCAGCATAACAGTCCTGTATATAAAGATCTTTTCCTTGAATGTATGCAAGTGCTCTATGGAATAATATTTTAAACTTTTCAGTATCAAAAGGTTGATTATACTTTCCCCACCAGATATCTTTTTCTGTTGAACTTTCTTTTACGATAAATCTGTCTTTTGGAAGGCGTCCTGTATAAGAACCAGTCCTGACAACAATTGGACCCAAATGTGCTAAAAGTCCTTCCCCTCTTTTAATAATGTGTTCATAAAGAGTTGGAGTATTTAAATTCCAGTAAACAGGACCTGGATTTTTAATTCCTAATTCCTCTAATCCAAACTTACTTTTTTGCATACAATTCCTCCTTGATCTTATTTAAAATAACTTCTTTTTTCACAAACTCCAAATTAAAAGTTCTCAAAATCTTCCTTTTTTTAATTTCTTCAATAAAAGGTGTACCTTTTAAAGCAATTGTTCCAATGAATATTTTATCAGAATTTAAAATATCAATTATTAAATCTTTAAAATAATCAGAAAAGACCTCCATCTTTCCAATTTCATCAATTATTATCACATTACTTTTTTCAAAATTTAAAGTTTTTAAAAATTTTTCAAAACTTTCTATGTCAACAGAATACTTACTAACTTTATAAGGTGTATCAAAATTTATGTGAGACAAAAGACCACAAAATTTAAATTCATAATTATATATTCCAAAACCAACCCTAATACCCTTTTCTCTTATTTCTTCTGTATAAAATCCAACTGGTTTTAAAATACTTAATTCTTTAAACAAACTTTTTATAAAAGTTGTCTTTCCGCATTTTGGTGGTCCCGTTATTAAAATTTTCATAAAATTAAATGCTTATTACCTATATTATAATTTTTAAGCCCTGCCTTTTCAATCTTATCAATACATTTTTGAACCTGCTCCCTTTTTAAAAGAGGCATATCTTTCATAAAATGATTTGGATGGAAACATAAAATTGAATAAGGGATTTCTGGATCTAATTCTGCTAAAAAGTAAGCAATTTTTGAAACTTCTTCTTCCTCTACATAGCCGGGGACTAAAAGAGTCGAAACCATAAAAGGTTTATAATTTTTTATGCCTTTTGAATTTTCTGCAAAATATTTTATATTTTCCAAAACTTTTTTGTTTGAAAAACCAGTTAAAGCAATATTTATATTTTCATCAAAGGCCTTTAAATCAACCTTTAAAATCCCACCTGTTTTTATAGTTAAATTAAAAAATTTTTCTGCCGTTTTTTTGCTCAAAAAACCATTTGTCTCCCAGCAAATCCTCAAATCTGGTTTTATTTTTAATGCTTCTTCTGAAAGTTTCAAAGCAAAATCCCCTTGTGTTCCTGGATCTCCTCCAAAAAAACATATACATTTTGTATCATCCTTTAAAGTTTTTAAAACATCATCAATTGTATGAATTTCATTTCTTAAACTTAAAATCTTCCAGTGCCAGTTTTGGCAATAAAGACAATTAAATGAACAGGAATGGAAAAATATAGCAAGATTATAACCAGAGCCAATATGTTTTTCACAAAGAAAAGAAGCAACACAATTTGTTGGAAGGGGATCATAATAAAAGGAAAATTTTCCCCAATCCAAAATTTTATTTGTCTCATCACCTGTCCTTAGATCACAAAATCCTTTTTCATTTTTTCCAATTTTACAAGAATGCGCACATAACTTACATAAAACCCCATCCTTTGACTTTGGAACATCTCCTTTTAAATTAAAAGAAACTCTTGCCAATTTATGTAATCTTGATATCTTTTTCATTGCATCCTTTTTTTCTAATATACATCTTTTACAAACCCCAAGAAATTTTGAAATATTTTCATTTTCTTTAAAACAAAAATCACATTTTCCCACAACAAAAATTTACTATAATTTAAAATAAAAAACAAGCTTAAAAAATGTGTTATAATCAATTTATGAAAAATTTAGATTCTATTTTTTATCCTTCTTCAATTGCAGTCATAGGTGCTTCTTCAAGGGAGGGCTCTGTTGGGCAGAGCATCTTTTCCAATTTGCTCTTTGGAAAATACAAAGGCATTTTATATCCTGTAAATCCAAAAGCAAAGAGCATCAATGGTGTAAAGTGTTATCCTTCTGTAAAAGAAATACCAGATGGATTTGATCTGGCTGTCTTAATTGTGCCTGCTCCTTCTGCACCCCAAACATTAAAAGAATGTATTGAAAAAGGCGCAAAAGGAGCAATAATCATCTCTGCTGGTTTTAAAGAAGTTGGAGGGGATGGAATAAAATTAGAAAATGAGATAAAAGAAATTGTTAAAAATGCAAACATTCCATTGATAGGACCAAATTGTCTTGGGATGATAAACACTGATCCAGAAATTTCAATAAATGCATCCTTTGCTGTTTCAATGCCAAAAGAAGGAAACATTGGCTTTATCTCTCAATCAGGTGCTCTTTGTACTTCTGTTTTAGACTATGCAAAGGGTCTTGATTTTGGTTTTTCAAAATTTATAAGCATAGGAAATAAAGCAGATGTAAATGAACTGGATCTTTTAAAGTATTTACATAATGATAAAAAAACAAAAGTGATTTTAATGTATTTAGAAGATTTGGTAAATGGTTATGAATTTATTCAAACAGCAAGGATTATAACAAGTGAAGGGGAAAACAAAAAACCAATAATTGCAATTAAATCAGGAACAACCCAACAAGGTGCAAAAGCAGCATCATCACATACTGGTTCTTTGACATCCTCAGATGAGGTCTATGATGCAATATTTACTCAGGCAGGTATTTTAAGAGTTGAAAGAATTGAGGACTTGTTTGATCTTGCACTGGGCTTTTCAGAGCAACCACTTCCAAAAGGGAAAAGGATTGCAATTATAACAAATGCAGGTGGACCTGGAATAATGGCAACCGATGCATCGATAAGATATGGGCTTGAATTAGCACAATTAAAAAAAGAAACTGTTGAAGAATTAAAAAAGTACCTTCCTCCTACTTCAAATTTTAACAATCCAATAGATGTAATTGGAGATGCAAGGGCAGACAGGTATGATGCTGCATTAAAAGCAGTTATAAAAGATGAAAATGTTGATGGACTAATTGTAATACTAACTCCTCAATCAATGACAGATACCACTGAAATTGCAAAAAAAGTAGTAGAAACATCTCAAATCTCTGACAAACCAGTCCTTGCAACTTTTATGGGAATTGTAGATGTTTCAGAAGGAGTTGAAATATTAAAGAAAAATAAGATTCCACATTACATTTTTCCAGAATCAGCAGCAAAGACAATGGCAAGTATGTATAAATATGTTGAATGGTGTAGAAGGCCAAGGACAACTGTTATGGTTTTTCAGGATCAAGATAAGGAAACTGCATTAATAGCAATAGAAAAGGTCTTAAAAGAAGGAAGAAAACATATGCCAGAAATAGAAGCAATTGAAGTTTTAAAAGCATATAAATTGCCAACACTTCCATCAAAACTTGTAAACTCCTTAGAAGAAGCAATCTTAGCAGCCCAGGAAATTGGCTTCCCAGTTGTTTTAAAGGTTGTCTCACCAGATATAATCCACAAACTTGATGTTGGTGGAGTTGCTGTTGGAATTGACAACAACAATGATTTGCTTGAAGCATATGTAAAAATGCAAAAGGATTTAAAAGAAAAGGCACCAAATGCAAAAATAAAGGGAATAAATGTTCAAAAAATGGCAAAGCAGGGAATGGAACTCATCGTCGGAGTTAACAGAGATCCAAAATTTGGACCTGTTTTAATGTTTGGGCTTGGCGGAAGTTTTGTTGAAGCATTGAAGGATATTACATTTAGATTATGCCCTATCAGAGAACTTGGAGCATATAAGATGATAGAAGAGATAAGAGCAAGCAAAATGTTTTCTGAATTTAGAGGGAAGAAAACAAAAGATAAAAGAGCAATAGCAGAAATAATTATGAGGACATCTCAACTTGTAATGGATTTCCCTCAAATTCAAGAATTAGATATGAACCCAATATTTTTATATGAAGAAGGTGAAGGTGCAGTTATAGCAGATGCAAGGATAATTTTAAAATAATTAAAACTACTATCCGTTGACCGTTTTTGAAAAACCACTGCGGCATTTTATATGATATTCCCACTGCTCTTCTTCTTTTTTCTATTCGCAATGTTTATTTTTACGTGAATTGGCGCTGGCTAAAAAGCTGCAGCTACACTATATAATATTTATTTTATGTAGCCGCAATCTTTATGAGGCTGTCTGGTAATTAAAATTTTTAAAATTGTTATACAATATATTGTATTATCTTTTTTAATTATACCATATATATCGTGTATGGCAAATCAAAATAACACATTGTCGGACAGCCTCTAAAGAACCTGCGGCTACTTTTTTTGATTATTATTTT
>JBBISU010000140.1:0-5875 GCA_037441225.1 Acidobacteriota bacterium
ATTGCCAGAGGGGCAAAAATATCTTATACAGATATAATGTATATAGAAGGAATTGGTGGGGAAGATTCAAATCTTTATGATTATTTAGATTTAGCCCATCAAGATGGAGCAAGGATTCACACAAATTCCTGGGGAGATGATTCAACAACAGAATATACAACATTATGCTATGATGTTGATAAATTTTCTTATGATAATGAGGAGGATTTAATAGTTTTTTCTGTAACTAATTATGATAGATTAAAGACACCAGAAAATGCTAAAAATTTAGTTTCAGTTGGTGCAACACATCAAGCTCCAAGTCAAGACAACATTTGTTCTGGTGGAAGGGGACCAACTATTGATGGACGGATAAAGCCTGACTTATTTGTCCCTGGCTGTAATATAAATTCAGCTTCTGTTCAATCCCAGTGCGGAATCTTAAAACTTTCAGGTACTTCAATGGCATCCCCTGCTGTGGCAGGTGCATCTGCCTTGGTAAGAGAATACTTAAAGAAAAAATATCATAGAACAATTGAAAATCCTTCTTCATCACTTATTAAAGCAATATTGATAAATTCAGGTGAAGATTTACAATCTGTCCCAAATTATCCAAATTTTGAAGAAGGTTGGGGAAGGCTTCTTTTGAAAAAGACATTGCCTCTTCAAAATTCTGAATACAATCTCTTTATAGAGGACTTAAAAAGAGAAGAAGGGCTCATAGAAGGTGAAGAAAAAGTTTACAAAATTAAAGTTTCTTCTTCCGATAATCCATTATCAATTACCTTGGTCTGGACTGACTACCCTGCTTTTCCTTCTTCAAAAAATATACTTATAAATGATTTAGATTTAGAACTTAAAACACCTTCGGGTAAAGTTTATAAAGGAAATGTAATAGAAAATGGAGAATCAATTGAAGGTGGCAATTTTGATAATAAAAATAATGTAGAAAGGATAATTCTAAAAAATCCAGAAGAAGGTTATTATGAGATAAAGGTAAAAGGAAAATCAATCCCTATGCCACCACAGGGTTTTTCAATTATTTTAACTGGTTCAATTCAAAAGGGATTTGATTATTTCCTTCCAATAGTTGCTAATGCGAGAGGAGCAAATAATTCAAATTGGAAAACAGCTATTTCTATATATAATACAATTGAAAGGGCTCAAAAATTAGTTTTAAGTTATTTCTTTAATGGTATTGAATATAAAAAAGAAATTGAACTTCAAGGGAATGAAATAATATATAATGAAAATCCATTATTTGAATGGTTTCAACTGGAAAATTCCTTTGGCGGCTTTAAGATTGAAGCAGAAGAGCCCTTAAAAATTTATGTAAGAATTTATAATGAAAGTGAAGAAGGTACTTTTGGACAAAGTTATAAGGGCTTTAGCCATTCATATAGAAAAGGTGAAGAAGTTTACTTTACAGGAATTTTCTTATCAAATGAAAAAAGGACAAATTTTGGTGTAACAAATTTTGGGGAAGGAATTGCAACTTTAAAATTAAGTTTATACGACGCTATGGGAAATTTTTTAGGTGAAAAAGAAATTATTTTAAATCCAAAACAAAATTTACAAAATTCCATAAAAGAGATTTCTCCTTCTGTTTCTATTATAAACAGTGGTTCTTTGCAGGTAGAAATAAAAGAAGGGGAAGAAATAATACCCTATGTTTCAGTTATTACAAATAATGCAAATGATGGAATTTTCATTGAAGCAGAAAAAATTTCACAAGATAAAAAATTATTACCAGTTGTTGTTGGAAATAAAAACCCTACTGGCTATCCCTGGAAAACAGAATTATTTATTTTTTCAGAAAAAGATAATAACTTTAATGGTAATTTAAGAATTTTACAAGAAAATAGGTGGGAAGATTTAGAGCTAAATTTAAATCTTCAAGCATTCCAAACATACTACATAGAAGATCTTTTTCAATATTTTAATTTAAAAGATGGTTCGGGCTATCTGGAATTTGATGGTGAATATCTTGTATGTGAAAGGATTTATTCTGGTGAAAATATTTCAAGGTCTTATGGACAATACTCAAAATCCCAAAATATTAATTCATTAAAATCAAATCACTTTTTGTATGGAACAATACCTGACAATAATTTTAGGTTAAATTTAGGATTAACAAACCTTTCAGAAAATTCAATACTCTGCAATGCTTCCATTTATAACAATTTTGGGGAAAAATTAGAAGAAAAAGTAATTGGAGTAGAAGGTAAAAATTTTATTCAATATTCTATAAGTCAAATATTTCAAGAAATTCCAATTGGGGTACCTGTCTTAATAAAACTTGAATGCACATCAAATTTATTTGCTTATGTCTCATTAGTTGATAACAGAACCTCAGATGGTTCTTTTTTTTCCGATTTCTAAATAGAGAGAGATTTTAAATTTCCAAGTATTTATGTGTTATATATTATTAAGGATTTATTTATTTCCAAAAATTAGAATTTTTTTATACTAGTATGATATTTGTTATAAATTATGAAACCAAAATATATTATTGAATAAATTCTAATAATTTAAAATCCCTTAGATATGCAAAATACTTTACATTAAACCTTTTGATTTAAAGATTTTCTCAAAAGCTTCTGATCTTTTATTCAAATTAAAAGATTTATTATATAAAATAACAGTATATTCAACTATGCTTTTGATAAAATTTTAAAAGGAGAAGATACGAAAATTTAGAACCAGATCTATAATTTAAGGTATAATATTTTAGAAAACTTTTTTGCTTTTGAACCTACTATAAAATTTCAATTGAAATTAAAAAATTTATTTTTTTTCTGTAGGGGCTTCAGTTTATTCAGCCCGAGAATAAATTATTTGGACAGTATTATTATTTTTACGGGGTGAGCAAGCTCGCTCCCTACAAGATCTCTGTTGACTATAAACCGTGTCCGTTGGCTGTCTTTGAAAAAGATAAGAACAATTCATGAATTGCCTCTACTGCTCTACTGTTTTAAATTTTTTTTAAAATTTGGCAATTTCTTTTTACGGGCTGGGACGAGCCTCGCTTCTATATTTCTGCTCTAAGGAATAAATTTTAATAATTATTTGTTAATTGTTAGACGGATATAACAATGTTAGGAGGTTAAAATGATTTATACATTACCGAAATTAAATTATCCTTATGATGCCTTAGAGCCATATATTGATGGAAGAACAATGGAAATCCATCATAAAAAACACCATCAAACATATATTGATAATTTAAACAAAGCTCTCTCTGAACTAAATAATTTTCAAAACATCAAATTAGAAGATTTACTAAAAAAAATCAAAGAAATACCAGAAAGTAAAAGGACTGCAATAAGAAACAATGGAGGAGGCCATTTAAACCACTCAATTTTCTGGGAAATAATGGCGCCAAATAGCAGAAAACCAAGTAAAAAATTCTTAAATATAATTGAAAAGAAATTTGGTTCCCTTGAAAAATTTTTAGAAGAATTCAAAAATAAAGCAATAGGTATTTTTGGATCTGGTTGGGCTTGGCTTGTAATTGATGAGAATAAAGACCTGGAAATTAAACAGTACCCCAATCAAGATAACCCTTTTATGGAAAATCTTTATCCAATTTTGGGAATTGATGTATGGGAACATGCCTATTATTTAAAATATCAAAATAGAAGAGCAGAATATATTGACAATTGGCTTAAAATTATCAATTGGGAAGAAGTTGAAAAAAGATATTTTGAAATTAAAGTTTAGTTATTTCTTCCTTTTATAAACCAGCTCCATTGTTTTGAATTCCTTACTATTAGGATATTTTGCATACATTTCATTTATATAAGTATCATTATCAATAATTTTCCAGACCTCTCTTACTTTATAATTTTGTTTTCTTATTGGATCCCACCACTCCCCTTCATCAGTACATTCTTTAAAGTCATCTTTACAGGTTCCTTCGGTAAAATAAAGACCTGTTCCAAAATTATCTATCCATATTGACTGAAATTTTTTCTTATCATTATCATAACCAGTTATAGCCATTGCTTCAAATTTCATTCCTTCAAAAGTACCATAATATTTCATTAAGAGATACCTACCGCCCAAAATAACTTCTCCACTTGCAGTTCCTATTGAAGAACTTGGTGGTGCATCAGGTGCCTGCCACATCTTTGTTTCTACAATCCATTCACCTTTTAAAAATTCCAAGTGTTTATGTGCTTTTCCAGGTGTCGAATACTCCTGCCACAATTTCATCATCTCTTCTTCCTCTTTTGTCATTTTCTTTTGCTCTTGAGAAAATGCAGAATTTCCTAATAAAAAAGAAAAAATTAAAACAAAAATAAAATACATAAAACCTCCTTATAAAAATAGAAAAGAAAATTATCTATTCTTTTATTAAAAATTTATCCCCTGTTTCTTTTATGATTCTCCTGTACCAGTCCTCTGGATAAGGAGGATGTGTAACTTTCCCTTGTGAATCCCTTACATTTCCATCTAAATATTTCCATATCAAAAATTCCCCCAATTTTTTCCACCTTTGAAAAACCTCTTCTGCTTCCTTGTTTGAATATTTTGTAAGATAATCAATGGCAAATTGTGGCGAGTCCTTATAAAGTTTTAAAGCAATTTCTTCTACATTTTTTTGGTTTGCCAAAAACTTTCCTTCCAATTCCCATTGAACAATCTTTATATCTTTTATCATATCTTCATACCTTGAATATGCCCAGTTTGCAACAAAGTTGAAGACCCAAAAAGCAGAATCCCAGCAAAAGGAAGAAAAATTGCAAGTGCCTACCCTGTATGGCTTTGCTACTTCTTTTATTCCTGCATAAAAAGGAATATAAACAGTTGAATTAGAATCATCTACTCCAAACCAAAAGATACCGCCTATTGGATTTGGAAGCCACTTTCTCATTTGAGATATAAAAGAATAGCCAGTTTGTTGCGTAGAAGTTGCCCTTTCATTTAAGTACTTTTTGCCATCAATTTCCCAGGTCAAGGGTCTCCACCTGTAAGGAAGATGGAAAGGTCCTGCACCTATATCTTTTGTTAGGTCAAACTCCGTTCCTTCAAAGTGGTCTCTCATATAAGAAAACATATCTTGAACAGAAATTTTTTTGTCTGGTTTAATCCACGGAGGAAGGGGCTTAGCATTTTTATTCCCCCTTACATATTCAAGATATTGATCCATATCTTGAGAAGGGGCAACTCTCTTAAAAAATGACCATACCCTTGCTTCACAAAATCTCAATGCCTCAAAATCAGGTGGTGCATAAGTATCTACAAAGGAAAATTCCTCATCTTTTCCTTTAAACCAACCCTTTTCCCTTGCAAAAGAGATAACATCTTTTGAATAAAGGCAGTTTTCTGGGTCTTTTAAAGGAAACTGCCTTATCCTTGCTTGGTTTGCATGGGCTGAAACATAGCCATCAGGTACTTTTAAAGCAACCCATACAGCACCTTTTTCACCCTTTCCTTTTCCAATCAAATCCATAATCCAGACCTCCTTTGGATCTGCAATTGAAAAGGTCTCTCCTTCTGAAGCATAGCCATAATTATCAAGGAGTTCACCCATAACAAGGATTGCTTCCCTTGCTGTCTTTGCCCTTTGAAGTGCTAAGATCATCAAATTTCCATAATCAAGGATTCCTTCTGTTTCCTGACATTCTTTTCTTCCCCCATAAGTCGTCTCACCAATTGAAACCTGATGTTCATTCATAAGTCCAACTACAGCAAAAGTGTGTTTAACCTGTGGGATTCTCCCTAAATATTTTTTTGTGTCCACTTCAATTACTTCATAAAAAGCACCCTCTGGAAAATCCATTGCTGGAAGATAATTCAATTCCCCATAGAGTTCATGGGAATCGGCACTGTAACTAATGAAAGAAGAACCATCAACCGATGCACCAGGTGTAACTAAAAAATTAGTACA
>JBBISU010000141.1:0-5692 GCA_037441225.1 Acidobacteriota bacterium
TTAGAGCCTATCTGGTAATTAAAATTTTTAAAATTGTTATACAATATATTGTATTATCATTTTTAATTATACCATATATATTGTGTACTGCAAATCAAAATAAGAGATTGTCGGACAGCCTCTATAGAACTTGCGAATACATTACTTATAGATGATTTTGGGAAAAAACTTGACAGAATATTTTTTTTGTGTTATATTTAATTGTTCTTTGAAATTTTTGGCTATGTAAGGGAAACAGGTGAAATGCCTGTGCGGCCCCCGCCACTGTAATTGGGGACGAAAGCAAGCAAAACCACTGGCTTAATTTGCCGGGAAGGGCTTGCAAGTAGGAGGATCCAGAAGCCAGGAGACCTATAGCCAAAAATTTTTTTGAAGGAACTTCTCCGGGGTGTGGGAAGTTGAAAAATAAATGAATGTTTTTAGCCCCGAGTAGTTCGGGGCTTTAATTTTTTTTAAGGAGTTTATATGTTTTTTTTAATTGTTTTTTTCTTTTCATTGAGTTTATTTTCTCAATTTGAGGAAACAGTTGTAGTAACTGCATCTCCTTATAAAACAACCTTGGAGGAATTGAAAAATCATACAGAAATAGTTGATGAAAAAAACTTGAAAGAGACCTCAAGTATAGAAGAAACTATAAGATTTTTTTCTTCTTCTTTTATTTTAAGAAGTGGTTCTCCAGGAAAAGTTTCTTCACTTTTTTTAAGGGGCTCCGAATCAAACCATACACTTCTTTTATTTGAAGGGATGCCATTAAATGACCCTTACTTTGGAAACATATACCTTTCAGAATACCTTTCAAGTAGTTTTTCAAAGGTTGAAATTTTAAAAGGACCATATTCATCTTTGTATGGTTCTGAAGCCCTTGGGGGTGTTGTTTCTTTGTTTTTAAAAAAGGAAAGAGAGGCAAATTTATCAATTGGATTTGGAGGCTATGGATATAAAGATTTTAATTTTTCTTATGGAAAAGATAAATATTTTTTTAGTTTTTCAAAACATTTGGAAGATGGAAGGATGGAAAATGATGGATGGGATGAAAATCAGGGATATTTTTATATAGATGGGAAAAGTTTGAATGCCTTCTTTTTTGCAAGGAAAGGAAAAGTTGAAATCCCCTTTGACGGATTCCACTTGACACCTTTTAGAAATCAAAAGACAGAGGATTATTTATTTAGCATTCCATTTGAAGGAGAAATTTTAGATGGATGGAATTTAAGTGGTTTTGCAGGGATCTTAAATTCAAATTTTTATTTTGAAGATCCAGAAGATCAATGGGGCTATACCTGGGGGAAGACAAAAAGTCAAAGGATTTTTGGAAATTTTAAAATTTTTAAGTCCTATGAAAATTTTCATATTGCCTTTGGGTTGGAAGGAAAGGAAGAAAAGGTCTGGGATAAAAATGTTTTTAGTGAAAATTTAAGGGGTGAAAAATTTCAAAACAATGGGTTATTTTTACAAGGGAAAAAAGATTTTAAAAAATTTAATTTGCAATTTGGTTTAAGGTTTGATAGATCATCAAACTTTGGAAGCTCTTTAAATCCAAAAGTCGGCTTATTTTTTCCTTTAAAAGATTTTAATTTTTATTTTCAAGCAGGAAAAGCTTTTAGAGCGCCTTCAATTGGTGAACTATATTACCCTTATTCTGGAAACAAAAATTTAAAGGAAGAAAAACTTCAAAGCTACGAAGTTGGTTTATCTTATAAAAATTTATCATTAAATTTTTTTAAAAATGATTTTAATAATTTAATTGATTTTGAATTTTCAACTTATAAGTTTGAAAACATTGGGAAAGCAAAGACGGCTGGGGTTGAATTTTCTTATAAAAATTCTTTTCTTTTCTTTTCTTTGAATTATTTAAAAACAAAGGACATAATAAAAAATGAAGAACTTTTAAGAAGGCCTAAAATTTCAAGTAATTTAAGTTTTTTTGGAAATTACAAAGGTTTGAATTTTTCTTTTCAAACTTTATATGTAGGAAAAAGATGGGATATAAATGAATATTATGAAAGAACCGAAATGGATGGATTTTTCAGACAGGATTTTGTTATAAAATTTAATTTTAAAGAATTTTTTAATTTAAAAATAAAAATTGAAAACCTTTACAATTCTTCCTATGAAGAAGTATATGGCTACAAAGCATTAGGAAGGAGGATTATATTAAATTTTGAAAAGGAATTTGGTTTTTAAAAATAAATATTAAGGTTTATATTTTTTTAAAACATCTTTTAAATGCTTATTTCTTTCAATTATCATTTTATAAATATCAGGCCAATGTTCTATAACCATACGCCTTCCTTGCATTGTTCCTCTAATAAAACTTGCAGTGCTCAAAATTCTATGATTTTTCATTTCTTCCCAATATATTGGGCTTTTAAGAGTACAAATTCGTTTTATTTCTGCAAAATAATCAAAACCTTTTTTCCATCCTGCTTTTTCCTTTTTGGGATCACTTAAAAGTATAAATATATCTTTAATGTATTTTTTTGGAGTAGCATGATAAAATAAAAGCAAATCCCCTTTATGTGCTTTGCTTGGGACAGACCAGCCATCAGAATAATTTGTTTCTGACAAATCATCGCTATATTCTTTTACTGGTTGAATCCAGATATTAAAGCCCAAGCCATATTCTTTTCTTAACTCTACAATTTTTAATTTTTTTGGTGCATCATTCCAGTTGTTTTCCCAGCATACAATCCAATCACATCCTTTTGGATTATGTTTATCTCTTTGAAAATTTTTAGATTTAAATTCAAATTCTATTCTTATTCTTTCTTCTTTATCCCCTGTATTTATATAAGCAATACAATCTGGATATTTTGATTGAATTCGTTCAATTTTTATTTTATGCTTTTCTGCATAATAGGCAAATAAAAAAACAACACCAAGTTCATTTGTTGGTGCATAACTCATTGGGACTTTTTCTAATGATATGGGCCTTTCATATTTTTTTACCATATAACCTTCTATATATTAAAATAATTAATTTATTGTACCATTTTTTTTATTGTTTTCAATAAAATTCTTTTAGAGTGGAATGTCTTATTTTTAAACAACAGAATTAGAACATGAAAGATAAAAATCTAATTTTCATACTTTAATTTAAATCTTATCTTTTAGCGCATCAAAGTATTTATGCACTATTTTAGATTTAGCTTTTTTGTGTTTTTTCCTATGATTTTAATTACTGATCTACTGATATACTATTTTGCCAGTCATTTTCCATTCCACATTGAGGCTTTTGAATCTTAACCCTATCTCCTAAATGCAAACTACTAACTAATTATTTATTTTTTATCTAAAGTTAAAAACCTGCAAATACATTGAAAAAATAAAAGCAGAAATAAATTTTGCGGCTACATTTTTTTGATTATTATTTTACGGGTCGTGCAAGCACGACCCCTACACTGCTGCTTTACTGCTCTATAATTGTCTTTACCTTTGATGCAGAAAGGGCTCTTTTTTTTGCCCAGGAACGGAGTGCCTTTATTTGTTCTTGCATTGTTGTTGCAAGAGGAATTAAATGATGAATTTCCCAGAATAAATCATCCTGTGTCATTTCCCTTTCTTCTGCCACTGCTCTTGTGGCAGCAGATAAAACAACTTGTTCAATTTCAGCCCCAGAAAAATTTTCAGTTATCTGTGAAAGTAATATAAAATCATATTTTGCTAAATTTTCACCTAACTTTTTTAAATGGATTTGGAAAATCTCTTTTCTTTCTTCTTGTGTTGGCAAATCAACAAAAAATATTTGATCAAACCTTCCACGCCTTACCATTTCAGCAGGAAGTAAATCAATCCTGTTTGCTGTTGCAGCAACAAAAACAAAACCCTTCCTCTCTTGCATCCAGGTTAAAAATTTTGAAAAAATCCTTGCAGAAACCCCCGTCTCTGCTTGTGCAGATATTCCCATTTCAATTTCATCAATCCACAAAATTGCAGGGGCTATTGATTCCATCTGCCTCAATGCCTTATCAAACAATGCCTCTGCTGCACCTAAACTTTGAGAAAAAACCATATTCATATCCAATCTAAATAGGGGAAGTTTCCAGATATCAGAGATTGCTTTAACAGATAAACTTTTTCCGCAACCAGAAATTCCCATAAGTAAAAGCCCCTTTGGTGTTATTTTCGTATTACCTTTTAAATACAATTGTATAAATTTTTCCCTTACCCTCAGCCATTCTTTTAAATTTTCAAGCCCACCAATTTCATCTACAGAATAATTCATTTGAATTGGTTCCAAAACCCATTCACTTTTTATTCTTTTTATTTTTTCTTGAAGTAAATTTCTTAAAAATTCATCGGAAGTCCTTTCTTTCATAGAAAGGAGTGCTTTTTTTAGAGAAAATTCAATTTCATTTTGTTTTAAACCTTTTAGAATTGCTATAGAGTGGGCAATGGTTAAAGAAGGAAAAGAAAGATTTGAGTTTTTAAGAAACATTTCAATTATTGTTTGTATTTCATTTTCATCAAGTGGAGGCAACCTCAATATTTGCATTTCTCCAACCAATTCTTCTGGTAAATCTATTAAATCAGAAGAAATAATAATGTATTTATTTTTCCCTTTTAAATTATAAAATTCATCTTTTAACGCCCTTATAAAAGATTTATTTTGCATAAAATCATTTGAAATCTTAAGCCACAAAAAAGCTTTTTCCTTATCTTTCCCAAATTTTTTTATTGCCTCTTCTGCGCTTATTGGATGAATTTCTTCCTCTTTTGATTTAATGCCAAAATAAGAGCTCCAAATATAATAATCTTTTCCTGGGAAAAATTTTTTTAATATGTGTTCTAATCTTTGTTCTTCTGTTGTGATAATACCAATTAAGGGGTAGCCAATTTTAATAAAAACTGAAAGTTCTTGTATAAAATTCACCTAAAACCACCTTTTAAATTTTTTATTTTCTTCCAATTTTTGAAATTTTTCTTCCAGTTTTTTTACTTGATTTTCTAAATTTCTTAGCTTTTGATCCATCAAAACCAAACTTTCCTGGATTTTTTCTACTTTTATCTTTAAATTATTTTCATCTCCTTTGTTGAAATGGTCTTTTAATTTTTTTAAAGAAGTGCCTTCTGTTGCTTCCTTTATAAATTTAAATGTTTTAATATCTTCTTGTGTATATCTTCTATGACCCCCTTTAGTCCTTATTGGTTTTATGAGATAAGGAAAATTTTCTTCAAAAAACCTTAATGTAGTTATTGGAATATTTAAAAGTTTTGAAACCTTCCCAATTGAATATAAATTTTCTTCCATTTAAAATAGAGGATTTTCATATTTTGGATTAAATTTTAATTCAGTTTTATATCCTATTATATCAATTGGGACTGTGTAGTAAACTTCGATTTTTATATAGCTGCTGCTTTTTGAAACCTTTATATTTTTTTCAGTGACTGGAAGATCCAATTCTTTTGCCTTTTCAACAATTTGAGATATAATCTGCTCCTGTGTAAAAAGGGAACCTTGAAGAGAGAAGGTTTCAACTGTTTTGCTTAGTTCAGCTGCCTTTACCTTGATTGGAATAATAATATAAAGTGAATAACCTACCACAATTAAAATTAATAGACCAACAATACATCCAAAATTAATCTTACCTAAGTTTCTCATATAACCTCCAAAAAACAAATTTATCATATTTATTTCATTATTTCAACTGGATTTAAGATTTTATGTGGTTACAATTTTAAAATGTCACAC
>JBBISU010000142.1:0-5670 GCA_037441225.1 Acidobacteriota bacterium
GAAGATTTAAAAAAAATCTTAATCAACCTATTACTTAAAAAATGGGAAGTTAGGGTTTAATATTTTGATTGAAAGAAATTATGATTTTAACTATAATATTTTTATTATTTTCATTAAATATTTTTTCTTTAGATTTTGAGCCAAAAGGGGTTCTTCGGATAGAAAAGTCCTCAAAAATTACAGCAAAATATGAAAGTTTTATTAAAATAAAAGCAATAAAAAAAATATCAGAAAATAGATTTTTAATTCTTTTGACAAGGCAGACTTTTTATGATCCCTCAAGTTTGAATGATTTAGATGAAATTGAAAAGAAAAGAAGGAAAAGAGGCAATATTATTAGCAGAACAGCCAAAAGCAGAATGGAAAACATTTCTTGCTTTTATAGATAAAAAGGGGAAAATATTGCAAGAAGGAGAGGAAATTAAGATGAGCATTCCTCCAAATGAATACCTCCCGCCTTTTGAATTAGAAGAGGAAGAAAATTGCCCATACGGTTATTTGAGTATAGGGAGCAAAAAAATATTTTGTTATAATTTTTCTCTTTCTGTAAGCTTTAAAATTGATATTCCATTGAACAACATAAAAGTTTATGGTACAGAAAAAACTGGAAAAAATTACAAAATTTGGGTTATAGGAAAACCAGAAAAAGCAAATAAAAGTTTTTGCAAGATTTATGATCTAAAAGAAAAGAAATGGCAGGAAGTAAATTTTAGCATTGAAAAATTTTATCAAAATATCATATTGGACATAAAAAAGCTGGAAGGAATTTTAGAAAAAGATAGCATAGATTTTTATAGCATAGAAGAAGATATAAGCAATTCAACTATTGATTTTATAGATTCTGTAGATGAAAAAATAAAAAGAGAAGATATGGGCAACATTAAGAGAAAGCATTTTTTCTTTTGTTCCCTTAATTCAAAAGGAGATATTTTTATAAAGAAAATAAAATTGGTCTTTGAAATTGGAACTGCAGAAGATGTATTATTTGATGAAGAAGAGGGAATTGTTAAATTTCCTCCCATTTATGAACAGGAAAAATTGATAGTGTATAAGATTAAAGATTCCTTTTTATTTATTAATGAGGCAGTAAATGCTATATTTAAAAAAGGGAATAGGGAATCTTTAAAAAATAATTGCTTTTCATTTTAGCTTTTTATTTAGAGAGATTTTTATTTGAGGATATAATCCATTTTCGGGAAGATTTTACTTGATGCAATTTAATAAATTGAAAAATTTTTTATGCTATAATATTTAGATGTTTCAAATTATTTCTGTTTTTTTATTTTTTTATTATGATATTAAAGCACAAGAAAGTGTTTTAGATAAAGATCTGCAAATAGCAAAAATAACAAACAAAGAAACAAAGAAACAAAGGACCTCCTAATTGGAAGGGGAAAATTCATTCTATTAAATTAAAAAAATTTAAAGGAGGTCTAATGAAAAAATTGTTAATTATTATATTTTTAATTCTTCTTTTTTTAAATTTTGGAATTTATTGTCAAGATGATCCTTCTGGTGCAACCCATTTTAATTATTCTCCTGATCATCATAGGGAAATTTATTGTATTCTTGATGATCCAGAATGTTATTATAATGGTATATATACCTATTGGGAGTCATGGTATACTAATGAAATGAGCGAATATAGATATTTTAATCAGGATTATGGTTGGACCTTTGATTTCTCAAATATAAATATTTTAGGAATACATCAAGTAAATTCATCAATTCCATCAGGGACATCACTTCAAAATGGCAAAATATTAACTCGTGCTTGGCTTGGGTTAAATCTGGCTAAACCAGGAGAAGTGAAAAATGCAAGTATGAAAATTGAGACATGGGATGTTGATTCACCAGAAGAAAAAGATTATATATATTTTGATGAAGAGATTGTCAGAGAACTAAATGGCTATCCAGGTATTTTATACATTGACAACTTTGAAGATATTCCATTAGAATTCTTTAATGACTATAAACTAAATGTAATGCTTGATATTGATGCAGAGCATAATGTAAATTACTGGGCGCTTCAAATAGGATGGTCTGCCTTAAAAGTAAATTTTAAGCTAACCGATGCTACCGGTAATTTAAATCTTACTTCAAAAAGGAATGAGGTTTTAGGTCCATACTATGATTTTCTTGAAGGACCAATCACCTTCACAGAACCAGGATTCGTAAATTATTTTTTGGAAACTTGGGATCAGAGGGATGAAACTTGCAGTTTGCCAAATATTTACAATTGTAATAGAACCTTGATAAGACCAGTTGAAGAAAATATATTTTTTAATGAAGCTAATCCTAGAATTTATTATGATTTAGAAAATGGTGAAGGTCATAGATACTTTGAAGTTCAATGGCTTCCAGCTGATTATGAGAAATGCTTTAATGTAACTTGTTATTATACTCCGGTAGAAGAAGAATTTAAAGGTGGTTGCTTGAAAAAAGAGCATTATAATTGGTGCTCAGGTGCAAACCCGCCTTCTGAATGTTATAATAATAAATTTATGCGTAAAGTAATGCGGCAGGGATCTGGAAGAGCAAAGAATGGTGAAATTGTTCAATATTTAGAAGATCAAGATTGCTATTATATATCTGATTGCCCAAGAACTTCTTCAGGAAGATGTGCTCAAGCAGGAAGGACTATTGCTGTGGATAGATCCTATGAGAATCAGCCACCTGTTATTCCATGGCTTTCCACTGTAAATATTAATGGTACTGGTGAAAGGGTTGCAGAAGATACGGGACACATAGATCAAATAGATGGGTATGATATAGATGTTTATCAGGGATTTGGGGAATCTGCCTGTTATCCATCCCCTTGGGATGGAGAATACTGGGTAAAATTTATTAGATATTAAATTAGGAGGAGATATGTTTAAAAAATTATTTTGCTTAAGTTTATTTTTATTTTTTTCATTAATTTCTTTTTCAATTGAAAGGAAATTTTTGCTTCAAATTGAGGATGATTTATTTCTTTATAAAGAAAAAGAAAATTCACTTTATCGTTTAACATACGATAAAGAACCAATTGACAAAGCTGTTTGGTCACCTGATGGGAAATACATTGCTTATGGCTTTGCAAGGAGGGATTTAACGGCTGATTTTGTTATAGTTGATGAATCAGGTCAGGAAATTGATAGAAAAAAAATTGCTCCAATAGAAGGAGATGAATATTCAAATAATGATGTAAGGCTTATATTAGAAATTGAATGGAGAGAAGACAATGCAATAATTACAAATGCAAATGTAGGTCCCCATGGTGGTTATATAGATATATGGGAGTTTAATCCTTCATCTAAAAAGATTAAACATTTTAAAAGGATTTCAGATTATTGGGAATATGGTTGTGATATTTCTCAAAAGAAAGATTTTATGGCTTGCTTAACCTATAGTTATTCCGATATTCCAGAGGAAGGAAAAGAAATAGAAATTGTAAATGGGTTTAAAATAAAAGATCTTAGTAAAAAAGATTTGCCTGAAGATTTTGAATATGATGATCGCAACCCCAAAAGAATTAATATTGATTTTATAAAAGAGCCAGAATATGTAAAATATTTATCAGATAATGAAATCCTTTTAGTTCCTCATAACAAAGGAGAATTTTACATTTATAACATAAAGGAAGATAAATGGGAAAAGAAAAAGAAGCTACCAGAAGGTGTTATATTAAAGAAAGAGATTCCAGAAATGTTAAAATTTAAAATTAAAGAAAAGGAATATGAAATAAATGATTCAAGGAAAATTTTTGATTTATTTGTAGAAAAATAAACAAAGGAAAAGCATAATAAATTTATGGTTGTATGGAGAGATATTCCAAAAATAAAAGAGGGGGGACCTCTCCCCTCTTTTTCTTTTAGTGTCAAAATTTTGATTAAGATTTTTTTTGATTTCTTTTGTTTTTATGATTTTTTTTATAGTATTTTTAAATTTTAATATTGAACATTTAATTGAATTTAGATTTGAAAAATTAAAATTTGAAGATTTTGAAAAAATAAAAAATTGGTATTTAAACCAAAAAGATTTGAAAAATTTTGAAGCAATTTATAATGAGAAAAACCTTATAATAAAATATTATGTAGATTTGAAGTCAAAATATATTATTCCTCCATGGGAAGAAATGGGAATGAAAGGTCCCAAAAAAGCAAATTTGCAAAAAAATTTTTTCCATTCTTTAAAAAATCCAGAAAACTTTTTTCATCCACAACAAAATGGAATATTTTGGAAAATTTTGTTTACTTTCCCTTTATTATGGAAATTATTTTTTTTAGTTTTAACAATATTTGTTTTTCCGATTTTTGAGGAGCTACTTTTTAGAGCCATAATTTTAGGTCTCTTTGCCAGAGGAAATAAAAAGATTTTGGGCACAATTTATTCTTCTTTTATTTTTTTCATAATGCACTTTAATTTAAAATATTTAATACTGTATTTTATAATAAGCATAATTTTATCTATAATATACTTAAAATCAAGAGATATTACTTCCCCGATCCTCTGTCACATTATGAACAATGCAATTTATTTTATCCTGATTTATGTTTCTTAAAATAAAATAAGGAAATATAAAAAAATCCTTTACTTATAATGAATTTTTGAGTGGAATTAATATGTATGGAATCCAAAACCTTCATAAATTCGAAAGTAATTTTTTTCAAATGAAAGAAGCATTATATGTTATCTATAATTCTTCTATTTTTATCAAGTATTTTATTTTTAGAGCAGTTCTGCCCACCAGATACAACTGGTTATCAAGTGGTAAAAGATATGACAATATGTTTTTCAAAGGTAAATTGTGAGGTAAATTGTAATTCAGATTGTTCCTGTTAATATTACAAGTATACAATATATTCTCCACATGAAAATAAAGGCGAAATTATAAGAATAGCTCGTCACTTTTCTTCCAAAAATCTTCATAACAAAGTAGATGAAACATTGCCATATAAATATGAATGCGATAGTGTTTATGGAGTATCAAGGCAATTGGGTTTAGGGAAAAAAGTTAATACAATCCCTTCATCAATAGTTGATTGTCCAACAAATTGGAAAGGAGGAAGTTTTGCATTATCAGCTTTTAAGGGTACTTATTTAATTCCCGGGGAAACTATAAGTTTTACAATTACATCAAAATATCCACCAGGGAAAAGAATTTTAGAATTAGAATACAATCATAATGAACTTCGGGATATCTACTATTCCCAATTTCCACCTGTTCCTGAAGATGCACCTGACTTTGGAGATCATTATGATATTTATGGAATAATTCCCTTTGAAGAGGCAGACCCACCTATTTTTTATGAATACAATGTAAAAATAGATTCAATAGGTCCAGTTGATCCAGAGGAACTTGAACTTTTCAATGGAGGAGGGCAGAAGCCAGATGATGTAAATTTATTATTAAGGTATTTAGAATCAAAGGATACACAAACAGAACTTCCAGCAGAAAAAGATAAATTTGATGTTTTCATTTACTATGGAAAGACAATAATACCAAAGACCTTTAAAGCAACACTAAATGAACAGGACATCAAAAACTTATTCCATCCAGTTCCTGGTGGAGGGGATTTTGTAAAGTTAAACTTACAAAGCGGGAAAAATGTTTTAATATTTGAAATAGATGGGATAAACCAAAAAGGCCATAATGCAACGGACAGAGACAGATTAACTATAAAGGTC
>JBBISU010000143.1:0-5397 GCA_037441225.1 Acidobacteriota bacterium
AAGGAGGGAATTTTTAAAAATTTCTTTTTTATTTCCTTTTATTTTAAATAAATTAAAATTTGAAAAAGTAAAATACTTTGAATTTGCTGAAGTTAAAGGAAGTTATAAACAAATTGGATATTTGATTGGAAAATATTTTAAAAAAAATATTATTTTTGTTTTAAAGGAAAGAAAGGATTGGGCTTATAAGCTAAAAGAAAAATTGCTTTCAAAGGAAGGGAAATATTATAAGGAAATTTTTATAAAAGAAATAAAAAAGTCCTTTCCCTTTTATCTGGAAGAATTAGAAGGGCTTTCTGAGGGCTCTGGAATTGATATGGATTTAATCTGGGCATTAAATTTACAATGTGAACTGGAATATATTGGTGAAAAAGAGGGTTGTTCAACTATTTATTTTAAAAATGATAAAGAAAATTACCTTTTACACAACGAAGATGGAAATAAAGCAAATTATGGAAGGATGTTTATTGTTTTTGTAAAACCTCCTTCAAAGGTTGATTTTATATCAATTGTATATCCAGGACTCCTTGCAGGAAATGCCCCTGGTTTTAATTTAAAAGGGATTTGTCAGACAACAAATTATATTGGTTCCACAAAGGTTTATGAAGGTGTGCCAAGGTATGTTTTATCAAGGGCAATCTTAGAGGCAAAGGACTTAAAAGAAGCAATAGAGATAGCAAAATATCATCCAAAGGCATATCCCTGCCATCACAATATAATATCTTTTGAAGAAGAAAAATATTTATCAGTTGAAGCAACACCTGAAAATTTTGAAATTTTTGAACCAGAAAATTTATATATTCACACTAATCATTTAATCCTTGAAAAAACAAAAAATTATCCCTTTGAAGAAAAAGTTTATAGGGAAAAATCTTCTATTTCAAGGTATGAAGTTATAAAGGAAGGGCTTGAAAAATTAGAAAAGGAACCAAGTTTTGAAGATTTATTTAGTCTGTTATCTTCCCATAAAAGAAAGCCCTTTTCGCCTTGCAGACATCCAGATAAAGATGTAGAAGGGCAAACCCTTTGCACTGCTCACTTTGATATAAAAAATAAGAAAATCATTTTTTATGAAGGAAATCCCTGTAAAAGTTTTAAAGCAAAAAAACAAGATTCATTTTTTTTAAGCGCGAGAGAGAAAAAGATAAAGTAAATTAAGTTCCGTTGGCATTTGGCATATAAAATTTAGGAAATAGGATTGCAAGCCCAAAATCGCTTTTTATGTTGCTTTAGCTTTGCTCCTTTATATTTTGTGCAAAGAGCTTTTTATTATTTTACATAGATATTTTTTTACGATATAATATTATTGTGAAAATAAAAATTGCTATAATTATTTTTTCCCTATTTAAATATATTCATATTTTTTGTGGAACAGTCACTTATGGTGGTTCTTATCAAGCAATTGACTGGCAAAATGTCTGCGAACAAACATTGATTTCACCTTCTTATTTTCCTCCATATGATGAATGGCAATCAATATTATCCTTTGCAAACCCTCCCTGTCATTCATTAAGCATTACAAATTATAGCCGGTTTTTATTAAATGGTTACATTACAATAAAGCAAATGGATTACGAAAATACTTTGATATTCTTAGTTTTTAAAATAACAAAAATTTCAACTGGTGAAAATTATTACTATGGACAAATAACAAAAAAACTTTATTACACCAATCAATTAGATGGCTATTCTTTTTGCACAATAACTGCTGATTATTTTGAGCCAGGCTATTAATAAAAAGATATATTTGGAATGGAGAATGTCAATGACATTAAATGAGATAAAAAATATTTATATTGAAATAATGAAAGAGAAAGTAAAAGGAATTTATAAAGATGATGGATTGTTAGAGGAAAGATTGAAATTTGTCCTGGGGAGGTTTGATGAAGGAGTAGGTATTGCATCGTACATAAAATCAAACCATAATAATGCAGAAGAAAATAAAATTAAGATTTTGGATGCAGGATGTGGCTCCGGAGGAGTTATGCTGCCTTTGGCGTATGAAAAAATATTTGATGTATATGGAATTGAAATATTTATACATAGTGAAATAAAAGAAATAAGAGAAATAACTAAATTAAATTTTCATTTTATTTGTGCAAATCTTTCAAATATACCACACTCTAATGACTTCTTTGATTGGGTTTTACTTCTTGATACATTGGAGCATTTAAAAGAACCAGAAGCAGTATGCAGGGAGATATATAGAGTTTTAAAGCCTGGTGGCTATTGTATGATCACAACTCCATGTAGATTTAGATATTTATTTAGAAAAGATCCACATTTTGGTATATGGGGGCTCTTATTATTTCCAAATAAAGTTCAAAAATATTTGATTGAAAAAATATTAAAAAAATCTACAAAATATGATGTGGAAAAAATATTTTTTTCTCCTTTTTCAATTTTTAAGTTATTTCCAAAACCATCAAAGCTTTATTTTCTTTATAATGAGGCATCTGCCCCAAAATCGCATATTAAAATACTGTATAACAGAACATTGCGAAAATTTTTCTTTGATAGAATTTTAATACAAAAAACAGAAAAAGCTATTTGATTTTTATTTTTTTAAAAAATATTTTTAAATTTTTACAAATTGTATTAAAATATAAGTTATGAGTTATGGAAAGAGATTAGCAATCCTTGTTGGTGGCGGACCTGCTCCTGGAATAAATTCTGTTATAGGAGCAGCCACTATTTATTCAATCCTTGAAGGAGTTGAAGTAATTGGTATAAAAGATGGTTTTAAATGGATAATGAAGCAAGATATAAACCAAGTTGTCCCTCTTACAATTGAGGCAGTTTCAAGGATCCATTTCAGAGGTGGTTGCTATATTGGAATCTCAAGGGATAATCCAACAAAAGATTCAAAGCATTTAGAAAATTCTGTTACTTCTCTTTTGCGTCTTAATGTTGATAAACTTATAACAATTGGTGGGGATGATACTGCATACAGTGCAATGAAATTAAAAGAAGTAGCAAATGGAAGGATAAAGGTTGTTCATGTGCCAAAGACAATTGATAATGATATAGAACTTCCTCAAGGAATTTGCACTTTTGGTTATCAAACTGCAAGGCATTTAGGGGTAGATATTGTTAAAAATTTAATGGTGGATGCCCATACAACATCCAGGTGGTATTTTGTTGTGACAATGGGAAGAAAAGCAGGACACCTTGCCTTAGGAATAGGAAAGGCAGCAGGTGCAACTTTGACAGTTATACCAGAGGAATTTTTAGATGAAAAAATTAAGTTGGAACATATCACTGATATTTTGGTTGGCTCAATAATTAAAAGATTGAGCTATGGGAGACCTGATGGTGTTGCTGTCTTAGCAGAAGGGCTTGTAGAAAATTTAGACCCAAAAGATTTAGATGTCTTATTAAAAATTGAAAAGGATGCCCACGACCATATCCGATTGGCTGAAGTAAATTTTGGTGAAATTTTGAAAATGAAAGTTCAGGAAAAATTACAACAATTGGGTATAAAAATTACAATTGTTGCAAAAAATATTGGCTATGAACTCAGATGTGCAGATCCCATACCTTTTGATATGGAATACACAAGGGATTTGGGTTATTCTGCTGCAATGCATATTTTAAATGGAGGAGATGGGGATATTGTATCAATTCAGCAGGGAAATTTTGTGCCACTTCCTTTTAAGGACTTAATAAACCCTGAAACAGGAAAAATGAAAATAAGAATGGTAGATGTAAATTCAATTTACTATAAAATTGCTCGTCTTTATATGCTTCGCCTTACAAAAGGCGATTTTGATGACCCCCATGAATTGGCTAAGCTTGCAGCAACAGCAAAGATTTCAATGGATGATTTTAAAAATAAATTTTATTATTTAATTGAGAAAGATAAATTTTATATAAAAGAAGAAAAAGAAAAAATTCAGATCTTTGGGTAAAATATTTAAAAGGGTAGGGGATTTTAAAAAAAGGTAAGCTCAAATTTCTGAATATATTTTTTAAATATTTAAAGGGGGTTTTATGGAAATTGATTATTTTAAAGAGCTTTCTGAATTTATCTCAATTAAGTCAATCAGTACAAATCCTGATTGCAAAGATGAAATGGAAAAGGGTGTTTTGTGGCTTAAAGGAAAGCTTGAATCCCTTGGCTTTTCTGTTGAAATTTATAAAAAAGAAGGGCATCCAATTGTCTTCGGAAATTTAAATAAATTTAAAGATAAGCCAACTATGCTTATTTATGGACACTATGATGTCCAGCCACCAGAACCCTTAGAGCAGTGGGAAAGCAACCCCTTTGAGCTGGTTGAAAAGGGGGAGTTTTTGTATGCAAGAGGTGTCTCTGATGATAAGGGGCAGCTTTTTGCACATCTGAAAGCACTTGAAATTTTCAAAAAGGAAAAGGGTGAAATTCCTTTTAATGTCAAAGTCATCTTTGAAGGTGAAGAAGAAATAGGAAGTCCAAGTTTGCCAAAATTTTTAGAAGAATATAAAGAAAAATTAAGGGCGGACTTTGCAATAATTTCAGATAATCCAATGCTAAAAAGAGGGATTCCTTCTTTAAGTTATGGCTTGAGGGGGCTTTTATACATAGAAATAAAACTTTATGGACCAGAAAATGATTTGCATTCAGGGAGGTTTGGAGGAATTACTCCAAATCCTTGTATCCATTTATGCAAAATTTTATCAACAATTAAAGGAAACGATGGAAAAATAAAAATAAAAGGTTTTTATGATGATGTTTTAAACTTGCAAGAAGAAGAGAGGGAAAATTTTCAAAACCTTCCAATTTCAGATAAGGATTATAAAGAAATGGCAAAGGTTTTAGGGCTTGAAAAAGAAAGGGGATTTTCTGCAATTGAATGTATCTGGGCAAGGCCCTCTTTTGATATAAATGGGATAAGTGGCGGATTTCAAGGTGAAGGGACAAAAACAATTGTTCCTTCTTTTGCAAGAGCTCATATATCTTTCCGCCTTGTTCCAAATCAGGAACCTGATAAAATTTTTGAATTAACAAGAGAACATATAATAAAACAATGTTCTAAAAAGTATAAAATTAAAATTATAAAAAAAGAAAGTGCTCATCCAGTCCTTGTAAAAATAAATAATAAATATCTGATAAAGGTAAAAGAAGCAATGGATATTGGTTTTGGGAAAAAAGTACACTTAATAAGACAAGGTGGAACAATACCAGTTGTATCTCAAATTCAAAATTATTTAAATACTCCTGTTATTTTAATGGGTTTAGGGCTTCCAGATGAAAATGCCCATGGACCAAATGAAAAACTTTTAAAGGAAAATTTTATAAATGGTGTAAAAAGTTTGTTAGAACTTTATAAAAAATTATAGTTCTTAAAAAAATGCAAAAATGTAGCGGTCGTGCTTGCGCGACCCGTCAATTATAAATTAAAAAATTGTAGCCGCAGG
>JBBISU010000144.1:0-5382 GCA_037441225.1 Acidobacteriota bacterium
AATATGTTTTTTACCTTAAATGCTAAATGCCAAATGCGAAATGCTGCTCTATTGCGCTACTGCTCTAATAATTAACCTAAAACACGGATAACGGACACAGACACAGTCAACGCACTGCTGCTCTACTGCTCTTAATTATATATTTATCTATAAAAATCTTCTTTAAAAATTAAATTTCTATTTCTTTTTTTTCTATCTTTTCTAATAAAGTTCTTAAAATTTCAATGATTTTTTCTCTTTTTTCTTCCTCATTTCCATTGTATTTTATTTTCAATTGAAATGGAAGATTTTTTTCTTTCCATTCAAAACAAAAGCCTCTGCTTTGCTTTATATTTTTTTCTTTTCTAAGCTTTCTAATTTCTTCCCTTGCCATACCTGAAACAATTGAATCTATCATCTCTCTCATTTGCTTTATATCCTTTGCTTTTGCAACTTCTAATAAAAGGGATTTTGCTTTTATGTCGGCATGCCGACATAGGTTTTTAATTTCTTCAGGGAGTTTTGCAAGAAGAATTGTCTCTGAAATTGTAGATCTTCTTTTTCCAATTCTTTTTGCTATTTCTTCATGGGTATAGCCATATTTCTCTTGTAATGTTAAATATCCTTCTGCTTCTTCAAAAGGATCTAAATCCTTCCTTTGAAGATTTTCAACTAAGGCAAGCTCTAATGCTTGCGCTTCATTTTCAATTATAATCTCTACACAAGGAACTGTTGTAAATCCACAAGCTACTGCTGCGTGGTATCTTCTCTCCCCTGCTATAATTTTAAATTTTCCATCACCTTTGGGTGTTACAATTATTGGTTCCAAAATACCATTTTGCTTTACAGATTCAATCAAACTTTCCATATCGCCCAATTCTTTTCTTGGCTGATCTTGGTTTGTTTCAATTGCTTCAATTGGTATATTCATACCAATTGGATTATCATCTCTTTCAAAGAGAACATCAATAAAATGTTTTGAATGTCTCATTTTTTTTTCCTCTGGCAATCCTTTTTTTTTAGACACGGCTTAATACCTCTTCCATTAATTGATAATATTCAATTGCTCCTCTTGAATTTGGAGCAAATGTAAATATTGGTTCTTTATATGCGGGCGCTTCTTCTAATCTAACATTTTTGTGTATTACTGTCTTAAATAATTTGTTCCCAAATACATTTTTTATTTGTTTATAAATATCCCTTGAAAGAAGAGTCCTTCCATCAAAAATTGTCAAAAGTACGCCAATTATTTGTAAGTTAGGATTAACTCTTCTCTTAATTTTATCAATTGTTTCAAGCAAATCATCGGTTCCTTCAAGAGCAAAGTAAGAGGACTGGATAGGTATAAGTATATGAGTTGCCATTACCATTGCATTTATTGTAAGCAAGCTTAAAGAAGGAGGGGTATCTACTATTATATATTGAAATTTGTCTACGATAGGCGTTAAGATGTCTTTTAACCTGAAATGTGCATCCAGCTCCCCTGCCATCATTGTCTCAAATTTTGCAAGGGAAATACTGGCAGGAGCTATCTTTAAATCAAAAAAATTTGTGGGAACTATAACTTCTTCTATTGGGCATCCATTTGGAATGATTGAATCAAAAATTGATTTTTTTGTCCTTTCATTATTTAAAAAAGAAATAGTAGAATTTGCTTGAGGATCCATATCTACCAGTAATGTGCTTAAATTTTTATTTGCAAGAGCTGCCGCCAAATTTATTGCTGTTGTTGTTTTTCCTACGCCACCTTTTTGATTTGCAATAACTAATATCATAAATTACATCTCATATTTTCCCAAAATTTCAGGATCTAATTCTTCCAACCATTTTTTCAGTTGTTCCATTTCATCACCTTTAGACGAAAGGTCAATAAATTTTGCTTTTTGCATCAAATTATTACCTGCAAAAATATTGCATTCATATCTTACAGCTAAGGCAATTGCATCAGAGGGTCTTGAATCAATTACATATTGTTTACCATCTTTATTTAAATGAATTTCTGCATAATATGTGTTGTCTACCAAATCAGAAAGAACAACCTTTTCTACAGTTATACCTAATTCTTTTATTAAATTATTTAATAAATCATGCGTCATTGGCCTTGGCGTCTGTATATTATCTAATCTTAAAATTATTGCTTGTGCTTCAAATACTCCTATCCAAATAGGAAGATACAATTCCGCATCTGAAATTTTTAAAATAACAACAGGCGAATTTGAAGCTGTGTCAAAAATTACACCTTTTAATATTAAAGTAGTTTCCATTAAAACCTCCCTAATTAATTTATCAAAAAATAAGAACATTTGTCAAGTAATATTTTTTCTGATAAAATAAAGAAAATTTTTTGGAGGTAAAAAATGAGATTAGTTAAAATTTTGTTTTTATTATTTGTTTTTTTGATTTCCTGTCAGAATAAGGAAAAGAAAGCAAAAATTTTTATCCAGAAACATACAGATGAAGTAAGCCCTATTTTTAATGAATTAAATATTTCCCATTGGGAAGCAACTGCTAAGGGTTCTGAAGAGTTGTATAAAAAATATGCAGATCTTGAATTGAAATTAAAAAAAATATATAGAAGGAAGGATGAATTTGAGTTTTTAAAGGAATTAAGGAATAGCAAAGAAATTAAAGATCCCTTTATAAAAAGACAAATTGAGCTTTTATATTTGGATTATTTTGGAAATCAAGTGGATGAAAAGTTACTTGAAAAAATAGTAAAACTTTCCTCTGAAATTGAAGGAAAATTCAATACTTTTAGAGCTGAATTTGAGGGTCAAAAGGTTCCCGACAATACTTTATCAGATATATTAAAAGAAGAAAAAAATGTCGAAAGGAGGAAAAGGGCTTGGGAAGCATCAAAAAAGGTAGGAGAAGAAGTGGCAGAAAATTTGAAAGAATTAGTTAAATTAAGAAATCAAGCAGCAAGATCTCTTGGTTTTCCAAATTATTATGAGCTTCAGATCTATTTAAACGAACAAAATGTGGAAGAAATTTTTTCATTGTTTGACAAGTTAGCAGAAGTTGCAGAGCCCTCTTTTATAAAAATTAAAGATAAAATTGATGAAAGTTTTGCAAAAAAGTTTAAAATAAAAAAAGAAGAACTAAAGCCATATCATTATCAGGACTTTTTCTTCCAGGAAGTACAAGCAGTTGGAGATGTAAATATGGATGATTATTTAAAAGAAAAAGATGTAAAGGTAATTGTTGAAAATTTTTACAATCACTTAAATCTTCCAGTTTCAGAAATGCTACAAAGATCCGATCTTTATGAAAGAGAAGGGAAGTATCAACATGCCTATTGCATTGATATTGATAGGGAAGGTGATGTGAGGACTATGTGTTCTATAAGAAATAACAGGTATTGGCTTGAAACACTGATGCATGAGTTAGGCCATGGTGTTTATTCGATGAATATTGATAAAAATCTTCCCTGGCTTTTAAGAGAAGAATCACATATTTTTACAACAGAAGCAATTGCAGAATTATTTGGTTCACTTCCCACTAATCCCTTATGGCTAATTGAATTTGCAGAAATCCCTGTTGATGTGGTTGAAAAATGGAGGCCTACACTTGAGGAAGAAAGAAAAATGGGACTTTTAATCTTTTGTATGTGGAGTGAAGTTATGGTTCATTTTGAAAGAGCCCTTTATGAAAATCCTGATCAAGATTTAAATAATCTATGGTGGGATCTGGTTGAAAAATATCAAAAAGTTAAAAGAATTGAAGGAAGGGATAAACCTGACTGGGCAGCAAAAATTCACTTGACTTCCTCCCCTGTTTATTACCACAATTATATGTTAGGAAATCTTTTGGCATCTCAACTTTTTTTAAAAATGGCAGAAAAAGTAAATGTTCCAATGCCTTTTATGATTTCTTTTAAGAAAAACCCTGAACTTGGAAATTACTTAAAAGAAAAGATATTTAAATCAGGAAAGCTTTACAACTGGAAAGAATTAATTGAAAAGGCAACAGGGGAACCTTTAAATCCAGAATATTTTGCAAAAGAAGTTTCAGTACAATAAATTAATTTTATGTGAATATTTTATATCTTTGCAAGGGGAAGGTCCCTTTCAAGGACATCCTTGTATTTTTATCAGATTAGCAGGTTGCCCCCATAATTGCATTTATTGTGATACAAAATATGCAAAAGTAGAAGGCGGAGAAGTTGACATTAAAGAAATTTTAAAATCAGTAAAAAAAGAAAGTTTAAATTTAGTAGAAGTTACAGGGGGTGAACCTTTATCTCAAAAAGCAACTCCCCTACTCCTTAAAAAATTATTAAAATTAAAAAAAACAGTTCTCTTGGAAACCTCTGGCTTTGAATCTTTAAAAGATGTTCCAGAAAAAGTTATAAAAATCCTGGATTTTAAAACTCCAAAAAGCAAAGGACCTGAGTTTAATACGGAAAATCTAAACTACTTGAAAAAATGGGATGCTTTAAAATTTGTTATTGTTGATAAAGAAGATTTCTTTTGGGCAAAGGAAAAAATAGAAGAATTAAAACTGTCCTCTATTTGTAAAGTTTATTTTGCACCTGCTTATCCATATTTTTCACCCATAGTCCTTGCAAATTTAATTGTTAAATACAAACTTGATGTATTTTTAAATCTTCCCCTCCATAAACTTTTATGGGGGGAAGAAAGGAAAAAATAAAATTATTGTGGAATAACAATTTGTAGGTGTGTCGTTTGTCCGCGCCCGAGGGAAAAGAGTTGAATCGTTTTCCGTGTCCGTTTTTCGTTGTCCGTACACAATATATATGGTTTAATTAAAATAAATAATTCAATATATTGCATAGCCATTTTAAAATTTTAACTACAAGAAATCTTTATAAAGCATTATTTTTACCATTTAAAGCTTTTAAAGAATTAGGGGGAAGGAAAGCCAAAAGCGTTGAAGTATTGGGGCAGATAACAAGGAAAATGAGTTGGCTACACCGCTTCTCGTTTAGATATACGGCGAGGATGTTAGACAACGAAATTTGACACAGTAGATGCCCCGGGACTTTCAACGCCCTTAACCTTTGAATGGAGCATACCTTATAAAAAATTCTTATTTAATAAACATTACATTTTTATTAAAAGAAATCCTTTTGAGGCACGAAAGTGCCAGAAGTTTTCTTTTGAAAATGAAGGAAAAGAAGCATGAGAAAAATGCAATCATAATAATCTTTTCATTTCATTGAAAAAGAAAAATTCAAGTGCTTCATTTAAATGAAGCACCAAAAGGATTGTATGGCTGGGGCTTGCCTCCTCCCAAAAAAGAAGAGCAGCAGTGCAGTAGAGCAGCAGTGTAGGGGTCTTATCTTGCACGACCCGTAAAATAATAATCAAAAAAATGTAGCCGCGGGTCTTTAGCCTGCGCAATATATTGTTTATATATGTTATTATTCGCAACCATAAA
>JBBISU010000145.1:0-5376 GCA_037441225.1 Acidobacteriota bacterium
TTCCTTTTATTTCCTATATTCTTAGCTTATTTTAGAAAAGTAAGTTGGGTTAAAAAGGGAAAATAAAAGATGAAAAAGGATTTAATAACATTTGTTATTTCAAAAAAAACTCCCCTTCATATCTTTTAAGGATTAAAACCTTAGAGAATTTATCCTTAAAAGAAAAATTTAAATTTAAAACTATTTTGCTCCCAAAAAATCCAGTATTATTTAGGTGTTTGTTTTTTTTTTCCATATTTTTTAAGATCAAAAATTATCATCTTTTCAAAAACAAAACTTGTAGCATTTGAAAGGCTTTTTGTCAAAAAACTTTGTCCTTTATGGATTTATGATTTAGATGACCCTGTCATGTATGGAAAGCCAAAAGGATTGGGGTACCCTCCATCCAAAGCAAAATGGAGAATAAAAAGATTTAACAAAATGGTGAATTTCACAAATATAATAGTAGTGGCTTCTGTGAGTTTGAGAAATATGATTTCAAATAAACAAAAGAAAATTTATACTTTACCAACTCCTGTAGATCTTTCGAAATATCCAAAGGCAAAGCATTTAAAAAAAAATTATCTAATACTTGGCTGGATAGGTTTGGGCAAAAATTTAATGTACCTTCAAATTTTAAGAGAGGTCTTTTATGAATTAAAAGAAAATAATTTTCCTTTTAAATTGAGAATAATATCAAATTCTCTTCCTGATTTTAAAGGAAATTTTTTAAAACTCATCGAATGGAACAAAGAAAACGAAGGAGTAGAACTTTCAAAATTAGACATAGGGCTTGCTCCCTTAAACAATGATCTATGGGCAATTGGAAAAGGGGGTTATAAATGCATTCAATATGCAGCAGCAGGGATCCCCTGTATTGCTTCACCAGTAGGTGCAAGTTTAGAAATAATTCAAGAAGGAAAAACTGGATTTTTTGCAAAAAATAAAAATGAATGGATAAATTTAATACATAAACTTTTCGAGGATGCAAATTTAAGAAGGGAAATGGGGGAAAGTGCAAGAAATAGAGCAGAAAAATTATATGACATAGATATATACCTTCAAAAATATAAAAAAATAATAGAAGAACTATTACCTTAGAAAAAAAATCTATTTGTTTTTCAAAACTTTTTAGAAAATGTTATAATCTTTTTATGAAAGCTTTAATTCTTTTATCTGGTGGCATTGATTCAGCTGTTTGTACTTTAATTGCAAAACAAAGAGGAAGAGAACTATTTGGTTTAACCTTTGATTATTCCCAAAAACATAAAATAGAATTAAAAAAAGCAAAAAAATTGGGAGAAGTCTTTGGCTTCAAAAAGCACTTTTTCTTAAAAATTCCATCAATTATCTTTAATTCTTCAAGTTTAGTAAATAAAGATTTAGAAGTTCCAGAAAATTCCTTTGGCAAAGAAAAAATCCCTTCCACCTATGTGCCTTCAAGAAATTTAATTTTTTTAAGTTTTGCTTCAGCAGTTGCAGAAAAGGAAGGAATAGATGAAATTTATATTGGTGCAAATTCAATTGATTTTTCTGGTTATCCTGATTGCACCCCTGAATTTATTAATGCCTTTCAGAATTGTCTAAAAAAAGGAACAAAGAAAGGGGTTGAAGGAAGACCAGTGAAAATTATTGCTCCTCTTTTGAAGAAAAAAAAAGGAGAGATAATTAAAATTGGAAAAAATTTAGGTTTAAATTTTTCTCTAACTTGGTCTTGTTATAATCCTTTAAATGATAAATACCCTTGTGGGGTTTGTGATTCTTGTATTATAAGAAAAAGAGGTTTCCGTATAGCAAAAATTAAAGATCCATTAAATATATAGGAGGTCTTATGGAAAAAATATTAGGTTTTTGTATCCAGGTCCCAAATACACCAGGCTCTCTTTCAAAGGTTACAAATTTGCTTGCAAAAAATAAAGTAAATATTACAGCAATTGTAGCTCCCGAGGCAAATGATTTTGGGTTGGTAAGGATATTTACTGACAATTTTGAGAAAGCAAAGAATGTTTTAGATCCAATTGGTTATCCTTTTTCCTTTGAAGAGGCATATTCTATTAGCTTAGCTGATAAAGAAGGTGCCTTAAATGAGCTTTTACAAAAGTTTAGCTTATATGGGATAAATATTGATTATATTTTTTCAACAACATCTACAAATGGGAACAATGCAAGGGTTGTACTTTCTTTCAGTGATAAAAAAAGAGGAGAGGAGATAATAAAGGAATTTGAAAATAAAAATTTATAAACTTTTTTAAATTTAAATCGTAATAATAAAGAGGTATAAAATATGAGAATTAGATTATTTTTTTTATTACTATTTATCCTTTTTTCTTTTATCACTTTTTCTGAGGTATTAAAAGTTGGGATTCAAGCAGATATAAGGAGCACAAATCCCCAGGAAGCAATTGATTCTTTTACTTTATCAGTTATGGGAAATGTCTTTGAACCCCTTGTTACTTTTGATGAAAAAGGAACAAATTTAATCCCATGGCTTGCAACATCATGGAAAGCAGAAGATGGCTTTAAAAAGTGGATTTATACTTTAAGAGAAAATGTAAAATTTCATGATGGAACTCCTTTAACAGCTGATGCAGTTGTTAAATCCTTTTCAAATATAAGAAACTTAAACTTTAAGGTAGAAGCAATTGAAAAAAACAAGATTTTGATTACTCTTCCATCACCAAATGCAAACTTTAATCAAATATTGGCGGAACCATACTATGTTATAGTTTCCCCAAAAATGTTAGAAGATAAAAAAAATGTTTCAGGTACAGGTCCTTTTATTTTTTCTTCCTGGGAAAAAGGGAAAAAAATTGTCATAAAGAGAAATCCAAATTATTGGCAGAAAACAGCTTTATTGGAAGAAGTAAATTTTATTGTATTGGGAAACCATGGAAGAATTATTGAAGCATTGAAAAATAAAGAAATTGATTTGGCAGAATGGGTATCTGGTGAAAATTTGGTAGAATTAAAAAAATTATCTTATTTGAAAGTTGAATCAATTATGGGAAATTCCTCTGGCTTTTTAAGTATAAATACAACAAAGCCACCATTTAATGATAAAAGAATAAGGAAAGCAATTGCTGCTGCTATATCTCCTTATGATCTTGCTAAAAAATACTTTAAAGGAACAGCAGGAGTTCCTGCTTCTTCAATGGTTCCACCTGCTCTTTTTTCTTATTTTTCAAAATTACCAAAAAATAATCCAGAAGTTGCAAAAAAGCTTCTGCAAGAGGCAAATTTTAAAAACACAAGAGAATTTGTTTTACTTGAAAGTTGGGCTCCAAGGCCCTATATGCCAGATCCTCATAGCATAGCATTGGACATAAAAGCTTCCCTTGAAATGGTCGGGATAAAAGTGAAAGTTGAAAGGGATCCTGAAAATTATTTTAAAAGGATGGAAAGCGGTGATTTTGACTTAATTTTAAATGGTTGGATTGCTGATTCGGGGGATCCAGTTGAATATTTGGAATCAAATTTGCATTCAAGATCAATTGGTTATAATAATGCTTCTTTTTGGAAAAATGAAAAGTTTGATTCCATAATAGGTGAATGTAAAATCTTAACAGGAAAGGATTTGGAAAATAAATTAAAGGAAGCTCTTTCTATTGTGGATGAAGAAGTTCCATTAATTCCATTATTTCATGGTCCTCAAACAGCAGTTTTATCAACAAAAATAACTGGATACAAAGTTCATCCCTTTACACAACTTTGGCTTTATCCTGTTGAAATAAAATAAAATATATGGAAAAAATATTTATATACTTAATATTATTTCTTCCTCAATATTTTTTTTCCTCTACTTTAAATATAGGAATTAAGGCAGATATAAGAGGAACAAATCCCCAACTTGTAACTGACGGGACTTCTTTATCTGTCTTAGGAAATGTCTTTGAACCCCTTGTCTCTTTTGATGAAAAAGGAAAAAAAATAGTGCCCTGCCTTGCGTTAAATTGGAAATCTGATGAGCAGTTTAAAAAATGGACATATATTTTAAGAGAAGGTGTGTTATTCCATGATGGAACCACCTTTGATTCTTATGCAGTTGTTAAATCTTTTTCAAATATTAGAAATTTGCCCTTTAAAGTTGAAGCAGTAGAAAAAAACAGAGTTTTAATAACATTGGAAAAACCAAATTCAAATTTTAATCAACTTTTGGCACAGACATATTATTTTATTATTTCACCAAAAATGATTGAAAATAAGGATCTTGTATCAGGAACTGGTCCTTTTATATTTTCTTTATGGGAAAAAGGGAAAAAGATAGTTTTAAAGAAAAATTTAAATTATTGGAGAAAATTGGCTTCAATTGAAGAAATCAATTTTTTTGTTTTAGGGGATGAGGTAAAAATAATTGAATTATTAAGGAATGGAGAAATAGATTTAGCTGATTGGGTTTCAGGAGAAAATATTTTAGAATTAAAGAAAATCCCAAATTTAATGGTTGAAACAAAGATTGGAAATATGTGTGGATTTTTAAATATTAATACTTTAAAGCCCCCCTTTAATGATAAAAGGATAAGGAAAGCAATTGCAGCTGCAATAAATCAAGAAGAAATGGCAAAGAAATATTTTAAAAATTTGCCAGGGACACCAGCAAAGACATTGATGCCGCCATCCCTCTTTTTTTATTCTTCAAAATTGATAACAAATAATTTGGATTATGCAAAAAAGCTTTTGCAGGAAGCAAATTTTGAAAGTACAAAAGAATTTATCTTACTTGAAAATTTTGCTCCAAGGCCTTATATGCCAGATCCACATAATACTGCTATTGATATTAAGAATTATTTAGAAAAAATTGGAATAAAAATAAAAGTAGAAAGAGATCCAGATAATTATGGCAAAAGGAGAAGAGAAGGAAGTTATGATTTGGTTTTAAATGGATGGATTGCTGATTCAGGGGATCCAATTGATTACATAGAAAAAAATTTACATTCAAGGAATATAGGTAGCACAAATGGTTCCTGGTGGAAAAATGAAGAATTTGATAAAATAATAGAAGATTGTAAAACATTAACAGGTAAAGATCTGGAAAAAAAATTAAGGGAAGCACTTTCCTTATTAGATGAAGAAGTGCCTTTGGTTCCATTATTTTATGGACCTTATGTATCAATTTCAAATAATAAAATTTTAAATTATACAGCCCATCCTTTTTATCAAATTTGGCTTTATCCAGCAGAATTTTCAAAATGAAAAATCTTAGCTAAAAAAATATATAAAACATTCTTCTATTAACCCAAAAAATGCAATTGAAATTAAATTTTTAGTCGAAAAAACCTTCCTTTTTTCTTGTAATAAAAGGATTTTGAAAAGCAAAAAATAAGGAAAAGTAGGGGCGACCCTTGTGAGCCTGTGCCAAAAACCACTTGACAAACATTAGTGATTATGATAATTATTATA
>JBBISU010000146.1:0-5294 GCA_037441225.1 Acidobacteriota bacterium
TTTTTTTCAGCAAATTCTGGGAAGTTGTTCTCCACTTAACAGGGATAAAAGTCGCCTTGCACCTTTGTATGGCTCTAAAATTACATTCACCCCTTTTTTGTCTTCCACATAGCCAATGCAAGTTGCCTCTTTCCCATCTTTAAAACTTTTCATAATTTTTAATGCCTTATCACAATCATCTTGAGGTACAAATGCAACAAATTTTCCTTCATTTGCAACATACAATGGATCAAAGCCCAAAATTTCAAAAAAGCCCAGCACTTCCTCTCTTACAGGTATCTTTTTTTCTTCAATTAAAAAATTCAAGTTTTAACTTTTTGCCATTTCAATGAGATAGGTGCCAAGCCCTCCCCTTGTAAGATCTCTCATTGAATGAACATCAATTCCATTCTCAATTAATTTAATTATAATTGGAGACAAATTTGCACAGTCGGACTCTAAATTTCCTTCAACAGAAAAACTCTCCCTCTTTGCTAAGATTGCCATTCCATGCCTTCCTATATCTCCATTTATTAGAATACAATCTCCTGCTTTTATTCTTTCAGGTGATGGAGGAGGATCTTTTAAAATGATCCCTATTCCAGAGGTAGATATAAACAAACCATCCCCTTTTCCTTTTTCTACAACTTTTGTATCTCCTGTCACAAGAAAAACTTTTGCCCCCTGGGATGTTATTTTCATTGACTTGACTATTTTTTTTAAGTCATTCATTGAAAAACCTTCTTCAATTATAAAAGAAGCAGAGATGTACAATGGTTTTGCTCCCATAACAGATAAGTCATTTAAAGTTCCAAAAACAGAAAGTTTTCCAATATCTCCACCCGGGAAAAAAATTGGCTTAACTACATAGCTATCTGTTGTAAATGCAAGTTTTAATTTATCAAATTCTAAAACTGCACTATCTATCAAAGGGGATAAAAATTTGTTTTTAAAATTTGGCAGGAATATTTCACTTATCAATTCCTGTGTAAGTTTTCCACCCCCTCCATGTGCAAGGATTACATTTGGATAGTCCTTCTTTGGGGTGGCACAAACAAATCCATTATTTTTTTTCTTTTTCATATCCTTTATAAAGATAAAAAGCATGGCAGGCGCCTTCAGAGGAAACCATTGTGGCACCTTTTGGATTTTCAGGAGTACATTCCTTTCCAAAAAGGGCACATTCATCTGGTTTTTTTATTCCCTGAAGGACAAGTCCTGAAATGCACTTTGTCTTTTCCTTTCTTTTTATTGATTTTAAATTAAACTTTTTCTCTGCATCAAACTCTTCAAATTCTTTTTTTATTGCAAAACCACCTTGAGGGATGAGCCCTATTCCCCTCCATTTTCTATCCACTATATCATAGACCTTATCTATTATCTTTTTTGCTTCCAAATTTCCTTCCTCTTTGACAGATCTCTTATAACCATTTTGAACTTCTATTTTTCCACTTTCCAGCATCTTTACACATAAATATATTCCATATAATAAATCAAATGGCTTAAAGCCCGTTACCACAATTGGAATTCTATATTTCTCTGAAATTGGGATATATTCTTCATATCCTATAACTGTGCAGACATGTCCTGCTGCAAGAAAACCATTTATCTTTACCATTGGAGAAGATAAAAGTAATTCTATTGCAGGTGGAACTCTCACCATTGAAGAGAGAACTGAGAAATTTTTTAAATTTTCCTTTTTTGCCATTAAAATAGAAAATCCATTTCCCGGCGCCGTTGTTTCAAATCCAATTCCAAAAAAACCACTTCTTTTTGGGTATTTTCCTTTGCAATTTTAATACAATCAGTTGGAGATAAGACAGCCCTTACATCTCCGCCCTCTGCTTTTGCCTGAAAAAGATCCTTTTCAATTCCAGGAACTCTTAGCATATCGCCATAAGTACAAAAGATAATATTTTTTTGTTTTGCAAGGTATAATGCTTTTTCTATAAACTCCACATTTGTCACACATACAGAACAGCCGGGCCCATGCAATAAATTTATTTCATCTTTAAGGATTGATTCTATACCAAACTTTAAAAAATTATGCGTCTGCCCCAACAGACCTCCATAATATTCCATTTATTTTTTGTAATTTTTTTTAGTTGTAATAAGACCTTTTTTACAACTTTTTCTTCCCTGAATTCACTTACTAATTTCATTTTCCATCTCATCAATTTCCTGAAAATATTTCAATGTCTCTTTTGCTTCTGTCTCTGAGATGATGTTTATAGCTATTCCAGTGTGGACTAAGCACCAGTCCCCAACCTTTGCTTGAGGTACAAAAGCAAGGTTTACATCTTTTAAAACTCCAGCAAAGGATACCTTTCCAATTCTTTCAATCTCTCCTCTTTCTTCTATTTCTAAGATTTGTCCAGGTATAGCAAGACACATAATTTCTCCTAACTTTAATTTTTCTATAATCTAACATTTTTAATTTTTTTTCAAATATAAAAGTGCTCAAGTTTTAGCAAAATTTGAATATTTAAATTTTTTATGCTATACTATTTAAAAATAGTTTTTAATTTTAGAAGAGCTTTAATAAATTTATATTATAAGGAGTCGTTATGAAAAAATATGTTTTTATTGTATTTTTACTATTTTTAATTTCAAAAGATCTAAGAACAGGAGACCAGAAAAAAAAGATTTCATACGATGACTTCCAGAGTCCAAAAGCTTGCCAACCCTGCCATATAGATATTTCAAAGCAACATGAACAAGCAATGATGTCCCAGTGCTATACCCATCAATGGGATGAAGTTGAATATTTTAAATTAGCACTGCCTCATTCTGAAAAAGATTCAAAAGTGGCAGAAGTAAAAGAAGGATGCAATGGCTGTCATTCCCCCCTTGCTTATCTTACAGGCGATATACCTCCAAAACCCCCTGAAAAAAATACAAGGGCAAATGAATCTGTATCCTGTGATGTATGCCATACTATAACTGGTTTTAAAGGAGATACTCCTTATAACTTTAACTGGATTATAGAGCCAGGAAGGACAAAGCAAAGTGGAAGAAAGCCAGAAATTGAAAGTCCTTTTCATAATATTGTTTTAAATCCCTTTCTTAAAACAGCAGAATTTTGTGGAACCTGTCATAATGAAAAAGACCCTTACGAGCAATGGGTAAAAGCCACTCACCTGGAATGGAAGGAAAGCCCCCAAAGCAAGGCAGGGATAGTTTGTCAGGACTGCCATATGCCTCCAGCAGAAGGAAAAAATTCAAATGTTGGGAAAAATTATCCCGATGTCCGCCAGCACTTATTCCATGGTGCCCATGATAGAGGAAAACTTTCTGGCTCTGTGGAAGTTAGAGTCCATCCACAAGTTGATGAAGCAGAGCCAGGTGAGACAGTAAAAATAGTAGCAGTAGTAGTAAATGCAAAGGCAGGGCATAAAATACCAACGGGAAGTGCCGAAGAAAGGGTCTTGTGGCTTCATCTGGAAGCAAAGGATTCAAAAGGCAAGGTCTGGCACATACCTGTTGATAAAAAGGGCTTTAAAGGAGAAGAGTGGACAATTTCATCAGAGGAAGCTCTTGCCTATCAAGATATTGGTGATGTTTTAAATTTAAAAGATTTTAAAGGACTTCCAAGGGATGGTTTTGTGCCTGCAGGGGACAGGATTTTCCGCCTTCCTTATCTTGATCCAAAAGGGAGAATGACAATAATGCAATGGAATACTGCCTCTTTTGGTCCAGATTACCGCTTAGAACCTTTAAAAGCAGTCACAGAAACTTTTACCTTTAAAATCCCTGCAGAGGCAACGCCGGGAATTATAACAATTACAGCAGAAGTATGGTATTCACGGCTTATCTCTTCTGTTGCAGAATTTTTAAATATTGATAAGGAAGAATATGAGCCAGTATTGATAAGTACACATAAAACAACTTTAAAAATCTTAGAATAAAGGATGAAAAATGAAATATTTTTTAACTTTTATAACTTTTTTATTTTTTGTTGAAAACACTTTTTCTATACCTGCCTTTGCAAGGAAATATCAGTATTCCTGTACAACCTGCCATGCACCTGCTCCAAGGCTAAAACCCTTTGGTGATGACTTTGCAGGAAGGGGTTTTCGTTTGGAAGACCCTTCACAGGAACCAGCAAGAGCAACAATTGACACAGGGGATCCCATGTTAAAACTTCTAAGGGAATTTCCCCTTGCAGTCCGCATAGATGGTTTTGCTTCATACAAAGAAGATGCAGAAGCAGAGACAGATTTTCAATGGCCCTGGGCTTTTAAAATATTATCAGGTGGTGTTTTAAGCGAAAAGGTTTCCTATTATTTTTATTATATAATTGAAAAAGGTGGAGAATCTGGTCTTGAAGATGCATATCTTCAATTTAATAAGCCCTTAGGGCTTCCTTTTGATTTACTCTTTGGACAATTTCAAATATCAGATCCATTGTTTAAAAGGGAACTTCGTTTAGAAAAGAATGATTATATGATTTACAAAGTATCACCAGGTTATTCTTCAGCAAATCTTACCTATGACCGTGGAATTATGGCTTCTTCTTCACTTGGAAGCGGTATAGATTTTATTTTGGGAATTTATAATGGTTCCGGATTACAAGAGGCAAAAGGTCCAACTAATGATTATGACATTGATAAAGATAAAAGTTTTAGTTTAAGATTAGCAAAAGAATTTGGACCTTTAAGATTTGGGCTTTTTTCATATTTAGGCAAAGAAAAGAAGGGTTTTTCAGGTGTTTTTAAAAATAAATATTATTATTACGGTCCTGATCTTATCATTGATTTTAATCAAAATTTACAGATAAATTTACAATATCTGATAAGAAAAGATGATAAAGGCATTTTAGGCATTGACCCTTTTGATGCAACAGTTAAAGAAATCAAAACAGAAGGGGGTTTCGTAGAGATTGTCTGGTTACCAAAGGGCTTGGAAGGGAGATGGGCTTATGTAATTCTTTACAACAAAATAAATTCTGATGACAAAAATTCTGTTTTTGAAAATATCTCTTTTACTATGAATTATTTAATTGCAAGAAACATCCGCTTTTTAGCAGAAGTCGAAGATGATTTGGAAAATGAAAAATTAAAATTTATTATAGGCATTAGCTCTGCTTTTTAAGGTTTAGCTTTTTATTTTTTTTGAAATTTTTCTTTAAAATAATAAGGGATCAGGTTTAGCAATATAACAAATGGCATTTTATAAATAAATATAGTGAAACTATAGTTTTGAATCCTATTTTAAAATATTTTGGTTTTTTACTGTTTTAATAAGAAATTATTACTATTATTGTTATTACTCTAAAAGAGAGAAAAAAAATTTATTCCTTAGATGGATAGTAC
>JBBISU010000147.1:0-5285 GCA_037441225.1 Acidobacteriota bacterium
CTATAAGTCTCCTTAAAGAGAAATTTAGGAGCCAACTTTTAAAGTATTTTGAACAATTTAATGCCGCTGTATCAACAAAGGATGGTGATTGGGTTGTAAAAGGGTTCATAGACATTGCAAAAAATATCTATACGATTTCAGTAGATACGAAGGTAGTATCAAAAATTATGGAACTACTTTTATTTCCTAAAATATGTCAATTTGCAGAAGAAAACAAATACAAGATGGTTTTATGCAAAGAACAGAATTTTTATCCTGATATTACATTCGTTGATAGTATGAATAATAAATTTGCAGTAGATGTAAAAAGCACTTATAGAAAGAATGGAAAAGAAGTAAATGGAATGACTCTAGGAGCATTTACAGGGTACTTTAGAGATAGAAAAAGCAAAAAAAATATAACATTTCCGTATGATGAATATATAGGTCACTTCGTATTGGGTATTATTTATTCAAGAACTGATAAACATCTTGACGAAAGGAAGGTATATCAGCTTGAGGACCTTCAAAACATAATATCCGTAGTAAAAGATTTTGTATTTTTTGTTCAGGAAAAAAATAAAATTGCTATTGACAGGCCAGGGAGCGGAAATATAAAAAATATCGGTTCTGTTGTAAAAATAGATGAACTTATAAATGGCAAAGGTCCATTTGCTGAACTTGGAGAAGATGTCTTTGATGATTATTGGATGTTTTACCTTACTAAAGATATGGCAAAGGCAGTGGAGCTTAAAGATGCACCTTACAGAAATCTGAAAGAATATATGCAATACAAAAAACTCAAAAAGTCAGGATGAAATAAATGCAACAAATATTTAAAAAACAATTGACTTTACTTGAAAATCCACCGGTATTTCCTTCAAAGCGATTTCAAGGGAGTAAGCTGAAGATAGTAGATTGGATATGGAATGCAATAAAAGATTTTAAATTCCATACTGTTCTTGACGCTTTTGGAGGGACAGGAAGCATTGCTTATATGTTTAAAGGAAAAGATAAAAAAGTAATATATAACGATATATTGAAATTTAACTATTATATTGGACTTGCATTGATAGAAAACGGCGAAGTGAAGTTAAAGGATGAAGATATATGTTTTCTTCTTACAAAACATAATGACATTGGTTATCCTACCTTTATTGCTGACACTTTTAGAGGAATTTATTATACGGATGAAGAAAATAGATGGATTGATATGGTAGGGACAAACATTAAATTTTTGAACGACAAATACAAGCAAGCATTAGCATTTTTTGCACTTTTTCAAGCCTGTATTATTAAGCGACCCTTCAACTTGTTTCACAGAAAAAATTTATATCTAAGATTTGCTAATGTAAAAAGAGATTTTGGAAATAAAACTACTTGGGATACTCCCTTTGAGATACATTTTAAAAAATTTATTGGAGAAGCTAATAGTGCAGTTTTTTCCAACGGTCAAGATAATAATGCATTAAATCTTGATGTCTTTGATATAGAAGGAGAATTTGATCTTGTTTATATTGATACACCATATATTTCAAAAGGGAGTAGATGTAGATTATCTTGGCTTTTACCATTTTCTTGAAGGGCTTGTTAATTATGACAAATGGCCTGATCTAATTGATTATAGAACTAAGCACCGAAGATTAAAATCGGAGCCTTCTATATGGATTGATAAAAACAAGATATACTCTGCCTTCGATAGATTATTTAAGAAATTTCAAAATAGCATTTTGGTTGTTTCATACAGATCAGATGGTATTCCTTCGATAGATGAACTTGCTGTCATGCTAAGAAAATATAAGAAGACTATTCATAAGATAAAAAGAAAAAATTATAAATATGCCTTAAGTGCAAACGAGTTAATGGAAGTACTTTTAATTGTGGAGTAGAAACCGCCACTGACCAGCGATTTTTAGGGAAGGGATAAGACCTTTGCAGGCAAGTTTATAGACTGTTTGTTCGTCCATCTGACTATAATGTACAAAAAAACACAATGGTTGTCAAGGGAAATTTTGATAAAAAGAAAATCTTTATCATTTCTTTAAGTTTCTTTCTTTTGATTGATGAATGGAATTTAGTAAAATTATCGGAACGGTTCGCAGTGATTTTGATAGCGGAGTTTTTTTTACTTTCTTTTAAAAATCCTATTTTTAATAATATTTTTATTTTCTATCAATAGCAAGGTTTCTCACCCAAGGTTTCCCCTAATATACCGCTATTTTAAATATTTATCCCATAAGCGCCCTCACAAATGCCAAAAATTTTAATTGATTTAAAAGTTAATTTGGTTTAATTAAATCTATAGCAATTTGGGCGGCTTTTTTGCCTGAATAAAGCATTGCTCCAAAGGTAGGTCCCATCCTTGGTAAAGAAAAGACAGTGGCTGTTGCCATTCCTGTAACAATTAAATTTGGGAAAACCAGACCTGTTTTTTTAACAACTAAATCTTCTGAAGATAAAACATCCATTGGTGCTTCTTTTTCAAATTGCAAAATCCCCCTTTTCTTCAAAGAAGAACATACAATTGCATCATGTCCTGTGGCATCTATTACAACTTTTGATTTAAATCCAATTGGGTCAAGACAGGTCAACGCCCTTGGCATATAGGATATAATGGAAGAATTTAAAACAACGCCTTCAACTTTACCTTCTCTTAAAATTAAATCCTCAAATCTTGTCAAATTTAAAACCTTTGCACCTGACAAAATTGTCTCTCTTATTAAAGTTGAACAAGCAAGAGGGGCATTTGAAACAAATAAACCCTCTTCAACTTTTTTGTAAGAGATTTTTAACTCTTCTAAAATTTCTTCAGAAGGTGACCTAAAAGTCAAAGTGTTCATTAAAAAGCCACCTATCCAAAAGCCACCACCTAAAAAGTTGTTTGCTTCAACAATTAAAGTTTTAAAGCCACTCTTTGCAATTTCCCTTCCTGCCATAAGTCCAGAAGGACCTGCGCCAACTACAATTGCATCACAAATTAAGTACTCTTCCAGCCATTCTGAAAAATCCTTTAAAATTGCCTTTGATATTTTTTCTTCTGAAACCTTAAAAAATTGCATAAAAAAACCTCCTTATTTAAATTTACGATAAAGGAGGCTTCCCTGCGATTCCCTACGCTGGCATTACCCAGATCAGGTTCAAAGGGTCCCCTGTTTTTATACAGGGTTCTCAGGGACATAATTGCCCTCCCCTATCGCTCAAAATATTATATCAAATTTTTTTCTTTTAAATTTGATAAAATAAATAGTAAAATTTATTTAAAGGAGTCATTGATTTATGAAAAATTTAAAGTTCTTTTTAATTTTTACTTTACTTTCTTTTTTTGTTTTTGCTCAAGCAGAAGAAAACCCACTTCTTCAAGAGTTTGATACACCTTTCAATGTCCCGCCCTTTGATGAGATAAAAGAAGAACATTTTCTTCCTGCCATAAAAATTGGAATTGAAGAACATAAAAAAGAAATTGAAGAAATAATTAATAACAAAGAAGAGCCTACCTTTAAAAATACAATAGAAGCAATGGAAAAGTCAGGGAAAAGCCTGCTAAGGGCATATACAACATTTTCTGTTTTAGATGGTGTTATGACAAATGAAGGAATGCAAAATATTGCAAAAGAAATAACACCTTTGATTTCAAAACATTATGATGAAATATGGATGAATGAAAAACTTTTTGAAAGGATTAAAAAGATTTATGAAAAAAAAGAAAAATTAAATTTAACAAAAGAACAAAAAAAGTTATTAGAAATATATTATAAAAATTTTGTAAAAGGTGGAGCAAACTTAAATGATAAAGATAAAGAAATATTAAAGGAAATAAACAAAGAACTTTCACTTTTATCTTTGAAATTTGGTGAAAATATTTTGAAAGAAGAAAATAAGTTTATGCTTGTTATTGATAAAAAAGATAACTTGGAAGGACTTCCTTTATCTGTTATAAAAGCAGCAGAAGAGACAGCAAAAGAAAAGGGACTGGAAGGAAAATGGGTTTTTACATTAAAGAAACCAAGTTTGATACCCTTTCTTACATATTCTTCTAAAAGGGATTTGAGGGAAAAGATTTTTAAGGCATATATAAACAGAGGAAACAATTATGATGAATTGGATAATAAAGAAATTATAAAAAAAATTATTGAATTGAGAGTAAAAAAGGCAAAGATCTTAGGTTACAAAAATTATGCTGAATTTGTTTTAGAAGAAAATATGGCAAAAAATTCAAAAAATGTTTATAAGCTTTTGAAAAAAATCTGGAAACCAGGAATAAATGTTGCAAAAAGGGAAGCAAAAGAAATGCAGGATTTAATATATAAAGAAGGCAAAAATTTTAAACTTGAACCCTGGGATTGGTTTTATTATGCAGAAAAGATAAGGAAGGAAAAATATGAATTAGATGAAGAACTTTTAAGACCTTATTTTAAGTTAGAAAATTGCATTGATGGGGTTTTTTGGGTGGCAAGCAAATTATATAATATAGAATTTGAAGAAAGGACTGATTTGCCAAAATATCATCCTGATGTAAAAGTTTATGAGGTAAAAGAAAAAGATGGGACACATATTGGAATTTTTTATGTGGACTATTTCCCAAGGGAAAGTAAAAGAAGTGGTGCCTGGATGACAAACTTTCAAGAGCAATCAAATTTGGAAGGGAAAAGACCTATTATTTTAAATGTTGGAAACTTCACAAAACCAACAAAAGATGAACCATCCCTTTTAAGTTTAGAAGAATTGGAAACATTGTTCCATGAATTTGGCCATGCCCTCCATGGGCTTCTATCAAATTGCACATATCCAACTATATCTGGGACTTCTGTGGCAAGGGATTTTGTAGAACTGCCATCCCAGATTATGGAAAACTGGGCACTTGAACCTGAAGTTTTAAAAATTTATGCAAAACATTATAAAACAGGAGAAGTTATTCCACAGGAACTAGTAAATAAAATAAAAAAGGCAGAAAAGTTTAATCAGGGCTTTGCAACAGTTGAATACCTAGCTGCTTCTTTTCTTGATATGGATTACCATACTCTCACAGAACCATTAAAAGAAGACCCAATGGTTTTTGAAGAAAAGGCAATAAAAAAAATTGGATTGATTGAAGAAATTGTTCCAAGGTACAGGTCAACAAATTTTAAACATATCTTTTCAGGTGGATATTTTGCTGGTTATTATAGTTATATTTGGGCAGATGTACTTGTTGCAGATGCTTATGAGTATTTTAAGGAAAAAGGAATCTTTGATGAAAAAACTGCCACTTCTTTTAGAAAAAATATCCTTGAAAAAGGTGGAACAGAAGAACCAATGGAACTTTATAA
>JBBISU010000148.1:0-5239 GCA_037441225.1 Acidobacteriota bacterium
TCTAACTGATATTATACGGGCATTACAAGTGCGACCCCTACACTACTGCTCTATTATTCTGATTTCACGCAGGCTAAAGAACCTGCGGCTACAATTTATTTATTTATATTTTACAGGTCGCACAAGTGCGACCCCTACACTACTGCTCTATTTTATCTCATTTTCAACTGCAATTTTTTTAATTTAACCATATCAGAAGTTAAAAATTTTATTTCTTTTCTTCAAAATGTGATCTGGATCACATTTTTTATTTAAAAATGTGTTATATTATATAATGGAGGTTAAAATGAAAAAGTTTATATTTTTATTTATTTTGTTTGGAACTTCACTTTTATTTCCTCAATGGACAAAACAAGGGACACTCAATGGAAATATAACAGATGTGGAAGTCATAAACTGGGATGGAGCTTCTGGTTTGATTTATGTTTCAACTTCTGGCTCTGGAATCTTTAAAAGTAATGATGGAATAAACTGGGAAGAAGCAAATGGCTTTGGAGATTATGTCCTCCCTGATTTTAATGTAAAAGCAATTGCAAGGATACCATCTTATGATAATTATCTTGTTGCTGCCTGTTCAAGTGGTGTCTGGATAACTTATGATAAAGGGGATAAATGGCAGGATTTTAATTCTGGGCTTTTTTCAACAAATATTTCACCAATTCCAAGGGACATTGCTGTTTCTTATTATAGTGGAAACTATTATTTTTATCTTGCAACTTATGGAGCAGGTGTCTTTAGAAAAGTTGGAAGCACTGGAAGCTGGGTTCCTTTCAATGATGGGGAATTGGAAGCAAACAATGATTATTATTGCATCTCAATTGGCGCACAAGGAGACAAAGCACTTGTTGGTACAAGAAGGGTTTCAAATGTAAGCACTTCAGGACACCTTTATACTTTATCTGGCGATAATACATGGTATAGAGTTTATAATTATACATTCCCACAAAATGTTTCAATACCAGCAATATCTTACAGATTTCCTGACTTTGCCTTTGTATCTGTTGGATACAATCCAACAAGTGGAGAATATGAAGGTATCTGGTTTTCAACTGATGCAATAAATTTCAATAAACTGGCAAATTCTGGAATGCCTAAAGACCAGCCATTTCTATCACTGGATTACGGGAAAGATGGATCAACATATAGTATAGTTGGTGGAACTACAAAAAGGTTATACAAGATTCCAAGTCCTTCCTCCACAGACCCTTATCAGTTTGTTCCATTTACTGGGGCTGTGACTGGAGTTGGAGTTGGAAAGATTTGCGATGTTTTTTTTGGAGGTCCAGGAAAAGGACCTTATATAACAGATATTTGTAATATAACAGAAAAGCCAACTCCAATAAGAGATGGAATAAAGGACTTGCAAATCTCAGACATAGCTGTAAGTTCCCAGTTTGATGTCTCTGATTACGGTGTCTTTGCTGCCTCCAGAATTTCTGGATTATATAAGAATCAAGAAGTGTTTAGCTCTGAATCAGACAATAGAGGTTATTTTACAAGAATGATTGGGAATCCAGACAATTTAGGGATGCCAGATGTAATATGTGTCGCCACTTCTCCAAATTATAAAGAAAATGGGAAAATAAATTTGCACGAATTGGATGTCTTTGCAGGAACAAATGGAGAAGGAATTTTAAAATCCACAGATGGTGGAAGATCCTGGTATTACTCAAATGGATCGGGTACAACAACACTTCCAGAAGGTGCAATTATAACAGATATTAAATTATCTCCAAATTACCAAACAGATGGCACAATTTTTGCATCTGTTTATGGCTATGGCGTCTATAAATCAACTGACTATGGTGCAAATTGGACTTTAACAGCAAATATGACAAATAAAAATGTCTTATCAATTGCACTAGACCCGAATTATCCATCTTTGGACTATATTTATGCAGGTTGCAGATCTGCATCAAACGGGACACTTCCTACCTTTTTTGTCTATAATGCTGGTGAATGGGTTGCAAAAACAAGTTATTATGGGACAATAAATTCAGTCACGGCAGGTAAAACAGAGGATACTCCACATATTTATATAGGAACTGCTCTGGATGGAATTTTGATTACACCAAATAGAGGAAATTCGTTTTCAAGTTTTAACAATGGGCTTTATTCTGCAAATAATTTTGTTTTCAAAGTCCTTGTGCCATTGAGTTATTATTATGAATATGGCACAAAAGATAATAGATTTTTAATTTCTGCAATAAGACCAAATAATACAAGTGGAGATGGGGGTTTTTACTGGTATTCTTTCTTAGATAATAGATGGTATCCTTTTAATAGCAATCTTCCAGATCAAAGAATTATCTCACTTGGCATAGCTCCAAATTTTACATATAAAGGACACATCTTTTGTGGACATATAAATCAAAGCATTTATACTGCATATATACACAAAGATTCAGGTCCACAAAATGGCTGGACACCAGCAGAAGGTTTTTTTACAACACCAAAGAGGATAAATGGTATTGCTGTTGATCCAAGTGATAGCAACATTGTCATTGCAGCAACAGATGATATGGGTGTCTTTATTTCCTTTGACAAAGGGGAGACCTTCAGGCCCTGGTCAAAAGGACTTACATATACTGCTTCTTCAAATACTTATGTTGTTCAAAAAACCCTTTCAATTGATATAACAGATAAATGGAGTGGATTATATCCTGATTTGAGAACTGCAATTTTAGGAACTTCTGGTCAAGGGATTTATTATGTGGATTTTGATCACACAAATTCTTCAATTTTTTATTATCCACAATGGTATAAAGCAACAATGACACCATCTACAACTGGAAATATAAATGAAATAAGATATACTTCAGTTACAGAAGACATAAGGGCATCTGACTCTGTCTATGGCGACTATCACTCTGCAAATATTGGAGCAAGCTGGGCACTTACAACAGGAAGCCCGTCTGTTGGGCTTACAAATATGTCCTTTGCATCCTCTGTTGACTTGAAAAGAGGACTTAATCAATTTATCTGGGGATGCTCTTCTGGTAAATCCCTTTCCTTAAGATCAGGAATTTGCACAAACAATGGAAAGGCATGGTATTTTGACCCAACTCCAGATCAATGGTATCAGTGTTCTACAACTGGGCTTGACACTTGTGAGGATTTCAGGGCAATTTTAAAACTTTCATCTGGTGCAATCCTTATGGGTTCAAAAGATATTGGAGGGACTTCTACAAGCTGGGCTGGTATGTACAGATCTGATGACAACTGCTCCAGCTGGGAGGTGTCAAATGAAGGGCTTCCAGCAAATCCAAAGGTATATGAACTGCAACAACTTTCAAATGGGGATATCCTTGCAGGTCTGGATGGAATAACTGGTGGTGTATTTTTAAGTGATGCTTCATCAAATGGATATGCTTGGGTAAAGGTAAATAGTGGTTTTTCTCCCTCTGTGCCTGGCTCTGTTGAACTTTCATCAGATGGAAGCACAATTTATTCTGGTATGTCTGAAGATGGAATTTATGCAAGTGGAACAGTTATAAATTACACTGGAGTTCCAACTGCATATTTTACCTCTCCACCTGAGGGTTGTATAAACACAAACATAAATTTTGATGATTATTCTGCTGGAAGGGTTACATCGTGGTACTGGAATTTTGGGGATTCAACATATTCATCAGAGAGAAATCCAGTACATCCATATAGTTCAACTGGCATAAAAAATGTATCACTACAGGTTTCAAATGGATATAATACAGATACCTATTCAAGATCAATTGAAATAAAACCCGAACTTGAAGTTGAAATAAGGGTTGTAAAAAATGGAAGTGATGTTTTAATAAGCTGGAATGATTTATCAGATGAGACAGGATATGGATTATATTTGTCTAATTCCCCTTCTTCTGGAATTTATTATTCTTCACTTCCTCAAGATGCAACTGGCATTCTTTTTCCTTCCGGATACACTTATGCAAGGATTCAAGCAGTAAGTACAAGTTATGTCTGTGGAGATGGTCCAGTTGGAGGTTCCTGGTAATAAAGAAAAATTAGTTTTTTAGAAATTTCTTGGTTCTCAAAATATTTTTTAATTTCATCTGAGGGTAAGTTTTGCAGGACAAAATTATATGTATTATATGCCTTTTCAATTCTTTTTCTTCCAGATTTAATTTTATTATTTTTAAAGTAATGTTCAGATAAAATAGTATTGTATTTCCATAAAAGATTTGCAAAAGGTGCTTTTTTTAAAAGGCAGTCACATTTTTTGACTAAATTTTTATCATAATTTTCCTGAAGGTTTAATAAAATTCCTTCAATTTTAAATTGATTCATTCCAGTTTTTTCAGAGACATCTAAAATTTCCTTTAAATATTTTTTTCTTTCTTCTTTTTCTGAAAATAAAATAATTGTCCTCAAAGATAAAAACAATTCTTTTTTTAAATTTTTTTCTTTTGCTTTTTTATATACATCAAAAGAAATTGCTTTTGCTTCTAAAATATTTCCAGTCAAATAATAGTAATATGAAAGGTATGCATCAACTAAAAGTAATATAAAGCCAACTTTTTGTTTTTCAATTTCTTTTTTTATTTTTTCAATAAATTTTAATACTGCTTTTGGGTATGGAATATTTAATAAAAATTCTATCCAGTAAAATAATAAATCAATTTTTTTGAAATTATATTTATATGAATATTGTGAAGCATTTTTTAGTAAATTCCTTGCTTTTTCAAATTCCCCATAATATTGATTTAATTCACTTAAGTTACATAAAATAATTATTTGCATTGGATCTTCAAATTTTTTGCTTAAAGATAGTGCATAATTAAAATTATATTCTGCTTCCTTCCATTTTGATAAAAGCATATATTCATAGCCAATTTCATTTAAAGAAATGATCAAATTTTGATAAATTCCATATTTTTCCTGATGGTTTTTCGAATGAATAAAATATTTTAATGCTTGCCTATGGTCGCCTAATATACCAGAGAAAGAAGCAAGATTGTGCAAAACCTTGATTGTACTAAATATATCAAATTTCTTTTCAAAGTATCTTTTTGAATCTTCAAGTATTTCAAATGCCTCTTTTTGCTTTCCAGTTGTAAATAAAAGTGTTCCTTTTATAATTGAGGTCTTTTTCAACTCTTCTTCTGGTATTTTGCCTTTATACTCTTTTTCAATTTCTTCAAATATTTTTAATGAATCATTATACTTTGACATCTGTGCAAGGATTGTTCCTTTTTTATTTTCCACATTAAATTTTTGAATATCTGATTTTGCACACATTTCT
>JBBISU010000149.1:0-5218 GCA_037441225.1 Acidobacteriota bacterium
TAATTGTCGGACAGCCTCTAAAGACCTGCGGCTACAATTTTTTGATTATTATTTTTACGGGTCGCACAAGTGCGACCCCTACACTCCTGCTCTACTGCTCTATTCCATCTCATTTTCAACTGCATTTTTGGCTTTAATTGATTTTAGGAGTGTTGAAAATTTGAATAAGTTTCTTTATTATCTTAAAATTATAAGAGATAAAAAGGTGAGTAAAAATAATGCAATAATATCAAGAAATATGCCTGCTTTTAACATTGTGCTAACTTTTAAATGACCTGAAGAAAATACAATTGCATTTGGAGGAGTTGCAACAGGAAGCATAAAAGCAAGGGAAGCAGAAATGGTTGCAGGCAGGAGCAAACTTAAAGGATTTACATTTTGTGGAACAATTGAAAAGAGAACTGGAAGCATTGTGGCAGTTATTGCTGTATTACTTGTAAATTCTGTTAAAATTACCATAAGAAAACATATCAAAAATAAAAATATTGGAAAAGGTAAAACTTGAAATTTCAAGAATAAATCAGAAATTGATTTAGATAGTCCACTTTCAATAAATGTATCTGCTAAGGCAAGCCCTCCACCAAAGAGCAAAAGAATTCCCCAGGGAACTCTTTTTTCAACTTCAGGCCATTCAAGGATTGGTTTTTTGTTTATTTTAAAAATAAATAAAAATAAAGCACCAAGGATTGCAACAAAGGAATCATGAAAAAAAGAGGAATGATGGAATATATTTCCCCATCCAAGCAATGTAAAGGGACCAAAAGATATAGGTGCTCTAAAGATCCACAAAATTGCTACAATTAAAAAAACATAAAAGACAACTTTTTCTTCTTTTGAAATTTCCCCAATTTTTTTATTTTCTTCTAAGATGAAATTATTAAGTTCTTTCAAACTGCCCCTAAGTTTTTTAAAACCACCTGAAATGAAAACAAGTAAAAGCCAAGAAAGGGGAAGTAAAATTAAAATAAAGGGAAAACCAAATTTAAACCATTTTAAAAAAGTAATTGGATCCTGTGGAAATTGCCTTGAATAAAAGGATGCCAATAGCAAGTTTGGTGGTGTGCCAATCAAAGTTCCAATCCCACCAATTGATGAGGAGTAAGCAATTGAAAGAAGAAGTGCTTTTGAATATTTTTCTTGAAGTGTTGGAGCTTTTTCATTAAGTAAATTTATGACACTTAAAGCTATTGGAAGCATCATCATTGTACAAGCAGTGTTTGAAATCCACATTGAAAGAAATGCAGTTGATAAAATAAAACCAAGGAGGGTAAAAGCTAAATTTCCTTTAAAAAAAACAAGTATTTTCAAAGCAATTCTATAATGCAATTTCCACTTTTCCATTGCAACTGCAAGGATAAAACCACCTAAAAATAAATAAATCACAGGATCTGTATATGCTTTTGCAACTTTATCAGAGGATGAAACTCCAAAGAGTGGAAACAAAACTAAAGGAAGCAAACTTACAACTGGAATTGGGATTGCTTCTGTTGCCCAATATAAAGCCATTACAGCAGCAACAGCAAGGGTTGATTTTTGAGTAAAAGGAAGATTTATTGGAGAAATAATTATTACAATAAAAAGAAGAAATCCCAATAGTATTGAATAAGTATTTTTCATTTTAAGGCATTTGTTTTATAAGTATTTCTAATCTATCAACTCCTTCCATTTGCTCTCTTTGATTGCCCTTTAAAAGATATAGTATATATAAGAGTTCCCTTTTTATAGAGTTTGAGCAGTTCAATAAAAACTTTTCCATATTTTCAGCAAAAAATGGTGAGTCAATGCTGTATTTTTTCAATTCCAATAAATTTTTAAGTAAAGGATAATCAGGATTTTTAGGGTCATCTTTTAGACCTCCTTGATAAAGATTTACTTCCACATAGGAACTTCTTTTTTTGTCTTTCATTTCCTGAAATTTTAAAATTACCTCAACAGAATTGTATATTTTATTCAAAGGATATTCGTACTCTTCTCCTCTTTTTAAAAGTTTTTCTTTATCTAATACTTTTTCAATTCCATCTAATTTTACTAATAATTCAGAAAGATAAGCATCCTCATTTCCCCAAAATATATTTTTCTTTTTTGGGACTTTTATTTTTATAGAAAATATATTATTTGCACCTTGTTTCCAGATGAAGGGAAATTTCTCCAAGTCAAAGGAAAAATTCAAAATTTGAGGATTTTCCATTGAAAGATAAGCAAACTCAAAGGTACCATCTTCCTTTGGACCCCTTAAATTATAAATACCTTCATCTACAATTTTATTAAAAATTTTTTCTGCTTCATTTTTTTCTAAATAGGAACTAAAACTTTGAAAGGATTTTAGATTTTGGCATAAATCGTTAGAACCAATAAGAAACAAAATCATAAATATAGTATTCATTCTCCAAACCTCATGTAAATTTCTTCCCATTTACTTATAAAACTCTCCTTTGAAAAATCTTTTCTTTCTATAAATTCCCATTTATCATTATAAGCACTAATCATCTTTTCTTTCAAGTCAATTGTATTTCCTGGCTCAAAGAATAAACATTTCCCTGAGACAACTTCTGGAAGAGAACCTGCTTTTGAAGATATCACTGGAACTGATAATGCACAAGCTTCAGCAGCAGATAATCCAAAACCCTCAGATATAGATGGAATAACAACAGCATCCACCTCCATTAAAAACCTGAAAAGTTCATCCCTTTCAAAAGGTTTTTTTATCTCTATAAAATTGCTTAATTTTAATTTTTCAATTAAAATTTTTATTTCTTCAAATTCTCTTTTTGGCTCTTCGGAAAGCACTAAAATTAGTTTTAAATTTTTTATTATTTTAATAACCTCACAAAAAGCATAAATTAATATATCAACTCCTCTCCAATGTCCTGGCCTGCCAAAATAAAGGAATTTGAAAATTTCTCCTCTCTTTTTATTCCATTTTAAATTTTCTGGAACGCTTATTCCTGCAGGAATTTTTATTCCTTTACCTCTTATTATTTTATTTAATCTATCAAGCGTATATTGTGATTCTGTTACTTTTAAACCAAAAGGCAGGTTCAAAAGAATCCATTCTTGAAAAGCGCCAGTATATTTTTGAAAGGATGATATAAGGGAAACATTTTTCCATTTTTCAAGCCAGATTTCATGCACAGATAATATTGATAGCTTTTTTAAAATTAGAGAAGAAAGAGAAGAAGAAAAAACACCTCCATAAGTAGAAGAATGAATAATATCTGCTCTTTTTCCATAACTCAATATAAAAGGGAAAGAAAAAAAAGTGAAAAAAAATCTCTTTGGCTTTGGAAATTTTAATCTCTTTATTTTTACCCCATTTAAAATTTCTTCCCTTTTTGAATTATCTATATGGTTTGTTAAAACAGTTACAATATGCCCCCTCTCTGCCATCCCTTCTGCAAGAGTTTTAAAAAGAGTTTCAGCTCCTCCTATGTGTGGATAATAATATTCAATTACATAAAGTATCTTCAAAATGGTCTTATATGAGGAAATGCCTTTAATTTAATGAAAAAGACATCCTGATTTGGTTCCTCTTTTCCAGAAACACTAATTTTATTCCTGTTATCACCCCAGGCAAGATAATAAAATTTTCCATCTGAAACAACTTGATTATAATCACCCATATAACAACTGGTAGAAGCAGGTGGAAATGGCTCACAGGAAACTTTTCTATTCTTAAGCCAAGTTTTACCACCATCTAATGATTGAGCAACATATAGATTTATAAGCCAGTTATCAGGATCTTCTCTTCTATCATAAAACATAACTAAAACATTACCTCCACCAGCAGAGGAAACCCATGGCATAAATTGATCATTTAAAGTATTATCATCATTTATTTTTACTGGTTGTGTCCAGGTCTCGCCTTTGTCTTCAGACATAACAAAAGCAATATCAGAGTCATCCTTTGAAGTTTTACTTTGTTTGTAATGATACACAACATAAAGATTTCCATTTACAGGATCAACTGCAAGTGAAGGAATGGAAGCAACTCTTATACCACCTTTTAAGGCAGTCCAGCCATCACATTCTCTTGTAGCATCTTTATTGAAAGGGTTTTGAAAAGAAGGTGCTACCAAATAAGGACCATCCCAAGTGGTTCCACCATCAAAAGATCTCATAAGATACAACTGATTAAAGGAAAATTCATCATAAACAACATAAATTTCACCTTCCAAGCCAGAAGCAACAGAACAAAGCCCACCATACCATCCTTCTTGTATCAAACTCTGAGCATTTGACCAGGTCTTTCCATTATCCTTTGAAGTTATTGCAGCAGGGACAACCTCATCTTCATAGCCATCTTTGTTTGTATCTGCAAAAAGTGTCCAGGCAATTGTAATTATTCCATTTGAAGAAGACCAGCTTCCCCATTCTTTGTCGTGAAACATATTTCTACGTTCAAGTGGCAAGTTATTAAAAGGACTTAATAAACCTTTTAAAATAGAGCGGGAATTTTCAGGTAGAAATGTCTTTCCTCCATCAAAGGATTCATGGGCTACAATTGATGAATAAACAGAACCTCCATAAGTTAATTGAAAATAAATAAAATGGTTTGGGTCAAAAGGATTTGCTAAAATTAAAGGGTCTCCTCCTCCATACATACCCCCGGAAGGAATCATTCCACCACCATCAAAAAAGTTTTTTCCTCCATCAATAGAATAAGAATAGCCACTAATAGTTTTATTTGCATCATTATCATCATTGTAAGTTATAACAATATTATTTTTGGAAATAGAAATAGAAACCTCATTTTGCATATAACCTGAACTCAAATCCTGATTTGGATCTGTTACTTGAATATCTTTACATTTTTCTTCTTCTTCTACTGCTCCTACAAATTTTGCAGGTAGAATTGGAATAAGTTTTGCAGTCAATTCATCAGATAAAATTTTTATTTTTGAAGAAAAATACCATTCATCATGATCTTTGAACTTTGGAATCTCTTTTAAAAAAGAAGGCTTTGCACCCTTATTTTTTACTTCCATCTTGGTTGTGCAACTTAAAAAAAATAAAACAGTTAATAATAGAAATAATTTTTTCATACAAACTCCCTTTAAATATTTTTTATTACATCTTATTATACAATAATTATAAATGTAATTCAAACAAATAGCAAAAGTATAGTTAGTTGAGGCTCTTCAATTTGCAATAAAAAGGATAAACCATAAAAGTCGCAACTACATAAACAAAATATTTTCAATTGTAGCAGCAGGTTCTT
>JBBISU010000150.1:0-4904 GCA_037441225.1 Acidobacteriota bacterium
ATATTATGCAATGAATTTAATGGATAGATGCTTTTGGCAAAAAAAATCTGTGTTCCCCGAAAAAGAGAAAAGGATATTAGAAAATGCAGATAACAGTTGTTTTTTTGACTACAATTGTGCAAGTTGGGTTAAGGATTTTAGTTTGCCTTTAAATATTTAACGATTTATTTATTTTAAATTTGAAAATTTTTACCAAAATCATTTATAAATTTTTTTTACTATATTTGAGATTTTTAATATTTTATTGACTTTGATATAAAAATTATGAGAAAATAAAAAGAAAATTTAGAGAAGGAGGTTTTTTAATGAAAATTTGTGTTTTAATGGTTCAAGTTCCTGCAACAGATGCAAAGGTCTTTCCAAAAGAAGACAAAAAATACATTGAAACAAAGGATCTAAAATATGTAATAAGCCCTTATGATGAGTTTGCTATTGAAGAAGCGCTAAAAATAAAAGATAAGGATGGCTCAGAGGTCTTTCTTTTAACTGTGGGACCAGAAAGAGCACAAACAGCATTAAGGGAAGGACTTGCCTTGGGTTGTGATAGAGGTGTTCATATTTTGGAAGAAGAGAGATATTTTGATCCTTTTTATATTTCAAACTTGCTTGCAAATTATTTGAAAAAGGAAAATCCTGATTTAATATTTGCAGGGAAATTAGGAGTTGGTTTTGACCATTCTCAGACAGGTCCTATGGTTGCCGCTTTGCTTGGCTTACCTTTTGTAAATTGTGTAGTAGAAGTCAAAATTGAAGACAAAGTGGCAAAGGTTAAAAGGGAAATTGAGGGAGCCTCTCTTTTTTATGAAATCAAACTCCCTTGTGTGTTGACTGCTGAAAAGGGATTGAATACGCCAAGGTTTGCTTCCCTTAAAGGAATTATGGCTGCAAAGAAAAAACCTATTGAAACAATAAAGGCAAATGAACTTTTTGAAAGGAAAGAAATTATAGAACTTTTATCATTAGAAGTTCCACCACAAAAAGGGAAGGGAAAAATTATAGTTGGTGATGACCCAGTAAAGGCAGCAGAAGAGTTATTTAAATTTTTAAAAGATGAAGCAAAATTGATTTAGGAGGATTCTATGAACCATATTTTAGTTATATTTGAGATAAGAGAAAAAGTAGTAAGGAAAAGTTCTTTTGAGGCACTTTCAAAAGCAAATTCAATTGCAAAAAAACTTGGAAAAACAGTTGAAGGAATTTTATTTGGAGAATTAGAAGCAGGAGAGATTGAAAAAATTTTTGATTTAGGGATTGATAAGATTTATCATTTTAAATCGGAAAATTTAAATCTTTATAATCCAATTGGCTACTTTGATACTTTGAAAGAAATAATTGAAAAAAATCTACCCTTTGCAATTTTTTTATCAGCAACAGCAATTGGCAAAGATTTTGCTGGTTTTATTGCAGGAAATTTAAAAACAGCTGTTGCACAAGATGTAATTTCAATTGAGGCAGAGGACTCTTCTTTTGAAATAATTAAGCCAATGTATGCAGGAAAACTTCTTGGAAAAATAAGATTTAAAGAAGGTGCATTGCCAGTTATAACTTTAAGACCAAATATATTTCCCATTGAAAAGTTTGATGGGAAAAAGGAAATCGAAGTAATTGAAAAATTCAAATTGCCTGAAAATTTAAAATGTCTTTCAATGGAAAAAGCAGAAGGGACTGAATTGGATGTGTCAGAAGCAAATATAATAATATCAGGTGGGAGAGGAATGAAAGGACCCGAAAATTTTCCAATTTTAAAGGAAGTGGCAAAATTATTAGGGGGTGCAGTGGGTGCCTCAAGGGCAGCAGTTGATGCTGGATGGATTGACCATCAGCATCAAGTAGGACAGACAGGCAAAACAGTTTCTCCAAATTTGTACGTTGCTTGTGGTATCTCTGGTGCAATACAACATTTAGCAGGTATGTCTTCATCAAAGGTTATTGTGGCAATAAATAAAGATAAAGAAGCACCAATCTTTCAAGTGGCTGATTTTGGAATTATAGGTGATTTATTTCAAATAATACCTGAATTTACTAAAATTTTAAAAGAAAACAAGTAAGAGTTTAAAAGTTATCACCATTTTTATTCATAAGTTGCAAAAGCACAATCTTTTGACATTCACTATATCTGCATTCTGAATAAAAATTTTAATAATTTATGTTAAAATAATTTGATTTAATTTCAGGAGGTCAAAATGGAAGGGGTAAACCAAACCTTGGCTTTGCTTTTTATAATTTTTTCTTTTTTGTTCTTAATTTATAGTTTATATAAAAGATACCTTCCTTTAAAAAATGCCAAGCCCTATAAATTTAAACCAGATTTAAAGGAAAGGTTTAAAATTTTATTTAAATTTGTTTTTTTTCAAAACAGGATGTTTAAAGACAAGTACGCTGCCCTTTATCACATTTTTATTTTTTACGGTTTCCTTGTATTTTCTTTGAAGTCATTATCTTTAATATTAAGTGGCTTTGGAATTTATTTAAAGGTTCAAAACTTTGGAATTTACCAATTTTCAAAAGACCTTTTTATTTTTTTAGTCCTTTTAGGAATATTTTTATCAGTTTTAAGGAGAATTTTTTTCAAACCAGAACGCCTTAAAAACTCCTTTGATGCCTTTTTGATTTTGCTTCTAATTGCTCTTTTAATGATAACTGATGGTTTAACTGATGGTGCAATAATAAAAATGGAAAACCCATCCTTTTCAAAATTTTCCCCTGTTTCTTTGATTTTTTCTAATTTCTTTACAATTGATGAGGCAAAAAGTGTTTTCTTTTATTCCTGGTGGCTTCATCTGGTTACTCTTTTATTTTTTATGAACTATCTTCCATACTCAAAGCATTTCCATGTTTATACTTCTTTCTTTAATGTATTTTTTAAAAGGTTAGAACCAGTTGGGAAATTAGAAGATATGGATTTTGAAAATATGAAAGAAGATGAGACCTTTGGAATAAAATATGCAAAGGACTTTAACTGGAAGCAAATTTTGGATTTTTATACCTGTACAGAATGTGGAAGGTGCAGGGAATTTTGCCCTACCCGTTTGACTCAAAAAGATTTATCACCAATGGAATTTGGACTTCTTTTAAGGGATTATGTTTATAAGGAAAATAAAAATTTAATTGCAGAAGAGACCTCCTCAGAAGTAAAACCCCTGCCAAAGATTCCAGAGGACTATGTAAAAAAAGAAATTATATGGGATTGCACAACTTGCAGATACTGTGAAGAAGCATGTCCTTTGTTTATTAGTTATGTAGATAAAATTGTAGCTTTGAGAAGAAATTTGGTCTTGGAAGATTCCTCTTTTCCAGAAGAAGCAATAAATACTTTTAAGGGTTTGGAAGTAAATTCAAACCCTTGGAATATGCCAAAGGATAAAAGGTGTGAATGGATGGAAGGTTTATCAGTTCCATTATTTTCAGAAAAAAAAAGTGCAGAATATTTATTCTGGGTTGGCTGTGCTGGTTCTTATGACGACCATGGGAAAAAGATAACAAAGATTTGCATTGATATATTAAATAAATTAAATGTCGATTATGCAATATTAGGACCTGAAGAAAATTGCACAGGTGATTCTGCAAGACGCCTTGGAAATGAGTACTTGTTTTATCAATTAGCAAATCAAAATGTTGAAACATTAAATAAATATAATTTCAAAAAGATTTTAACTTTTTGTCCCCATTGCTTAAATACTTTGCAAAATGAATATCCTTCTTTTGGCGGAAATTATAAGGTATTGCATTTTACAGAATTCTTAATGGAAAAATACAGCGCAGGAGAAATTTCAATTAAAGAAAAAATTGATTTAAATTTAACTTATCATGATTCTTGTTATCTTGGAAGATATAATGGAATTTATGAAGCACCAAGGTTTTTGCTTGGAAAAGTTTTAAAAAATGGAATAAAAGAGATGAAACTTTCAAAGGAAAAAGGGTTTTGTTGTGGGGCAGGTGGTGGAAGGATGTGGCTTGAAGAAAAAAAAGGAATGAGGATAAACCATAAAAGGTTGGAACAAATAAAAGAAACAAAAGCAGGTGCAGTTGCACTATCCTGTCCTTTTTGTTATATTATGCTTGAAAATGCAACAAAAGAAATGGATGAAAATATTTCAGTTTTTGATGTTTTGGAGATTATTTCAAAGGCTCTGGGATAAAGGATTTATTGGGGAACAAATTGCAACGCATTATTTGATTGATAAGGGCTATGAAATTGTTGAAAGAAACTGGAGATGCAAAATAGGTGAAATTGACATAGTAGCAAAAAAGGATGGCTTTTTATGTTTTATAGAAGTTAAAAGAAAGATCAAAAGTGAAAATTTCAAAGCAGAAGGCCATTTTGATTATAAAAAAAAGAAAAAACTTGAACGCCTGATTGAAATCTATATAAAAAAAAATAAAGCAAAACTTCCTCCTCGTTTAGAACTTATTGCAATAAATGAAGAAAAAGGAAAAAGAAAAATAAATCATTATGTTAGCTTGTAAATTTTAAATATTAACCCAAAAAATGCAGTTGAAAATGAGATAAAATAGAGCAGCAGTGCAGGGGTCGCACTTGTGCGACCCATCAATTATAAATAAATTGTAGCCGCAGGTTCTTTAGCCTGCGTAATATATTATTTGTATATATTATTATTCGCAACCATAAAGGTTGCGGCTACATAAACAAAATATTCTTAATGTAGCCGCAGGTTCTTTAGCCTGCGATAAAAAAAAGCAGCATTTAGCATTTAGGGTAAAAAACATATTCCCAAATCCCGAGATGCGGGATTCGAGATGCGACCATTTATAGTGGGCGAGCTTGCTCGGCCTGCAAAACCATAACTGATGGATAATTGGAGTACTTTAATTTAAAATAAAATTCCACTTGACAAAGGGCAAAAAAAGGATTATATTATTATTAGGATGAAAAATTTTTTGCT
>JBBISU010000151.1:0-4864 GCA_037441225.1 Acidobacteriota bacterium
AAATCATCAATTTCTTCTTTAAATGTTTAACGAATATGCAAAAACATTAATGAGTTGAAATAGTAAAAAAAATGTGTTATATTGTATTGAAAGATATGAGGTGTTTATGGTAGATAAGGAAAAAGAAGAAGGTGAATCATTGCTAAAAAAAGGTGAAGAGTTTTTAAAACTCTTCAATATGGGGAAGCAATTTACTGAGGAGCTCTTAAAAGAAAATGAGCGTCTAAGGTATAGGATTGCCCTTTTAGAAGAGCAACAAAATACAGGACACACAAACAACCTTAATAAAGAAATTATAAGATTAAGAGAAAGAATTTCTGAATTAGAACAAGAATATGAACAACTTTTGGAAAGGCAAAAACAAGTAGAAGCAGAAAATAAGGATTTTGCTATGAGATATGTGGAAGTGGAAGAACAAAATAACAATTTAGCAAATCTTTATGTTGCCTCTTACCAACTCCATTCAACACTTGATTTTCAAGAAGTGCTTCAAATTGTTATTGAAATTATTATTAATTTAATTGGTGCAGAATGCTTTTCAATTATGCTTGTAGATGAAAAAACAAACGAACTTAAAACTTTGGGTTGTGAAGGGGCTGATGTTTTCCCTGGCATAGAAAATTTAAGCATAAAAGTTGGAGAAGGAATAATAGGAAGGGTGGCAAAGACAGGTGAAAGTTATTTTATAAATCAGGCGCCAACAGAAGCAAATGTGGACCTTCAAAATCCCCTTGCAGCAGTTCCCCTAAAAATAAAAGAACATGTAATTGGTACAATTGTAATTTATAGCTTGCTTAAACAAAAGGATAGTTTTTCTGCTGTGGACTATGAACTATTCAATCTTCTTGCAGGACAGGCAGCCACAGCAATTTTTGCATCAAAGCTTTATTCTCAATCAGAGAGAAAACTTTCAACAATCCAAAGTTTTTTGGATTTACTTACTACTACGAGTTGAGGAAAATATGGAAATGGAAGGTTTGACTTTTTTAGTTGTTGAAGATTCACCCACAATGAGGCAGCTGATTTCTTTTTCTTTGAAAAGATTTAAGGGCTGCAAAATTGTTGAAGCAGTTGATGGAGTTGATGCCTTGAAAAAACTTGCTTCTGAAAAAATTGACATAATTTTAACTGATATAAATATGCCTGTTATGGATGGTTTGAAATTGGTCTCTTTGATAAGACAAAATCCAGAATTAAAGGATCTTCCAATAATTATTATTACAACAGAAGGTGCAGAAGAGGACAGACAGCGTGGGCTTGCCCTTGGAGCAAATTCCTATATAGCAAAGCCAATCCAATCATCTCATTTAATAAAAACGATTCAGGAGTTATTAGAAAAAAGGTAAAAAAATGCCTAATCCAAAAAATTATGATTTTAAAAGTATAGAAGAAAAGTGGCAAAAAATTTGGAATGAAAAAAAAGTAGCAAAAGTTGAAAACAACAAAGTTAAAAATAAATTTTATATGCTAATGATGTTTCCATATCCTTCTGGTAAACTGCATGTAGGGCATGGAAGAAATTATATTTTAGGCGATGCAGTATATCGTTTTTTAAGAATGAAGGGTCTAAAACCTTTAAATCCTATGGGATGGGATTCCTTTGGGCTTCCAGCAGAAAATGCTGCAATTGGAAAGGGTTTTCATCCAAGAAAATGGACATTGGAAAATATACAGGAAATGAAGAAACAATTTGAAAAATGGGGTGTTCTTTACGATTGGGACAGGGAAATTTTGACTTGTGATCCTTCTTATTATAAATGGAATCAATGGTTTTTTCTTAAAATGTACAAAGACAATTTGGCTTATAAAGCTTCTGCAAATGCAAATTGGTGTCCTAATTGTAATACAGTTCTTGCAAATGAACAGGTTATAGGAGGTGTTTGTGAAAGGTGCGGAACTCAGGTAGAAGGAAGATTACTCAAGCAATGGTTTTTAAGGATAACAAATTATGCTGAAAGACTTTTAAAAGGACTTGAGAAATTAAAAAACTGGCCTGAAAGGGTTGTAACACTTCAAAGAAATTGGATTGGGAAGTCAGAAGGAACTGATATTACTTTTGAAATTAAAGGGCTAAATAAAAAAATAGAAGTTTTTACAACAAGGGCTGACACTTTATTTGGTGCCACTTTTTTAGCTATTTCACCAGACCATCCTTTATCAGAAGAACTAATTGATAAAGAAAAATTTTCGGAGCTGAAATCTTTAAGGATGATGAAAGGTGAAACATATGAAAAAATGGGGATAAAGGCAAAGTATAATGCAATTCATCCTTTAACAGAAAAAGGAATTCCTATCTGGATTGCAAATTTTGTTTTGATGGAATATGGAACAGGTGCAATTATGTCTGTACCTGCCCATGATCAAAGGGATTTTGAATTTGCTACCAAATATGGGATTAATATAGTAGAAGTAATACATAATCCAAAAGGTTTTGACGGAAGCTGCGCATATACTGGTGAAGGTATTTTGATAAATTCTTTTGATTTCAATGGAATGGAAAGCGAAAAGGCAAAAGAAGCAATTACAGAAAAATTGGAAAAAATTGGAAAGGGAAAAAAGAGTGTTAGGTATAAGTTAAGGGATTGGCTTATATCAAGGCAGAGATATTGGGGGACACCTATCCCAGTTGTTTATTGTTCAAATTGTGGAATTGTTCCTGAGGTGGAAGAAAATTTGCCTGTTATTCTTCCAATGAATATCGAATTTAAAGGTTTGAAAGGTAATCCTTTAGAAGCAAGTTTAGATTTTGTGAATACAAAATGCCCTCAATGTGGATTGGATGCAAAAAGAGAAACAGATACAATGGATACCTTCGTGGATTCTTCCTGGTATTTTTTAAGATATATAAATCCAAAAGAAGAATCTGCACCTTTTATATCTGAAGATGTTAACAAATTTCTTCCAGTTGATCTTTATATTGGTGGAATTGAGCATGCAATTCTCCATCTTCTTTATTCAAGGTTTTTTACTTATGTTTTGTATGATTTTGGACTCATAAATTTTGAAGAACCCTTTGAAAAACTTTTTACACAAGGAATGATTTGCAAAATTTCTTCCATTACAGGTAAATTAGAAAAAATGTCTAAAAGTAAAGGCAATGTGGTTGCCCCTGATGAGATAATTTCAAAATATGGTGCTGACACAGAAAGATTATATACTCTTTTCATAGGTCCGCCTGAAAAAGATGCAGAGTGGTCTGACCAAGGTGTTGCTGGTTGTTTTAGATTTTTAAAGAGAATATGGGATTTTTCTTTTGAAATTTCAAAAATGGAAGAAAATTTAAGTCAGGAAAGAGATGATAAGATCTTAAGAAAATTTCATAAAACAATAAAAAAAGTAACAGAGGACTATGATAGATACCATTTTAACACAGCAATTGCAGCACTTATGGAGTTCTTTAATTTTTTTGAAAAAAATACAAAAGTAAAAAATAAAACTTTTTTGGAAGAAATATTATTAAATTTCTTAAAACTCTTATATCCTATGGCACCTCACATTTGCGAAGAAATCAATCAAACTATTTTTGGTGATAAGGAAATTCTTTTGGAAAAAGAATGGCCCAAATATGATCCAGAACTTGCAAAGGAAGAAATGGTTACCATAGCAATCCAGGTAAATGGAAAGTTGAGAGGACAAATAGAAGTTCCAGAAAATTCAGAGGAAGAATTTGTTGTGGAGAAGGCAATAAAGGAAGAAAAAGTAAGGAATTATCTGGAAGGGAAAGAAATAAGAAAAAAAATATATGTCAAAAATAAAATTATTAATTTTGTTATTTAGTTTGATTTTTTTCTCCTGTGGTTATCACCTGGTTGGAACTTCTTCTTCCCTTCCAGAAAATATAAAGAAAATATATGTTCCAACTTTTGTAAATAATACTTCACAACAAGAAGTGGAAGAAAGATTAACAGATGCTGTTTCAAAGGAAATTTCTCAAAGAGGAATGTTTCAATTAGTTAAAAGCAAAGAAGAAGCAGATGGGGTTTTATTTGGAGAAATCTCACAATTTGAATTTGTTCCTGTAAATTTAGATAAGGATGGAAGAGCTTTAGAATATCAAATAATTGTTGGTTTAAAGGTTTCCTTGAAAAGTCCCGATGAAAAAGAGATTTTTTGGCAAAATGATTCATTTAAATTTTATGAAAGGTACCCTATAGATATTTCTTCAATTGATTATTTTGATAAACTTTATGAAGTTGTTGATGAGATGTCATTAAAATTTGCTGAAAGCTTGGTAACGACCCTTGTTGAAGGATTTTGAATCTGTAAAATATGGATAAATGGTGCGTTTTGAATTCAAATAAAATTCCACTTGACAAAAGGCAAAAAATGGATTATATTATATTATGGGAAGTAATAAAGGTTAAAAAACCTTTTAAGGTTTTTTATCCTTTTGGTTCTTTGAAAATTGAGCAGGAAACGATTTGGTGAGCTTCAAGAGCCCTTAAAATACTCTTTTTTTTTATTGAATAATTCTTCCCTTTTTTAGGGAAGATAAGATTTCAATTGGAGAGTTTGATCCTGGCTCAGAGTGAACGCTCGCGGTGTGCTTAACACATGCAAGTCGTGCGAGGATGGGGTCTTCGGATCCCAAGCCGAGCGGCGCACGGGTGCGTAACACGTGGGTAATCTACCCTGAAGTGAGGGATAACATACCGAAAGGTATACTAATACCTCATAATGTTTATTAAAGCAATTTAATAAACCAAAGATGGGGATCCTTGCAAAAGGACCTATCGCTTTAGGATGAGCCCGCGGCCTATCAGCCTGTTGGTAGGGTAATGGCCTACCAAAGCTACGACGGGTAGCCGGCCTGAGAGGGTGACCGGCCACACTGGGACTGAGACACGGCCCAGACTCCTACGGG
>JBBISU010000152.1:0-4808 GCA_037441225.1 Acidobacteriota bacterium
GGTTAAGTTTGGCTTTATAAACTAAATTATTTAACAAATAGAATTCAACAATTTTGAAAAACTTTAAATTTTTAATGAATAAAAGCTTTTGATATTATAACTATGCATTTTTTTTAAAGTAAGGAATAAAGTTCACCTCTTATCTCTTCAATTTTTTTAGAACCTTTTTTTAATTTAATTATTTTATCAATTTCAGAAATTCCTTTTTTTAATGTACTTTCATAATTTTTCCCACTTTCCTTTTCCCGTTTTGCTTTTGTTTTGTAAACTTCAAATTTTAGTTCCAAAATGGGAATACAAAAATTTTCGATTTTCTGGCTTTCTTCAATTATTTTAAAAGCTCTTGAAAAACTCTCTTCTGGGTCTTGATTCTGGCTCATCATGTATTTTGCTTCAATCAGCTCAATTCTCAAAGAAGAAACATAAGCCCATATAAAATCTTTTTTAATATTTAACGCCTTTTTGGCATAATATTTTGCTCTTTCAATATCACTATGGCTTAAATTTCCATCCTCTATTTCTTCCTGTAGTTTGATCAAATAACACTCTGCTATGTTATTGTAAGGAAAAGCATAATTTGGATTTAACTTTATTGCTTTTTCATAACTTTCAATTGCATTTTTTAAATAAATATCTGGTTTTTTGTTTTTTGTTGTTGAATAATATGCTAATTCTAAATATAAATTTCCAGCTGTATTATAAAAAGCACTTATTCCAGGTTCCATACTTATTGCTTTTTTTATGTATTTTATTCCTTCACTTAAGGTCTTTTCCGGCTCTTTCCCAATATCAATTTCTGCTTTGCCCTTATTCCAGTATGTAAGTGCCAGATTATTATAAATGTTTAAATCCAGTGGATTGAGCAAAATTGCTTTTTTATAATTTACTATAGAATTTTCAAAATCGGTAAATGGCTCCTCTTCTCTGCTATTTTTATATGCTCCAAGGGAAAGATAAGAGGACCCAAGGTTTGTATAAGAAAATTTATTTTTCTTGTTTATTTCCAATGCCTTTTTTGCATAAATAATAGAGTTTTCAAAATATTTTACTGGGTCAGCCCCTTCATATAAGAAAAAACTTCCCATCTTTAAATTTGCCTTTGATAGATAATTAAATAAATCTTCTAAATTATAATTTAAATTTAATTGTCTCTCAGAGAGTTCTATAATTTTTTGATAAAACTCTTCTGGTGATATGCTTGTACTATAAATATTTAAATCCATTAAAGAAAGGTACAATGAAAAAAGGAGTTTATAAATTTCAGGATCGCATTCCCTCCTTGATAAAATTTTCAAAAAGACCTTCTCTGCCTTTTTATAATTTTCTTCTGCTTTTTTTATTTCACCTTTTAGTGCAAAACCATCTCCTATGTTTTTATAAATTTTGCCTTCAAGTTTTGAATTTTCAAAAAAGAAGGGATATTTTTTTTCTGTCTCTTTTATCTTTTCAAGAGCAAAATCATAATCTTTTTGAACAAAAGCAGAAAGGGCTTTTAAATATTCCCAGCTTTCAATATCTTCCATAGGACTTTCTTTAATAAAATTTTCACTTTTTTTCAAATAATTTTCTTCTAATTTTTCGCTTAAGTTTTCTCTTACATTTTTATCTTCAATAATATTTATTTCATCCTTTTTTTCAAGATAAACCATTATATTTGAATGGGCTAAGAGATAAGATAAATCATTTGTTTTAAAATTGTATTTTTCTTTTGCAATATTTAAATTTTCAAGTGCCTTTGGAAAATCTCCAATAGCAATATAACACTTTCCTAAACTGTAATGCCCTGCACCTAAACCAATTTTTCCATACCTTTTAAATTCTTTCTCAAATTGATTTATTTTTTCATAAACAAAGTCCATCTGCGGCTTTATGTTATGAGTACTTGATGAATAAATATACCAGAGCATATCTTCTATATATTTTACATACTGGCTGAATTCCAGAGCATAAATCCTCTGTTTTCTTTCTATTTTTTTAACATAAATTATATAGGAGGAAAATAAAAATATTATTACAAGAATTGAAAAAATGGAATAAAAAAATCTTTTATTTTTCTTAAATTTTTTAATGAATTTATAAAATATATCTGGAGTTTTTGCTTTAACGGGCTCACCACTTAAAAAATTTTCTAAGTCATCTTTAAGTTCCTTTGCTGATTGATATCTTCTTATTTTTTCTATTTCTAAGCATTTTAAAATTATCGCTTCCAACTCCTTTGGTATATCTTTTTTAATTTTCCTTGGCGGAATTGGCTCTTTTTCTGAAATACTTTCAAGGGTCTCCAAATTTTCATCAAAAGGAGGAACTCCACAAAAGGTATAATACATCAAAACACCAAGAGCATAAATATCAGCCCTCCTGTCAATTTCTTCTGGTTTTCCTTTAATTTGTTCTGGTGCCATCCAGCCAATTGTTCCAATAACCATACCTGTAAAAGAACCATCCCTTTTTTCCACTTCTTTTGCAAGCCCAAAATCAATCAAATATGGCTTTACCTCTCCATCTTCTTTAAATTCAATCATTATGTTTGATGGTTTTATATCTCTGTGGATTAAGCCCTTTTTATGCGCTTCTATTAAGGCATTGCAAATTTTTATTATAATTATAATTTTCTCTTCCATTTTCAAATTTTCAATTACTTTATGAAATGATTGCCCATCAATATATTGCATTGCAATGAAATATATATTTTCTTCCTCTCCAAAGTCATATATTTTGCATATGTTTTCATTTTCAAGTGAACTTTGTATCTTTGCTTCTTTGAAAAATCTCTTTATTAAAATTGGATCTGCTACTTTTAAAATTTTTAATGCTACATACCTTTGTAAAACTGTATCATATGCTTTATATACATAAGATAAGCCACCTTCACCTAAAAGGGATAATATTTCATACTTTCCTATTTTTTTCTTCATTTTTTTCAAGGATATTATATTTATGTAAGAAAGACATAAAATTGTGGTATTCTTCTTCTTTTAAGTTAAATATTTTGAGCAATTCTTTGTACTTTCCGCTCTTTGTTTTTTCCAAACATATCCTCAAAATTTCTTTTACTTCGCTTCTGTTTAAATTCTTTTTTAAAAACTCATCCTTTACAACTTTCCAAAAATTTTCACCATTTTTTAATTTTTCTAAAATAATTTCAATTTTATTTTCTTTTTTTTGTATAAACAAATTTTTCAAATTTGAAATTTCAATTGTACCACTTTTTGCCTCAAGGACTGCTCTGCTTAAAATATTTTGAAGTTCCCTTACATTTCCGGGAAAATCATAATTTATTAAAAATTCCATTCCTTCTTTTGAAATACTATAATTATTTCTTTTTAAATAATATTTTGTTATGTCTTCAATATCTTCTTTTCTTTCCCTCAATGGTATAATCTCAATAGAATAAGCTGAAATTCTAAAGTAAAGATCTCTTCTGAAATTTCCTATTTCTACTTCTTTTAATATATTTTTATTTGTAGCACATATTATTTTACAATTTGATTTTATCTCCTTATCTTCCCCAAGTTTTTTATAAAGACCTGTTTCTATGAATCTCAAAAGCTTTGCTTGAACTGCCAGAGGTATTTCAGAGATCTCATCAAAAAAAAGTGTTCCTCCATTGGCTTCTCCAACAAGACCATTTCTTTCAATTGCTCCAGTATATGCTCCTTTCCTGCATCCAAAAAGTTCTGCCTCAAAAAGGGTTTCTGGAAAGGAAGGGAGTGAAACTGTTATAAATTTTCCTGACCTTCCTGAAAATTTGTGCAAAAGTTCTGCAAGAAGCCCTTTTCCAGTGCCTGTTTCTCCTGTAATTAAAAGAGGTGAAAGAGAAGAATATTTTCTCATCTTATCTCTTAAATCACAAGAAAATTTTGAACTTCCAATCCATATATCTTTTTGCAAACTTTCCATTATCTTTTTATCTTTAGAAAGGGACAAATAAACTTGAAATATATTTGAAAGGAATTTAAGCCACAATTTTTCACTGGAAGAAAATTTTTCTTCTGATCTTATCCTGTCAATGTAAAGAATGCCAAGAAGCTTTTCTCCATCAAAGACAGGACATATATAAATTGATTTTATTTTATACCAGATAGAAGATTTACTCCCCCTCCTTAAAACAAGATTATCTTCAAAAATTTCTTTCCTTTCATTTTTTGCTTTTTCTACAAAGCTTTTTGCAATTCCTTCAATATCCTCAATAGTGTTTCCGCTTATCCTTAAATCATCATTTAATATTTTTACTTCCAAATTCTCTCCAGAAAAATAGACAGCACCATCTATTATTTCATTTTCAAAAAGATCTTTTAAAATAATTTCCAGAATTTTCAAGAAATCAGCACTTTCAAGGGCATCTCTTAAAGTCTCCATTTAGATTTATTATACAATAAAAATAATTTTAAAACAAATTGCCATTTATAATGCAAATTATAAGCCTTCTATATTAGTAGCAAAAATAATTAAGTAATTGCATTTTTTAATACAAAAAATTAAAATTTTTTAAAATATATTTTTTTTCAATACAATGACTTCCCCTTGATTTTTAAATTTTAACTCCGAAGATATGTTTCGTAACTTGATTTTAATTTCTTGGTTCAAAGATTCTTGACAATATATTTAAAACACATTAAAATAAAATCGTAGCAAAAATATGTAATAGAAAGGAGTAAAAAAATGGTTAAATTTTTAAAGACATTTAAAGAGTTTTTAATGTCGAGATCTATTTTTTTCTTTTTTCTTATTTTCATTTTGAATTTTTCTTTTTATCAAAACATTTATTCTGCCTCGGTCAACGACGGCTTTGACCCAAATGCAAACGG
>JBBISU010000153.1:0-4767 GCA_037441225.1 Acidobacteriota bacterium
AAATTTTCTTAAGAATGATATTATAATTATAGAGGTATTTTATGAAAATTTATTTAATCCAGCATGGAGAAGCAAAAAGGGAAGAAGAGGATCCTTTAAGAGGGCTTACAGAAAAGGGGAAAGAGGATATAAAAAAATCAGGCGAATTTTTAAATAAAATAAATGTAAAAGTAAATAAAATATGGCATAGTGGAAAGAAAAGAGCAGAAGAAAGTTCTTTGATTTTAAAGGAATGTTTGTCCTTTGAAAAAGAAATTGAAAAAATTGATGGGATAAACCCAATGGATGAGCCAGAAGGAATATATGAAAAAATAAAAAATTTGGATTACGATTTACTCGTAGTTGGACACCTTCCAAATCTATCAAAACTTGCTTCCCTTCTCCTGGCAAAAGATAAAAATAAAAATATAATTGCTTTTAAAATGGCATCTGTTCTATGCATTGAAAAAAAGGAAGAAAATTTTGAATTAAATTTTTTTATAACACCTGAAATAATTTAAGGAGGGCTTATGAAAATTTTAAATTTTTTGTTCATTTTTTTGTTTTCAGGTTTCCTTTTTTCAATCCCACATTTTTCAAAAAAGTATGAAATTTCCTGTTCTTCCTGTCACACAGTTTCACCTGATTTAAATAAAAAAGGTGAAAAATTTTTAAAAGATGGATTTAAGTTTAATGAAGATAAAGATTTTAAAAAAGGACTGGATACGGGCGATTCTTTTTTGTATCTATTAGATCAAGTACCTTTGTCTTTTTTGATAAATCTTTATGCCGTTGCCCTTGAAAAAGAAGAAATAAATTATAATACTGGAAAAACAGAAAAAAAAGATGCTCTGGATTTTCAATACCCTTATGCTTTTAAACTAATTTCTGGTGGTATTTTGTACAAAAACATCTCTTATTATCTCTCTTTTTTAAACCAGAGAAGTGCATCTTCTTCCATTTATGATGCCTTCATTCATTTAAATTTATCAAAAAAAATTCCTATTTCATTTAAATTTGGGCAGTTTCAGGTCTCAGATCAAATTTTTAATAGCAATTTGAGATTAGAAGAAAATTTTTATGAAATTTATTTAAGTACTCCTGCTTTAAGTTATACAAATCTCTATTATGACAGAGGAATTCAGTTTATTTTCAATAAAAATAACTGGGAAGCAATTTTTGGAGTGTATAATGGATATAACAGGTTTCAATTAGAACCAGGACAAAAGGATCCCTATGAAGGTGATTTTAATCACGGTTCTGTTGATTTGATTTATGACAATGATTTAAACAAAAATTATAGTTTTAGAGTGAAAAAATCATTCACAAATTTTGATTTTGGCTTATTTTATTTGATTGGTAGAGATAACTGGAGATTGCAGGAATGCGAAGGTCCATGCAGTTATAAAAACTTTAAAAATAAATTAAATTATTCTGGAATTGATTTTTCAATGAAAATAAAAGAAAAATTTAAGATAAATTTTCAATATCTAAATAGAAAAGATGATAATTTACTTTTATATCCTTTTTATAATCCTGAATTTTTTGAATCAGAATTAAATGGTGGATTTTTAGAAATTTTATATTTTCCAAAGGGTTTTGATGGGAAAGCAGTTTTTACCTTGCTTTACAACAAAGGAAATTCAGAGCTTCCAGAATTCTCTTTTGGCAATAGAACACAGGAGTATTATGAATTGGATTTTTCAAATCTTTCTTTTTGCTTAAATTATTTGCTTTCAAGAAATGTAAAATTATTGGGTGAGTTAAAAAGAGATTTTACAAAAGAAAAAAACAAATTTACCCTCGGCTTTATTGCTTATTTTTAGAATATTCAAAGTATTTATCAAAATTTGTTTTTACTTCAAATCTCCTTTTGTAAAATAATAAGGAACCCCAGCCCTCAAATACCATTTCAGAAAGGACAACTTTTCCATTTTCAATTTCCTTATAAATCAATGTTGTTTTCATTTCTTTTGTATATTTTGGAAGTGGCTCTTGAGAAAAAACGACTTTATAGGGTTTTCCATTTTGGGAATTTAAATAAGCAATTCCTTTTTGATATGTTTTTTCATCCATTTTGTGAAAAAAATCATATAAAACATATTCATTTCCATTTATATTTTCAGTTCCTTTTCTTTGTATTTTTAATTTATTTTGATTTTTTGGATGAAATATATCAAAATCATCTGTTGAAAGCGTTACAGTTTCCTTTTTTTCCTTTTTACTTTCTTTTTTCTTTTTCTTTTCCAGATCTTCTTTATATTCTTTTGTTATATCCTTTCCATCTCTTATAACCTGAATTTCTTCTGTCTTTAGTTCACTTTTTTCATCAATAAATGTTTTGTAAGTTATTTTAAATTGATTTTTAACTTCTCCATCCATATTTTTCATAGTACTTTCAACTACCATTATCTCTGGCACAAGATCCTTGCCTTCCTCCAATAATTTAACTGCCTTATCCCATAGTTCATCGGAAAATAAATTTAAATTTAATAAAAAGAATATAAAAATAAATTTAATCATTTATCCTTTTTAATTGAGTAAAAATATAAAAGTACAGAAATTCCTAAAAATAAGAGAAGACCGAGCCAGTCACCAAAGATTGTATCACCAAGGGCAAGGCGCTGTTTTCCTTTAAAAATTAATTGAACTACGGATGCCACAACTCCCATCAGTGCTCCACCTGCTATAAAACCAGAAGAAATCAAAATTCCTTTATCAAACCTTCTCTTTGATTCTTTTTCATCCTTTGATGACTTTTTAACTAAATGGGATATGTATCCACCAATTAAAAGTGGAGTGTTTAGTTCAATTGGAAGGTACATTCCAAGTGCAAAAGCAAGGGGAGGAATTCCTATAAGTTCCATTGTCAAAGCAAGCAATATTCCAGCAAGGTATAGTGCCCAGGGTGCTTGTGATTCAGGTGAAAACATTGCAATTAAGACAGCTGACATTGCATTTGCTTGTGGAGCGGGGAGGGGATTTGGACTTGTATCTGTTTTGACAAAACCATAGGTATTATTTAAAAGGAGTATAACTCCACCAATTGCAAGGGCTGCCACAAAGATTCCAAAAAATTTAAACCTTTCCTGATTTCTTGGCTGTGTTCCAAGCCAGTATCCAATTTTTAAATCAGTTATAAATCCACCTGCAACAGATAGGGCAGTGCAGACAATTGTCCCAATTAAAAGCGTTATCATCATTCCACTTTGACCTTTAAGCCCTAACTGGACAAATAAAAAAGATGCAATTATCAGGGTCATCAAAGTCATACCAGAGACAGGGTTTGTTCCAACAATTGCAATTGCCCTTGCTGCAACTGTTGTAAAAAGAAAAGCAATAATTGTTGCAATTAAAAGAGCAGCAATTGCAAAAGTTAAAGTTACTTTTAAGGATAGTGAAAAAAAGAAAAATGTAACAATTAAAATTCCCACTATTAAAAGTAAAATTGTAGACATCTTTAAGTCCTTATCAGTCCTTTCAACTTCACCTTCAATTTTTTTCTTTGAAAAGATTTCTTTAAAACCAAGGGAAAAGGCAGAGATTATTATTTTTAAATTTTTAATAATTCCTATTATGCCTGCACAGGCAATCCCACCAATTCCAATATGCCTTACATAACTTGAAAAGATTTGTTCTGCTTCCATCTGGCTTATTGGAATTGTCCCCGGTGCAATTGTAAAGTTTATAAACCTTCCAAAATACCATATTGATGGAATTAAGAGAAACCAGGAAACAAAAGAGCCAGCACAAATAATTGCAGAGTACCTTAAACCAACAATGTAGCCAAGGCCTAACACAGCAGATAATGTGTTTATCTTTGCAACAAGGCGAAGTTTTTCTTGAATTGTAACTCCAATTGGAACCATCCTTGTAGAAATAACTTCTTTCCAAAAATTAAAACCAGTTACCAAAAAATCATAAATCCCACCAATTGCAGCAGAAAAAAGAAGTGTCTTTGCTTGACTTCCACCTTCTGCATCACCTGTAACTAAAATTTCTGTTGTAGCAGTTGCTTCTGGAAAGGGCAGAAGACCATGTTGTTCTTTACAAAAATACCTTCTCAAAGGAATTAAAAATAGCACACCAAGGCAGCCACCTAAAAAAGAAGCAAGAAAAATTTGAAAAAATGTTGGTTTTAAATTCAAAATATATAGTGCAGGGAGTGTAAAGATTGCACCAGCAACCACAACTCCAGAAGCAGCACCAATTGATTGAATGATTACATTTTCTGAGATTGTAGATTTTCTTTTATAAAGAGCGCCAAGCCCAACAGCAAGGATTGCAATTGGAATTGCTGCTTCAAAGACCTGCCCAATTTTAAGCCCTAAATAAGCAGCAGATGCAGTAAAGAGAAGGGACATAAAAAGTCCCCAGAAGACAGACCTTTTTGTAACTTCTGGAATTATTACCTCTGCTGGAACATAGGATATGTATTTTTCCCCTTCTTTCAATGGTGTATAAGCATTTTCTGGCAACTTCCCTTTAATTTTCTCTTCCATAACCCCTCCTAAAATTTAATATTAGATTATATCATTATTTTTTAATTTTAATCATTTAATTTTTTTGATAATTTTTAAATTTTTATGATTTAAGAAAGTAAAAAGGAATTTTCCTAATGAATTTTAAATTTAAAATCAAATGAATAATTAAAAAAATTGTAGGGGTTGCCCTTGTGGCGACCCGTTTGTTTTCAGGTGGGTATGAGCCCCGACCCTACAAAAAAATTCTCTCATCGATAAATGTTATAGGTACATTAATTTCTATGGAAAGCAGGTGTTCTGGGAA
>JBBISU010000154.1:0-4649 GCA_037441225.1 Acidobacteriota bacterium
CAACCATAAAGGTTGCGGCTACATAAACAAAATATTTCTTAATGTAGCCGCAGGTTCTTTAGCCTGCGATAAAAAAAAAGGAGCATTTAGCATTTGGCATTTAGGGTTAAACCAGAATTCCGAGATGCGAGATGCGAAATGCTAATAGGGTCCTCCGTTCCCCTTTTTATCAACTGCTAATACTTTATAATAATAATCATAACTTCCTTCAAAATCATAGTATTCTGTTGTAAAAGATATTCCAATTAGATTTGTTTTGTCTTTGAAATCAGGAAGAAAATTTGGATTTGTAGATCTGTAAATTTCATAATGGTCAATTGTAGCACTTCCTCCATCAAATCTTTTTAAAGTTGCTTCCCAACTAAGATATGGAAGCCCAGAATAATCATAATTTATATTTAAATTTGTGATGTATAAGGGTGGGGAAATTGATATTGAAGATTCTTCTTTTTGGGGTGTCTGGCAGGTTACATAATAGAAAGCATTGACAGGTGATGTGTTGTCTGTAAAAAAGCATTTATTTTCGCTGCAAGAAGAAGGTAAAATTTCGCCAATTTTATCAGGACTTGAAGAAGATCTATCTGGAACAAAGTTTGAACTTGTTGAACGATAAATTGTGCATTTTTGTATGTCTGACTGATTTATTGAATCACCCCATATATTTTTATTTGGCAAATTAAAATTTAAAATTGGATTGCTTCCATTTTTTGTCAAAGTTAAAGGATAAACCATCTCTGGTGGCTTTGAAGCATTTGTGTGAGAAGAAATACATAAAATTTCTTCCACTTTTTCTGATTCATACCAATTGTTTAAAGCAGAAATAGTTGCATAAACTATTGTTCCATCTGGTATTCCACCAATTTGATAGTTGGAAGAATATTCAACTTCTTTAAAGTAAGGATAATTGTTTGAGGAAAAACCATAATAAATTTTATAGGTAAAAACTTCTGGCTCCTCTGATGAATCCCAAGAAAAGTTTATCCTTCCACCCCAAGTTGAATCTGAACATTGAAAGTTTGTTGGTGGGTTTGGTGGGCAGGGGTTTGCATAAATTGATTCTATATCACTTCCTTTCCCTTCAAAGCCCTCAGTGTCAATTGCTGCAACATAATAATAATATGTATTTCCATAAATTATGTTTGTATCATCATAACTTAATCCATTATAATTTGACAATATTTTTGTGAAATCATCTAAATTTTCTGTTGTGGAACGGTAAATGTTGTAAGTATAACTTTGAGCATCTGGTGGAGACCAGGAAATTGTTATTTTCCTACAATTTTGAGAAAGAGATAGATTTTTTGGCTTTGATGGAGTTGGTGCAGGATAATTTGTTGCAGGGTCGCCTAAGGCAACCATACCCTGAGTAAGTCTTGTATCACCAGTGGAAGCAATGTTTGCAAAAGCATTGTAATACAAAATGCCTAAATTCCTTTCTTTAAAATAGCCAAAAAATTTTTTATATATTGGTTCGGTTGGAAGGGTTAACTGAGTTACAAACATATAGGTTCCCGGACCAAAACAACTGACAGCACCTGTCTGCCTGTTAATTAAGTCCTCTAAGATTGTTGTTATATTGAAAGTATGATAAAAGGAAGCAGTATAACAATTTGAATTTAATACAACTGATGGCTTATCTGAATTTGCTAAATAAACCATATGGTCAGGGGATTTTAAAATTTGATAGTCAGACCAAATTTTTGCAGCTCCATGACCTGTATAATTTACAAGACCTTTACCAGAATTCATTTTATCAACTACATCTGTTATTCCATTGTTATCTAAATCAAAGTCAATATAACTTGAACTACAATTTGGGGGATTGCTATTATAAGGTGGATCTGATAAAAACATATTTTCTAACGAATAGGGTGATTGAATGTATGAAGCATTTGTATTTTGTGCACTTTTAAAATAAGAACTATCCCTGCAATCAGCAATGTGGAAGAAATTTTTTAAATAATCCTTTGATGGAAGGGATGTTTCATAATTTTTAATTTTTGTCAAAGTATCTTCCATCTCACTTTGGCTTTTTGCTGAAACTCTTCCAAGCAAAACCTCTGGAAGGCTATCTCCTCCTGAAAAGTTTACAAAATAGTTTTCATAAGAATAATAAGCATTTGGATTTGTAGTTGTGCCATAGCCAGTGGAAGACCTCATATAAGTTGGGACAAAATTGTAGTTTCCATCACCTTTATAATCCTTATAATCATAATCAGCATCACCTATGATTAAAACATAAGTCAAATTTGGGGGGTTTGATTTGTTATATAAATTTTGAAGATAGTCCTTAATTGGAAGGGGTGAAAAAATCCCATAATTGAATTGGTCATATATATCTTCAATTGATGCAATTTTTGTTGAAAGACCTTGAGATTCCCTGAAATTTAAATAATTTTGCAAAACAGTAGAACTTTTCCAATCCTTTGGAGCAATTATTAAATAGTTTGGGTTTTCATCAAGTAAATCTGTTGGTGTATAAGGAATTAAGGAATTTGGATTTTTTGGAATCTCGGAAATATAATTTTTGCTTGAAGTTAAAGAATCTTCAAAGGTTAAGGTGCCTGAATTTATTTGATAATTTAAACAAAATATTGGATTTTTTGCATTTGTTATGTCCAATAAGTTTATGTTATTTGAAGAAAAGGAATTTATTTGAATTCTATGGCTTCCTGAGGGAAGGGAAAAAAATATTTCATCATTGTAAGATACAAAATCTCTCAAATAAGAAATTTCAAACCAGTTTGGGCAACTGCCATCTCCATCAACTCCTATTTCAGAAGGATTTGGGACCTCATAATATAAATCAATTGTCTGATTTCCTGTTCCTAAATAACTTTGAGGAAAGTTTACTTCCCTTTGATAAAAATAAAAATCATCAAAAGTAAAATCATCAACTAAATTATTGTTTATTTTAATTTTAATGTGGTGGTCTGGGTTTTGGGCTCTATAAGATATGCCCCTTACTTCGTATTTTAATTTACAAGAGTTTGAAGGGTTATTTGAAATGGAAGGAAGAAATAAAGAAAAGTTGGCATAGGTATGGCTTTGGTCATAGGAATACCATTTTATATAATCCCACATCCAATGGTCTGAGGTTTGATAAGGGACAAAGGGATATTCATAAAGGTTTTCTTCAAAATTTATTTTGTGTTCATAGTTTTGCAAAAGTGGGTAATTGTTTAAAGGTGCTACATCTCTTGTAGTCATCCTGCTCCCATTTGTTTCTTCAATTATAAGCCAGTAAATATTTCTGTCTGTAAAGTCCCCTTTCTGCCAAACATCTTCTAAGTTTTCATCTTTGTATTTTTCACCATAAAAATATAAAACATCTGATAAATTAAATTGACCATCTCCTTCACCTGTAATATAAATTGGAATTTCTTGACCTAAATTATATAAATGAATTTTTCTTGGATCAATTGAATTCAAATTCCAATCAGTATTTGTATCTAAAAAATTATAGTCAAGGGCATAAATTCCATCTTCATCTACTGGAATTTTATAAATTGTATAATTTGATTGTGGGATTGACCAATAGTTTAAATTATTTGAACTTTTTCTTTGAACCCCTTTATCAATCCATTTGTTTAAGAATAATTCATCGTAAAGATTAGAAAAAATTGTCTTTTCTTCAATTTTATTTAAATTTTTTGAATCATATTTAATTTTAATTTCAATTTCTTTGTTTATCTTTAAGCCCTTTTTTGAAATCTGGATTGGATAAAAATGAAATAAGACAAAAGGAACCTGCCTTATAAAACCACTTTCAATCTTTAAGATTGACTTTTCAGGAAACCAATCATCAGGAAGCTCATAGTCAGAATAAACCAAATTTCCATTAAAATCTATAACTGGAATTTTTCCTTCTTCAGTTGTTGAATTTTCAGAAAAAGAGAGTTCAAAATTTTCAGGGATTGCAATATAAAAACCATAAGCTGTAAGGGCTGCCATTTCTGGCTTTTGAAAATAATTAAAATCTTTTATTGTTTTTCCTTCTTTTAATTGATTTATTTCCTCATCAGATAATTTAAAATTTAAATTTAGATAGCCAGTTTCTTCATTTACATTTCTTTCAAAAGCATGAAATATATTTGGAAAAATTAAAAAAAATATAATTATCCTTAAAATTTTCATATCTATAATAATACCATTTTTTTTATGAAATTGTTCCCTTATTTCTTTATTGGGAGGGGTTTCCAATTTTCATCAATATTTACATAAACCACTTCTGCTTCTGTTACCAGTGTTTCTTCTCCCTTTTGAATTCTTTCTGCTATAACTTTTACTTTAACTGTTATTGAAGTTTTACCTACCTGCAATGTTTCAGTATAAAAAGAAACAATATCACCAACAAATACGGGCTTTAAAAAATTTATCTCTCTCATATTTACAGTTACAGGCCTTTCAGCTCCATTTTTAATGGCTTCCACTGCACCTGCTTGATCTATGTAGCTTAAAATAACTCCTCCAAAGATAGTTCCCCTTGAATTTGTATCCTTTGGCATCATCATAACTTTAATTGCTGGCTCTTTTTTCATTCATTTTTATTATAGCATTTAGGATTGAAAGGGATCAATTGGTTTTAATTGAATGTAATTTGTAAAATTTTTTGAAAAATTTTTCAATTAGGGGCTTCAGCTCTTCCC
>JBBISU010000155.1:0-4565 GCA_037441225.1 Acidobacteriota bacterium
GCACTCGTTCGCCCCGTAAAACAATCGGGCTTAAAAAAAGCCAGCCCCTGCCTATATTTTACTTCTTTTGAACATTTTATTAAAAAAAGTAGAGTTATTTACTCACATTTTACTTTCAATTGCATTTTTTTGGTTAAAAATAAAAATTATTATATAATATCTATTTATGGCTTTAAGATTGCTTCCTCAAACAACTTCTCATCCTTGTGGGGATGCAGGATTATTTGTTGATATCCTTGGAGAAGGAAGAGGATTTTTATTTGATTTGGGACATTCTATTAAAATTTCAAATAAATTAATTAGAAGAGTTGAAGTTGTTTGTATTTCCCATACCCATTTAGATCATTTTGTAAATATTACTTATTTCATAAGAAATTCTATAACAAGGGAAAAGCCAATTAAAATGATTGGACCTCCAAATTTTATTAAAAACATTCAAGGGCTTTTTAATGCTTTTACCTGGAACATATCAGAAGAATATCCCTTGGAGCTCCATATTATTGAATATGATGAAAAGAAAATAAAAGAAGCAAGATTTTCAGCAAAAAACAAATTTAAAATGGAATATTTAGGAAGAAGGAAAGCACCAGAATTTTTAATTGAAGATAAGACCATTACACTCAAAGCTTGTATATTAGACCATGGGACAGAGGTCTTAGCTTATCGGTTGGATGAAAAAAAACACATAAATGTAAGAAAAGATAAATTGAAGAGTTTAGGTTTTGAAAGTGGACCCTGGCTTAACAATTTAAAAAAGGCAATTATAGAAGAATTGCCAGAAGACACAAAAATAGATACGCCAAAAGGTATCTTTAAATTAAAGGAGTTAAAAGAAGAGTTGATTTTAATAACTGAAGGACATTCAATTGGCTATTTGGTTGATTTCAATTATACGGAAGAAAATGTTGAAAAAATTATAAAGAATTTTAAAGGTGTTCAATTGTTATATATTGAAGCATCCTTTAAAAAATCGGAATGGAAAAGGGCAAAGGCAAGGAAACATTTGACAAGTCATCAAGCAGGTAAAATTGCAAAACTTTTATCTGTAAAAAAGGTAGTGCCCATTCATTTGTCTCCAAAATTTTTAGGAAGGGAAAATATAATATTTGAAGAAGTAAAAAAATCCTTTTTAAAATGATATAATATCTTTATGGACATACCTGCTTATGTGAGAAAAAAAGTTGAAGAGTTGAGAAAAGAAATTTTACGCCATGAATATCTTTATTATGTTCTAAACAAACCAGAGATAACAGATGAAGAATTTGACAAATTGATGAGGGAACTTCAAAGTTGGGAAAAGAAATATCCAGAACTCATCACACAGGATTCTCCAACCCAAAGGGTTGGTGGTGCTCCACTTGAGGGCTTTGAAAAAGTTACCCATTCAATTCCAATGCTTTCCTTAGAAAATGCATATTCTTTTGAAGAGTTAAAGGAATGGGAAGAAAGGGCAGGGAAAATAATTTTAGATGAAGTTTGGACTTATGTAGCAGAACTAAAAATTGATGGACTTTCTATATCACTTCTTTACGAAAATGGAATTTTAGTAAGAGGTGCTACAAGGGGGGATGGAATTACAGGTGAAAATGTAACACAAAATATAAAAACAATAAAAGTCATACCTTTAAGATTGAGAGAGAACTTAAAATACTTAGAAGTTAGAGGGGAAGTTTATATGCCTTGGGAGGCATTCACAAAATTAAATCAAGAAAGGGAAAAAGAAGGAGAAGCTCTTTTTGCAAATCCCAGAAATGCTGCTTCTGGTTCCCTTCGCCTCCTGGATCCAAAGATTACAGCAAAAAGAAATTTAAAGGCATATTTTTATAACATTGTTTCAATGGATGCGGGTGTCCCTGAAACTCAAAAAGATATATTGATTAAATTAAAAGAACTTGGTTTTCCAGTAAATCCATTATGGGAGCATTTAAAAAATTTAAAAGAAGTTGAAGAATTTATTGAAAAAAATAAAGAAAAAAGATTTGATATGGATTGCGAAAGTGATGGGATTGTAATTAAGATAAATGAAAGAAAATTTCAAGAAAGGTTAGGAACAACAGCAAAATTTCCAAGGTGGTGTATTGCTTATAAATATCCCTCTGAAGCAAAAGAAACAAAAATAAAAGATATAATAATACAAATTGGAAGAACTGGAACAGCAACCCCTGTTGCAATACTGGAACCTGTTCAAATTAAAGGTTCAACAATCCAAAGGGCAACCTTACATAATTATGAAGATTTGAAAAGAAAGGATATAAGGATTGGTGATACTGTTTTAGTTGAAAAGGGTGGAGATGTAATTCCAAAAGTAGTTGGAGTTGTAATTGAAAAAAGAGAAAAAGAATCAAAACCTTTTTTAATGCCAGAGAACTGTCCTGAATGTGGAGGGAAACTTTTAAGAATTGGTGATGAAGTTGCTTTCCGCTGTACAAACCCCTCCTGTCCTGCAATTGCACAAGAATCAATAATACATTATGCAAAAAGGGATGCTTTAAATATTGAAGGTTTAGGCGAAAAATCTGTCTCTCAACTTTTTGAAAAGGGCTTAATTAAAGATATTGTTTCAATTTATAAGTTAAAAAAAGAGGACTTGGTCGGGCTCCCCCTTTGGGGTGAAAAAAAAGCACAAAATTTAATTGAAGCAATTGAAAAATCAAAAAAAGCGCCTCTCCATAAATTTATATTTGGACTTGGCATAAGATATGTTGGAGAAAAAGCAGCAAAGACAATTGCTGAGTATTCAAAGAGTTTAGATAAATTTATGAACCTGACAAAAGAAGAGCTCCTTCAACTCCCTGAAATTGGTGAGACAATGGCTGAATCAATTATATCTTTTATTAAAAGTCCTGAAGTTATAAAACTAATAGAGGAATTAAAAAGTTTAGGTGTTGAACCATACTGTGAGGAAGAAGAAAAAAAAGGACCCTTAGAAAATTTGACTTTTTTAATAACAGGAAAATTGCCAATTTCAAGAGAAGAAGCAAAAAACATAATTGAAAAAAATGGTGGCAGGGTTTTAAGTGCTATTTCAAAAAATTTATCATATTTAATAGTAGGTGAAGACCCTGGCTCTAAACTTAAAAAAGCAAAAGAATTAGGCATAAATATAATAAACTGGGAAGAGTTTTTAAAATTATTACAAAAGGGAGGATAAATTTATGGATCTGCCAGCAAAAGTTATAATTTATAACACGGTTTTTCAAGATTTAAATGCAAAAAGTGGCATCTTAATATCTATTGGTCAAGAAAATTATTATGAACTCCAAATTCAATTTAGAGAAAAAAGACATACAGTTCTTCTACCAATTTCCCAAACAATCCTTATATTTGAAGATCCACTCTTGGATGTAAAAGCCGATTTTGAAATAGAAAGATGAAAAAAAGAATTGGAATTTTGACAGGTGGTGGAGATTGTCCGGGGCTCAATGCTGTTATAAGGGGTTTTTGCAAAACAGGCGTTTCTAATTTCAATTTTGAAATGATTGGGATTTTGGATGGCTTTGATGGACTTGTTCAAAATAAAACTATGCCCCTTACAAAAGATAAAATAAAAGGAATACTGACAAGAGGTGGAACAATCTTGGGAACCACAAACATAAGCAATCCCTTTGAATTTCCAATTCTTCTTCCAAATGGAAAAGTGGAGATAAGAGATTATTCAGAAAAATGTGTCCAAAACTTTCAAATGCTTGGGCTTGAAGGACTTGTAGTTATAGGAGGTGATGGGACTCTTTCAATTGCCCATAAGTTATATGAAAAAGGAATTCCCTTTGTAGGAGTTCCAAAGACAATTGATAATGACTTAGATTCCACAGATTTTACCTTTGGATTTATGACTGCTGTTGATACAGTAACTGAATGCATAGACAAATTGCATTCAACAGCAGAAAGCCATCAAAGAATAATGATTGTGGAAGTTATGGGAAGGGATGCAGGATGGATTGCCTTGTATGCAGGAATTGCAGGCGGTGCTGATGTCATCTTAATTCCAGAGATCCCCTTCGAACTAGAAAAGATCTTAAAAAAAATAAAAGAAAGACAAGAAAGTGGTTCAAATTTTTCAATTATATGTATAGCTGAAGGAGCTGCTTTTAAAGGTGGTGAAAAAACATATCTTTTCAGGGACACATTGACAGGAACAAAGAGATTAGGAGGTATAGCAGACCGCCTTGCTATGATGCTGAGACAAAATACTGATTTGGAAGTGAGATCAACAATCTTAGGGCATATTCAAAGAGGGGGAACTCCAAATGCATTTGACAGAGTTTTAGCTACAAGGTTTGCTGTAAAAGCAGCAGAGCTGGTGGAAGAAGAAAAATGGGATCATATGGTTGCATTGAAGGGAGATAAAATAATTGCAATCCCAATAATGGAAGCAATAGGGAAACAAAAGATGGTTCAGCCAAAATCACAGATTGTAAATCAAGCTCGCCTTTTAGGAATTTCTTTTGGAGATTAAAAAATAAAATTATCATACCAATATCCGTTGTCCGTAAACAGTATAAATAATTTATTTAACCCAACTTGCACAATTGTAGTCAAAAAAACAACTGTTATCTGCATTTTCT
>JBBISU010000156.1:0-4557 GCA_037441225.1 Acidobacteriota bacterium
TGTCAAACTTAGATTAATCAGAAAATGACAAAGGAGCTCGGCATTTCTATGCTAAGTAATTTTGTTTATCTTTTATTAGATATTTATAGGATAACGGGTATGGGTAATGGATTGATTTGAAATTTTTTTATGACTGAATTAGTGCACCAAATACAACATAACCATTTTAAGGAAGATTTATACAAAAAATTTTGTTAAAATAGAAATATGGATGTTCTTGATAAGGAAAAAAATTTAAGAAATTTAATAAAAAATTTAGGTGGGGTTTTGGTTGCCTTATCTGGTGGTATAGATTCTTCTTATTTGACTTTGATTGCCCATCAGGAATTAAAGGATAAAATGAAAGCAATAACATCAATTTCACCTTCTTTCCCTACCTCTATGAAAAAAGTAGTTCAAAAGTTTGTTGAAAAATTTAAAATACCACATATTTTTATTGAAACGGAAGAGATAAAAGACCCTCTTTATAAACAAAACAATGGGTTAAGATGTTATGCTTGTAAAAAAGAACTTTTTAAAAAGATGAATCAAATTGCAAAAAAGGAAAATTTTTATGCAATAATAGAAGGGACACAAGGAGATGATTTAAAAGATGAAAGGCCTGGTATGAAGGCAGCAAAAGAGGAAGGCGTTTTAAGTCCTTTAATTTTATTTGATTTTAAAAAGGAAGAGATAAGGCAGAGAGCAAAAGATTTAGGTATTGAGCATTTTAATTTGCCTGAGAGTGCCTGTCTTGGCTCAAGAATTTTTCAAGGGGAAGAAATTACAGAAGAGAAATTAAAAATGATAGATAAGGGGGAAAATTTTTTAAGAAAATTGGGTTTTGAAAAGGTTAGAGTAAGGCACCATAATTTTTTAGTAAGAATTGAAGTTGAAAAAAATGAAATTGATAAATTTTTTAATGAAAATTTAAGGGAAAGAGTAATAAAGTATTTTAAAAGAATTGGTTTTCAATTTGTAACAATTGACTTAGAAGGTTATAAACGAGGTGGCGGGAATCTTCGTAAAATATGAAATTCAAAAAAAGGAGCGAAATATGAAAAAGTTTTCAATTTTAATTTTGTGTATTGCTTCTTTAATTTTTGGTATGGTCATTGCTGGGCTTTTTGATACTGATTCCAGGTCCCAGGCAACTCCGAAATCATCAGAATATGTTCCTTTAAAATCCAGCGATTCTTGTTGTCCCAATTTTGCTGAAATTAACAAAAGGGTAAGCCCTGCTGTTGTTGCAATTTATTCAACAAAGGTTGTTAAGTACTCCCATCCATTTTTTGATGATGATTTTTTCAGGTACTTTTTTGGAACTCCTCCAAGAGATGAAGAAAGGGAAGAAAAGATTCAGAGTGGGGGAAGTGGCTTTATAATTTCTCCTGATGGTTATATTTTAACAAATGAGCATGTGGTAGCTGATGCAGATGAGGTGGAAGTTGTTTTAGGAAAAGATGAGCATATAAAAGCAAAAGTTATAGGCAGAGACGCACCAACAGATCTCGCATTATTGAAAATTGACTATAAGGAACCACTTCCTACAATTCCATTGGGTGATTCTGATAAATTGGAGATAGGGGAATGGGTTATGGCAGTTGGATTTCCTCTTGCTTATGGAAAGACAGTGACAGTAGGTGTTATTTCAGCAAAGGAAAGAAAGCTTGGGATTTCTCAAACAACTTCTTCCTTTGAAAATTTTCTACAAACAGATGCAGCTATAAATCCGGGAAATAGTGGGGGACCTTTAGTAAATATAAAAGGTGAAGCTATTGGTGTTAATACTGCAATTTCAAGGATTGGACAAAATATTGGATTTGCAGTCCCAATAAATCAATTTAAAATGATAGAAGATCAATTAAAAAATAAAGGGAAAGTTGTAAGGGGTTATCTTGGAGTAAGAATTACAGATGTTACAGAAGAAATTCAAAAGGCATTTAAATTAAAAAATACCAATGGTGCCTTTGTTCAGTCAGTCGAAAAGGGCTCACCAGCAGAAGAAGCTGGTTTAAAACATGGTGATGTTATCATTAAAGTTGATAATAAAAATATAGAAAAATCACAGGACCTAATAAATTATATATCTTCACAAAAACCTGGAAGTAAGGCTAAAATTTATGTAATAAGGGATGGAAAAGAAATGGATTTTAATGTTAAGCTTACAACAAGGAAAGATGAAGGAGAAGAAGAAATAACAGAAAAAGAAGAAGGCGAAGAAAAAGATATTTCAAATTTGGGTATTTCTGTTGGAGAGTTAACTCCAAGGTATAGAAGCTTTTATAATATACCCTCTGATGTAGATGGATTACTTGTTTTAAAGGTTAAAAAAATGTCAACTGCTTACGATAGAGGATTGAGGGAAGGTGATGTTATTATGGAAGCAAATGGAAAAGAAGTAAAAAGCATAAAAGAATTAAAGAAAGTATATTCAAGCCTCAAAAAAGGTGATTATTTAAATCTTTATGTCTATAAAGCAGAAGGCAGGGGAACATCAATGTTTATAGTTATCCCAGTTGAATAATTAATGGGGATCCCTGTTTTAATTGCCGATGATGATTTAAAGATAAGGAACTCCCTAAGAAGGGTTTTAGAATTAGAAGGATATACAATAGAAGAGGCATCAAATGGGGTGGAAGCTTTGGAAAAAATAAATTCCACCCCTTTTTCTTGTATAATCCTTGATTTAAAAATGCCCCTTTTAGATGGCGAAAAATTATTTGAAGAATTAAAAATTTTAAATATTCCAATCCCAGTAATAATTTTAACAGGCCATGGAGATATACCACAGGCAGTTTCTTTTATTAAAAAAGGTGCCTTTGATTTCATTGAAAAACCCCCTTCTATGGAAAAAATAATAGAAACTGTAAAAAAGGCCTCTTCTCTTTATCAGCAAAGCTTAAAGTTAAAAAAGCAAGAGACCTATGAAAATTTTAAATTTAGTTTAATTGGAAATAGTCCAAAGATGAAAGAATTAAAAAAGGAAATTGAAAAAGTTGCTTCCACAAATGTTCCTGTATTGATTACAGGAGAATCTGGAACTGGAAAAGAATTAGTGGCAAGAGCAATACATAATTTATCTAATTTAAAAGATGGTCCCTTTATTGAAGTAAATTGTGCAGCAATTCCTGACGAACTTATTGAATCAGAACTCTTTGGCCATGAAAAAGGTGCCTTTACAGATGCAAAAGAAAAAGTTTTAGGAAAATTTATATTAGCAAATGGTGGTTCAATTTTGTTAGATGAGATTGGAGATATGTCTTTTAGGGCACAAGCAAAGGTTTTAAGGGTTCTTGAAACAGGGGAAGTTGAACCAATTGGCTCTCAAAAGAAAATTAAAATAAAGGTGAGGGTTTTGGCAGCTACTAATAAAGATTTGAAAAAACTAATTTCAGAAGGAAAATTTAGAGAAGATCTTTATTATAGGTTATGTGTTTATCCAATAAATGTTCCACCTTTAAGGGAGCATTTGGAAGATTTGGAAGATTTGATAAACCATTTTTCTTTGTTTTTTTCTTGGGAAAATGGAGTTCCAGTTAAAAAGTTTTCAAAAGAAGTAATTGAAGTATTAAAAAATTATACTTTTTTAGGAAATATAAGAGAACTTAAAAATTTAGTTGAAAGGTTAATAATTATTTCTTCTGGGAAAGAAGTAAGGATTGAAGATTTGCCAAAAGATATGGTTTCATTTAAACCAAAAAATGTGGAAGAAAAAATAAAGGATATTAATAATTTAGAGGAATTTTTAAATGAAATGGAAAAAGAATTTATCTTATATTATCTTAAAGTTTTTAACTGGAATATTTCTAAGACAGCAGAATTTTTAAAGATACCAAGATCAAATTTTTATAGGATTTTAAATAAATTAAATATAAAAGGAGAGGCAAATGAGGATAGTTGAGCTCTTAGAAAAATCAAAAGCGCTTTTAGAGGGGCATTTTATTTTATCATCTGGGCTTCATTCTCCAAATTACTTACAATGTGCTTTAATGCTTCAATATCCCTGGATGGCAGAAGAAGCAGGCAATCTTTTAGCAAAGGAGTTAAAAGATTTTAAGGCAGATTTAGTTGCATCACCTGCCCTTGGAGGGATTGTAATTGGGCAGGAAGTTGGAAGGGCTTTAAAGGTGAGGGCAATTTTTGGGGAAAGGCCTGAATCAAAAATGGTTTTTAGAAGGGGTTTTGGAGTAAAAGAAGGGGAAAAGGTCATTATTATAGAAGATGTTGTAACCACTGGAAAAAGTTCAAAAGAAATAATTGAAATTGTAAAAGAAGCAGGAGGAATTCCAGTTGCTGTGGGCTGTCTTGTTTTTAGAGGAAAAGAAAGTCCCTTTGAAGTACCTTTAAAGTACTTATGGAAAGTTGAATTTCCAATTTATAATCCTGATGTTTGCCCTTTATGTCAAGAAGGGATACCATTAGTGAAGCCAGGGAGCAGGAAATAATTTATCTAATTGAAATTTAGATTTTTGGTATAGATAATTTATTTATTTAAATTTTTAATTTGAAATACTCTAAAATTAAACCCTACCTTCCCATTTTTTAAGTAATATGCAGGTCTAAGTTTTCTATTAA
>JBBISU010000157.1:0-4498 GCA_037441225.1 Acidobacteriota bacterium
TAAAAAAAAGTATGGAGTAAAACTCGTATCTTTTGGAAATTTATAAATTTTTTTTAAATCAAATTTTTAGGCAAAATTCAACTAAATCAATAATAATGTTGTGTTTTTCTATGGCTAAGAACTAAATTTTGCTTAAAAGAGTTGCCAAAAAAAATTCATTATAAAAACTAATAAATTTTTTAAAAATATTCATAAAAGATGGATAAAAACATTATTCTTAGAAAAGAAAAAGCATTTTCTATTGCCCAGGGATGTAGATGGCATCGCCTGTTATGTTATCTACAACTGAGGCATAGGCTAAAACTGAACCACCTGACAAAACCCTAACCCTTGCATAACCATAATCTACATTCCCTGCATTAAAATAATCAAAAATGTTGTTTATTTGCTTATTTTCCTCTTCTAATAATTCAAAAATTTCTTTTCCAAGTTCTATCCCATCTTTATTGTATAAGGAAACTTCAACTGTAGATGGGCATGAATAAGGTAAAACTGTTAAACCTAAATTTGTCCTGAATCTTTCATTTGAAGATAAATTCAAAATATACTGATTTAAATTTAGTGAAACCGGACTATGGATTAGTGAAGAAGGCACAAATTGCCCAAAAGTTCCTCCTTCTTTTGATGTTGTATAGATCCTTAAAATTGCAAAAACACCTGGGTAAGCTTTTATCTTTAGTTTTCCAGAATTTTCTGAAAGATTAAATATTTCAGAGATAGCATCACTTAAACTTAAAATCCCTTTCCCTTTTATGAATCTATTTTCTTTATAATCTCTTTCATCATAAAATTCAAAGGTAAGTTCCTGTGAATATATTGAAGAATTGAAAATTTCTAAATCCGTTTTCCATAAGGTACCCTTATCTCCTTCTTTTTTTATTGATACTGCAAAGCTTTGATTTGCATTATAAAGGAATTCTTTCATTAAAGGCACAAAAACAGCATCATTTGTTCTGTTGTCTATAACTGAAGAATATGCAAATACTGCCCCTTCCCCATATACCTTAATCTCTGCTGATGCAGGTCCATAGTACTTTTCATAATCATAATTGTAAAAACTGCTAATGTCATTTATTTGAATAAATCCCATTGGCTTTAAAGCACGAGTAATAGGACCTACATGCAAAATTTTACCTTCTAAATCGTGAATATTTATTTCTACAACAGCTTCCTTTCCTGAAACTTCCACAAAACCCAAATTTGTCCTGTATCCTTCCTTACTTGAAATGTATGTTATATATCCAGTTTCACCTTTCTTCAATGCTTCTGATTTTTTATAACCTTTTATAAATTGTCCAAAACTCCCTCCCTTTGAATCTTTTGTATATGTTCTCGAAGTTGCAATGAGAGTTTTTTCACTTTTTATATGTAAACATCCAAAGGTGTTTTCTAATCCAAAGAAATTTTTTAAAATATCTTCAAAAATTAAAAGCTGAAATTGTTCAATTGCGCCTTCTATTTTATAATTTGTTTGTGTCCCATCTGTTCCAGCGGGAATGAAAATTATAGTGTAGTTTTGAGATGTCTCATCTGGATTGAGGATTTGTAAATCTGTTTTCCAAAAGGAAGACATTAAACCTTCTGTATTTGCAACAGCAGGAATTATCTGTTCAAAGAGCTCTTCTTGTAAATCTGATGCACTTTCAAATTTTAAAACAATATGATGCCCTGCCTCTGGCTGAAAATAAGCACCTCCACCTGGATTTTTGGTTGGAAAATCAAAGGAATCACTACTGCCTCTTACAAAAAGGTTGCCATATTTATCAGTTACACAATCTCCAAATCCATCACCTGTACCTTTAAAATAGCTGCTTTTTTTCCCACCATAAAGGGTTGCCCATTTTCTTTTGCCTGAATTTGTAAACATTAAAATAAAACCATCGCCTAAATAATCTTCTTCATCCATTTTTTCTTTAAAATAAGCACCTCCACCTAAATTGTAGGTTGGAAAATCCTGTGATATAGTCTTACCAGTAACATATACATTTCCTTCTTTATCTGTTGTAATTCCATTTCCAGAATCATCAAAGGTTCCACCATAAAAAGTTGCCCACTCCCTTTTACCTGAATTTGTAAACTTTAAAATGAATGCATCTGATTCACCTGCATTTGTCTCCTGAAAATAAGCTTCCCCACCAGGGTTATAGGTTGGAAAATCATCAGAATATGTATCACCTGTTATAAAAATATTAGCTTCTTCATCAACTGTAATACCTCCAACTCCATCACCTCCATATCCACCATAATATGTTGCCCATTTCCTTATGCCATCATTATTAAATTTTAAAATAAATATATCAAAGCCATAAGGCCATCTTGTTTCTTGAAAATAGGTATCCCCACCCGGGTTGTATAGCGGCAAATTTACTGAATCTGTTGAACCTGCTACAAATATATTTCCTTCATTGTCTACTGCAATATAACTTGCACCTTCATCTTCATCCCCACCATAACAAGTTGCCCAATTTCTTATACCATTATTGCTAAATTTTAAAATAAAAACATCATCATTCAAAGATCCAGTTAAAACTTTATCCTGAAAATAAGCACCGCCACCTGGATTATAAGTTGGAAAATCTGATGAAAGTGTTCCCCCTACTATAAATACATTTCCTTCATTATCTACTGCAATACCTCCTGCAGAATCGCTGAAGCTGCCTCCATAATAAGTTGCCCATTCCCTTATTCCATTTTTGCTAAACTTTAAAATAAAAGCATTGTAATATTTACTTGCAAAAGTTCCTTGAAAATAAGCACCTCCACCTGGATCATATACTGGAAAATCAGAGGATTCTGTTGCCCCAACTATAAATATATTTCCTTCTTTATCTGCTACAATATCATTTGGAATATCTTCTTTACTCCCACCATAATATGTTGCCCACTTCCTTACACCATTGTTATCAAATTTTATAATGTATAAATCCTCCTGGTTTTCTGCTGCCAGTGTTTCCTGATAATATGCACCTCCACCTGGATTGTAGGTTGGAAAATCATAAGAAGAAGTTAAACCAGCTAAAATTATGTTTCCTTCACCATCAGTACAAAGGGTACCATACATTTCACCACAAGTGCTACCACCAAGATAAGTTGCCCATACAAGTGATAAAGGTGGATCAATTACTAATGGAGCTTTCTTTGAATAGTTTTTCACATCAAATCCAATTGTCCCATCTCTGTTCCTTTTATAAAAGGTTTCTATTGATTTTTTGCCTTCATAGGCATAAATCTTCCCATCTTCTATTTCTCCAAGGGATGTTTTAAATTTCATTTTCTTCCCTTCATCATATATCTCTAAATCTGCACCTTTTACTTTCATTTTTATTTTTTTTATATCTGCAAAAGGCATTAAAACAAATTCATGGTGAAGTTTCCCCTCATCAAGCTTGAAGACCCAATCAACCCCTGGATATACATCCTTTATCCTCACCTTTTTATAATTTTTTACAAATAAAATCCCTTCTGGTGCCTGGGGTATATAATAATTTGTATATCCTCCTATTTCATCTTCATATTCTATTTTATCTTCTTCTATCCTTGAATTTAAAAGCTCTAAATCAAAACTTGCATATTTTACAAATCTTTTTTCTTCTTTCCTTTCAATTTTATATAATGAAAAAGTTGCACCTTTATTTGTAATAAATATGGAAAATTCATTTAATTTTAATCTAAAAAAGGGCTTGCTTGAAGGATTTCCATTAAAATCTTTAATCTGACCAATATTTTTTTCAAAACCTGTAGATTCTCTGGACCATTCATTGATTTTTCCTTTTAAAGAAAAGGATTGATTTGCTGTAAAAATAATAAATAAGATAAATATTAAAATTTCCTTAAACATATAATCTCCTTGAAATTTATACGATTTATTTTTGCTTATTGTTCAAATTTTATTTTAACATTTATACAGGTATCATCCTTTTTGCATTTCTTTTGCTTATCCTTTGGCTTGCTTTCATCATAACTTCTTAAAATTAATTGCATATCCAATTCATCACCTCTTTCAAAGAAACCCTTCTTAAAATATAAAACATTTTCTTCTTCATCTAATTCAATTCCTTCAATGTCTGCATCATCATCTATGACACATTTTATTTTATTTTTATTTTTATAATAACAATAGGCATAGTATGCCTTTACCCTATAGTTTGCATATTCTTCATAAGCAATTGGCTGGAGAGAATCTATTATTGTCTCATAGGATGAATCAATTGGAAGGATAATTGGTTCATCAAGTATTCCATCGCTATTTGAGTCATAGTATGCAAGTGTATCATTCAATCTCAATTTTAAAAATTTTATAGGTCCTGGTTTTGGAGAAGGTAAAACATAATTCCTTTTTATTATGCCAAGCTTGACTTTTGCTTTATCCCATCTGACGCCTTCTTGATCTTTATCAACATCTGCTACAGCAATTAAATAATTTTTATAGGTAGTACCAGAGGCGGTAGTATGAAAAATTGTGTAAGAGATTTTGAAAGGGAAATTAAATTTTTGGAGG
>JBBISU010000158.1:0-4381 GCA_037441225.1 Acidobacteriota bacterium
CTGTCAGAAACATTGACAAATGAAAATTTAAAACTATTAAATTCTTCAAATCAGCAAATAGAAGGGAATTGGTCAATTGATGAAGAAAAAATTTGCGATGCTTCTGCGCAGGATAAAGAGGCTGTCCGACAATATCCTATTTTTATTTACTATACACAATATATATGTTTAAATTAGAAAAAATAATACAATGTATTGTATAACAATTTTAAAAATTTCATTTACCAAACAGCCTCTAAAGCCTGCAGATATATTTCCTAAATTAAGTATTGTGCAAGATAAGACGCCAATCTGAAAAATTGATAGAAATTCTTTAATTTTTTGCTCTTTTAAATTTCAATTGGTTTATCTAAGACAGGTTTGGGCTCTGCCACCATCAATTGAAATTGTCTCCCCTGTTATCCACCCTGCTTTTTCACTTGCTAAAAAATAAATCAACTCCGCCAATTCTTCTGGTTTTCCTACCCTTCCAAGTGGATGGGTTTTCTTTGAATTTTCCAAAAACTTTTGATAATTTTCTTCATCCATTCCACCTCTTTTGTGAAGATTTGTTATTACAACTCCTGGATTTACTGAATTAACTCTTATTCCAAAAGGTGCAAGTTCTAAAGCAAGGCATCTGGTCATATGGTCTAAAGCTGCTTTTGATATGCAATAAGATAAAACATTTGGAAAAGCCCTTTTCCCTGTAACAGATGAAACATTTATAATAGAACCATTTCTTTTTTTAAGAAGAGGTAAAAAACATTTTATCAAATAAAAAGGCGCATATAAATTAATCTCCATCATTTCTTTTAAATCTTTAATTTCTGTGTTTTCAATATTTCCACTTTTAATTATTCCAGCTGAATTAATTAAAACATTTAAATAATCAGTTCTTTCAAATATGAAATCTTTAAGTTTCTTTCTTTCTTTTTCCTCCAAGAGGTTGCATTTAAAAATAAAAGAATTTTTTTTAAAATTTTTTTCAATTTCTTTAAGTTTTTCAATATTCCTTCCTACAAGAAAGCATAAATAATTATTTTCCAAAAATATTTTTGCTGTTGCTTCTCCAATTCCAGATGTTGCACCAGTAATTAAGGCATATCTTTTTTCCATAAAAATAATATAGCATAAATTTTTTTAATAGTTTAAAATATTTAAATATGAATATAGAAAAGGAAATTGAAAAAATTGTAAATGGTGAATCACATGATCCTTTTAAGGTTTTAGGTTGCCATCCAATAAATAAGGATGGAAAGAGAATAGTTATTATAAGAGTTTATCACCCTTGGGCAAAGGAAGCTTTTATTTTAAAAGATAATCAAAAGATAAAGATGGAGAAAATAAAAGAGGGCTTTTTTGTCTTGGAGTTTTTAGAAGAAAAGAAGGTTTTTCCCTATAAAGTCTTCATAATTCCTTATTTTGGAAACTCTTTTGAATATGATGATCCTTACAGGTTTTTGCCTGTCATTTCTGATTATGACAAGCATCTGTTTAATGAAGGAAACCATAAAAGAATCTATGAAAAATTAGGAGCTCATTTGATTGAGCATCAGGGGGTAAAGGGTTGTCATTTTGCACTTTGGGCTCCAAATGCAAAAAGGGTTTCTGTAATTTCTGATTTCAATGCCTGGGATGGAAGAATCCATCAAATGAGAGTTTTAGGGTCTTCTGGGATCTGGGAAATCTTTATTCCAGGTGTAATAGAAGGGGATAAGTATAAGTATGAAATAAAAATAAAAGAAGGGCATCTTTTAATTAAATCAGACCCTTATGGTTTTTATATAGAAAAAAGGCCTAAAACTGCATCCATTGTTTATTCTTTGGATGGATTTAAATGGGAAGATGATGATTATCTAAGGGAAAGGGCAAATAAAAACCCAATAAAGGAACCTATTTCAATTTATGAAGTTCATCTGGGCTCCTTTAGAAGGGTTTTGGAAGAAAATAATAGGTTTATAACATACAAAGAAGCAATGAAATATTTAATATCTTATGTTAAAGAAATGGGCTTTACACATATTGAATTTTTGCCTCTTGCAGAACATTCCCTTGATGAATCCTGGGGTTATCAGGTGACAGGTTATTTTTCTCCAACTTCCAGATATGGTACTCCAAAAGAGTTTATGGAATTTGTAAATGAAGCACATAAAAATGGGATAGGAATAATCTTAGATTGGGTTCCAGGACATTTTCCAACTGATGGACATGGGCTTTCTGGTTTTGATGGAACTGCCCTTTATGAGCATAAGGATCCAAAAAAGGGGTACCATCCCGATTGGAAGACAGCAATCTTTAATTTTGGGAGAAACGAAGTAAGAAATTTTTTAATTTCAAATGCTTTATATTGGTTTGATAAATTCCACATTGATGGGTTGAGAGTTGATGCTGTTGCATCAATGCTTTATCTTGACTATTCAAGGAAAGAAGGGGAATGGGTGCCAAACATTTATGGGGGAAAAGAAAACCTCGAAGCAATTGATTTTTTAAAAAAAGTAAATGAAATTGCCCACAATGATTTTCCTGGAATAATGATGATTGCAGAAGAATCAACTGCCTTTCCAATGGTTTCAAAGCCAACATACATAGGTGGTTTGGGCTTTACATTTAAATGGAATATGGGATGGATGCATGATACATTAAGATATTTTTCGAAGGATCCAATTTTTAGAAAATACCATCACAATGATTTAACCTTTTCCCTTTTGTATGCCTTTTCAGAAAACTTTATTTTGCCCCTATCCCATGATGAAGTTGTTCATGGTAAGGGTTCTTTAATTGGAAGAATGCCTGGGGATTGGTGGCAAAAATTTGCAAATTTACGCCTTTTATATCTTTATTTTTTCACTCACCCAGGGAAGAAATTATTATTTATGGGTGGGGAGTTTGGACAATTTGATGAATGGAATGAAAAAAAATCAATTGACTGGCACTTATTAGATTATCCAACCCATAAAGGGGTTCAAAAACTTGTCAAGGATTTAAACAATCTTTATAAAAATGAAAGACCTTTGTGGATAAATGATACATCCTTTGAAGGTTTCCAATGGATATGCCATCAGGACATTGAAAACTCTGTAATCTCATATTTGAGAAAAGATGAGAAAGGAAATTTTTTGGTAGTTGTTTTAAATTTCACACCTGTTGTAAGGGAAAATTATAGAATTGGTGTTCCTGCTTTAGGATTTTATAAAGAAATTTTAAATACTGATTCTAAAATTTATTTTGGCTCAAATGTAGGAAATTCCGGTGGAGTATGGGCTGAAAATATCCCTTGGCATCTCTTTCCTTATTCAATTTCAATAAAACTCCCACCCCTTGCAGGACTTATATTCAAAATAGTTATTTAACATTTTTTCAAAGGGAAAATAATTATTTCAAGTAATTCATCTTTTTCTGGGCGAGCAAGCTCGCTCCCTGGAGATTTTTATTTTTGTGTTTTGGTAGGGGCTTAGCTTGTCCCAGCTTGAAAATAAATAATTTTTTTTGTTTCACTGGTCGCCACAAGGGCGACCCCTACAGATTTTGATTTAACATAATGTAGCAAATGCCTTTATAGTTGCAAAATAAAATATATATAATATATTGCTACGGGCGGGGACAAGCCCCTCCCTTACAAATTGCCACAATAATTCACTTAGGAAACGGACAGGGACAATGAACTTCTGCTCTGCTGCTCTATTTTGGCACGGGTTGCAAAAGAGCAATCCCTACACTGTCATCTCTTAAAGAGTATTTTAATTATTCTAATTCTTTTCTTTTAAAAATATTATTTTCTGATAAATAAAACAAAAGGATTACCACTCAAAACTTTGAACTACTATTAATCCTTCCTTTTCTGCCTTATTTATAAAGCCCTTCTTTGCATAGTGTGTCACAAGAATCTTTAATATTTCTACATCTCCAAACTCCTCTTTTATTGCCTCTTCTTTCTCCTCTAATTCACTTAATATGTGATAGTATTCCTTTTCTTCTAACCTTAACTTAGACTCTCCTATTATATATACATCTTTCCCATTCTTCTGACCTATTGCAAATATATTTATTTCCTCCCCTGCTATCTCCCGTCTTATAAATTTTTGCTTTACTTCTATTTTATATTTTTCCTTCAATACAGAAGGCAAGTGTTTGAATGCTTCATTTTCAAAAGCATAAGACATTGTAAGAGAAAAACCACCAAAATCTTTCCTTAAATTTTTTAAACCCTTTGTTAGTTCTTGAATTGCCATTTCTGTTTTCTTTTGTGCTTCTGCAAGCTCCTCTACCCTTTTTTCTGTCCTTTTTTGTGCTTCTGCAAGCTCTGCCATCTTTACTTCAAGAACTGAAAGCCTGTCTTCTGTCCTTTTTTGTGCTTCTGCAAGCTCCTCTACTACCTCTTTTAACTCCTTAAACTCATCTT
>JBBISU010000159.1:0-4209 GCA_037441225.1 Acidobacteriota bacterium
ATTTAATTTAAATTTTATTTCTCTTTGTTAACGCCTTTAAATATTATATTTATAAAGCTAAAAAAGTTGTACAATAAATATATTTTATTTTTGCCTAATGGTATAAAATAAAAAAAGTTCGGAGAGGGGGGGATTCGAACCCCCGGAAGGCAGATGCCTTCAACGGTTTTCGAGACCGCCCCGTTCGTCCACTCCGGCACCTCTCCTTAAATTTTTAAAAAAGTTTTTAAGCAAAGTAATAGATTCTTCTTCCAAAGATTTATCAAAAATTTTATAACTACCAATAAGATTATTTAAAGATAAACTATAGCCATTCTTTTTATCATAAGCACCAAAAAAAACTTTTTCTATCCTTGCTTCTTTTATTGCCCCTGCACACATAACACAGGGCTCCAGTGTTACATAAAGAATACACCTTTCTAATCTCCAATCCTTTAATTTCTTGCAGGCTTTTTGAATTGCAATAATTTCAGCATGAGATGTTGCAATTTTATCTTTTTCCTTCTTATTATAACCTTTCCCTATAATTCTTCCATCTTTTACTATCACACAACCAACAGGAACTTCACCTAATTCATAGGCTTTTTTAGCAAGAGAAAGTGCTTTTTCCATAAAAAATAAATCATTCATATAAAATTTTTTCTTTCAAACTTTTAACAATTTCAATATCATTTTTTATCTTCAAAACAAGTTCATCTACACTTTTGAATTTTTTTTGTTCCCCTATTTTGCTAAAAAAATACAATTCAACTTCACTTCCATAAATCTCTTTTGAAAAATCAATCAAATGGGCTTCTATTGATATTTTTTCCCCTGAAAAAGTTGGATTTCTCCCAATTGAAATAGCGGATAGATACTTATTCCTATCCCCTTTTATCTTTGCATAGCCGGAATAGATTCCTTCACTTAAAATTAAATCATTATAAAGATTTAAATTTATTGTAGGAATACCTATTTTCTTACCCTTTTTCTCACCTTCTACAACTTTTCCTTTAATAGAATAAAGCCTTCCAAGCATCTCTGATGCAATTTCCAATCTTCCTTCAGATATCATTTTTCTTATGTTTGTAGATGAAACAATATTTCCTTTAAGGTTTAATGGCTTTATAATTGAAACTAAAAATCCATACTTTTTACCTAATCTTTTTAAAACTGTTGAATTACCGCTTTTCTTGTATCCAAAAGCAAAATTACTGCCAACCAAAACTTTTTTAATCTTCAATCTTTCCACTAAAAAATTTTTTATAAAATCTTCTGCTTTTATCTTTGAAAAATTTAAATCAAAAGGAATTTCCAATAAAAAATCAATGGAAAATTTTGAAATCAATTTGTACTTTTGCTCTTTATTACATATTAGTTTTATTTCCCTTTCAGGATATAAAACCTTTAATGGATGGGGATCAAAGGTTAACACAATTGAAGGAACTTTTAAGTCCTCTGATCCCTTTTTTAGTTTCTTAAGAATTAGCTGATGCCCTTTATGGACTCCATCAAAATTTCCAATAGCACAAATTCCACCCAAAGGCAATTTCCTTTTACTTAGGCAGTTAATTATACGCATAATATTTTCCAAATAAATTATAAGCAGAAACCCTTTTTATTTCAACAAAACCAATTCCATTGAAGTTTTCTGGTACATTTTCTATTTTTAAATATCCATCAATTTCAGGAGCTTGGCTTTTTAATCTGCCAATAGAGTAATTTTCCTTTTTTTCTTCCAGCAAAAATTCTAACCTTTTCCCAATTAAATTTTTATGCTTTTTAAAGGAAATCTCTTTTTGAATCTTTGCTAATTCAAGCAACCTTTTTTTTGTAATTTTTTTTGGAACTTTTTCATTCAAATTAAAAGATTTACTCAAAGGTTCATCGCTATATTCAAAAAATCCTGCCCTTTCAAATTTTGCTTCCTTTAAAAAACTTTTTAACTCATTAAATTCCCTTTCTCCCTCTTGAGGAAAACCAACAATGAAAGTAGACCTTACCGTGCTTTCAGGTATTTCATTTCTAATCCTATTTATTATTTTCATAAAACTTTTATAATCCCCTCCCCTTTCCATATTTTTTAATATTTTTTTTGAAATATGTTGAAAAGGTAAATCAAAATAAGGAACTATCCTTTCATTTCTTTTCATTAAATTTAAAATTTCAAAAGGAAATGTTTCAGGATACAAATATAAAATTCTAACCCATTTATAATTTGTTTTATCTAAAATTTCTTCTAATAAATTTTTTAGTATTGGTTTGCCATAGATATCTTTTCCATACTGTGTTGTATCCTGTGCAATTAAAACAATTTCCTTTAAATTAAAACTTTCCAATTCTTTTGCTTCTTCAATTATCTCTTCTAATTTCCTGCTCCTATAAGGACCTGTTAAAGAAGGGATAAGGCAGAAAGAACAACTATGATTGCATCCTTCTGCTATTTTTAAATAAGCATAATTTTTTGTTGAAACAATCCTTTTCCCATCTTTTTTCAAATATTTTGAAATCTCTTCTGGTGCAAGAATTTCATCAATTTCTGGAAAATTTTCCCTAATTTCTATCTTAAAAAGAGAAGCCATACAACCAGTAAAAATAATTTTTTTTAAAATTTTTTTTCTTTTTAATTCAATTAAATAACTTAAATTTTCCTTTGTCTCTTTCCTTGCCTCTTCAATAAACCCACAGCTTAACAAAAAGGCAACCTCTGCTTCCTCTGGCAAAGTTAATCTATAACCTGAGGAATTCAAAATACCTAAGATTTTTTCAGATAGAACCAAATTTTTTGGGCATCCTAAATAAATTACTGTGGCATTTTTCATCCATAAATTATAAAATAATTTTATGAAAAATACATATTTTATTTTAGGTTGTGGAAGAGTTGGTAAAGCAATTGCTTTATCACTTAAAAAAAAGAAAGAAAATATTTATTTATGGGACAGAAATCCTGATAAGGCAGAAAGCTTTTGTTTTAAAAATAAAATAAAACAAATAAAAGATTTAAAGGACTTTAAAGGAAATTTTATAATCTTTGCAGTAAGGGATGATTTTATAAAAATTTTAGCAAAAGAATTTTCAAAAAAAATTGAAGGAAAAGGGATTGCAATCCATACTTCAGGAATCTATGATGAAAAAATTTTAAAGCCCTTAAAAGAAAAGGGTTGGCAGATTGGAAAATGCCATCCAATTTTTACCTTTCCGCCAAAAGAAATGCCACTTCCAGAAGATTTGATTTATGGGATTCAGGGAGATAAAAAAGCAATTAAAAAAATTAAAGAATTTGTAAAAATTTTTAAAGGAAAAACTTTAAAGGTTCCTCAAGGGATGGAAGAGTTATATCATTTATCACTTTCTATTGGTTCTAATTTTTCTTCTTACTTTTTTTATATTTCTTTGAAAATTTTCAAAGAAAATTTTAAAGATAAAAATGCTTTATTTAAACTTTTCCATCAAACTGTTGAAAATGTTTTAAGTTACGAAGAAAAAGGAATAACTGGTCCTCACATAAGAGGTGATAAAGAAACAATTAAAAAACATATAAAAATAATCAAGGATAAATATCCTGAACTTTTAAAAGTTTATAATTTATTATATGAAAATATTTATGGTTTAAATTTATAACAAGGAATAATAAAGTGTATTGGTTCAGCGGAAAATGGACAAATTGGGTATCTGAAAATAGATACTAATTTCTTAAAAATCCTATGATGCATTTCCATCATTATTATTATAATATTTTGGACTTTAAGCCGTCAAGGGTTTTAAGCACCTTTGGTGCTCCAATCCCTTCTCAACTTACGCCTCATGCCTCCCTCGTCCTTAACCTAACTTTCACAATTGTAGTCAAAAAAACAACTGTTATCTGCATTTTCTAATATCCTTTTCTCTTTTTCGGGGAACACGGATTTTTTTGCCAGAAGCATCTATCCATTAAATTCATTGCATAATATATCTCTTTTGCTTTATTTTCTGATTCTGAATATTTTTCATACCTTGACATTTTACTTATCCTAAAACTCTCACATAGATGTAATATAATATATACCACCTTTTTTTATATTTATACTTCTTTATAATCTTTTTTATAAACATAAAAATACTTTAACACCTAAAAATACCTTTGTCAAGTCCAATTTATCTATTCTGGGACTACTTCGCCAAAGTGCAAATTTTTATAAAAATTCGATTGAAAAACCAATTTTTAATGAAATTTTTTCCAAAATCTTTATT
>JBBISU010000160.1:0-4179 GCA_037441225.1 Acidobacteriota bacterium
TTTTGTGCTTCTGCAAGCTCCTCTACTACCTCTTTTAACTCCTTAAACTCATCTTTAGTTACCATCTTTTCATAAAAGCCTACCGCCTCAGTTATAACTTCTGCTATTCTTAATGCTGCCTTATCTTCTATAACTTCTTTCAACTTTTCATATATTTTAAGTTCACTCATACTATAAATTTAACATAAAATTAATTGTTTTTCAAACTATTATTCATATCTTAATGCCTCGATTGGATGGAGAGAAGAAGCTTTATATGCAGGATATATCCCAAAAAAAATTCCAACAATAGCTGCAAAGGATAATGCAAGCCCTACTGCCCACAAAGGAACATGGGCTTCTGGGAAATTTGGTATAAGTTTTGCACCACCCATCCCTAAAAGAAAACCAAAACCAACACCAATTATCCCTCCAACAAGAGAAAGAGTTACTGCTTCTATTAAAAATTGCAAAAGTATATCCTTTTTCCTTGCTCCAACTGCTTTTCTTAAACCAATTTCCTTTGTTCTTTCTGTAACTGATACAAGCATTATATTCATAATTCCAACACCACCAACTAAAAGGGATATCCCAACAACTGCTGCAACAACAAGAGTAATGGAACCTAATATCTTTGATACAGTTGATAGGATCTCTTCCTGAAGCATTATCCTAAAATCATTTGGCTGACCTTCTTTTATTTTATGGGTCCTTCTTAATATTTCTGTTATCTGTTCTTTTGCAAGTTCTGCTGCTTCAGGGCTCTTTGCTTTTATATCAAGGCGCATCTGCCTTGCAGATATTTCGCCAAAGATCATTTGAGAAGTTGTATAAGGTAGAATTAAAACACTATCCTGATCCTGTCCAAACATTTGTCCTTTTTTTTCCATAATTCCAACAACAGTTAATGGATTCCCTTCCACAACAACTTCTTTTCCAATTGGATCTGGATCAAGTTTTAATTCTTTCACAAGGGTTCTCCCAATAACTGCAACTTTCTTTCTTCCTTCAATATCTTCTTTTGTAATGAACCTTCCTTTTTCAACATAATGGTTTGCAATATAAGGATAATAATCATTTACTCCAATGTAAAAGCCACTCCACTTTCTACCACTTGAATGGATATATCCTGCTCTCCAAATTATTGGAGTTAAAAATTCCACTGCCGAGGCATATTTTTCAATCTCTTTTGCATCTTCCATTGTTATTCTTATATCTTTTCCTGAAAAATCGGGGTTATTTGGATCGTGTTCTGCAAAAACAATTATGTAAGTTGCTCCAACACCTTGAAGTTCCTGTGAAATCATATAAGATAAGCCTTGAACAATTGCAACAACACCAACAACAGCACCAACTCCAATTATGATTCCAATTGTTGTAAGTATTGACCTCATTTTATTTGAAAAAATTGCCTTTAGGGCAACTCTAAAATTTTCTAAAAATATCATTTTGATGAATCCTCAATTATCTTCCCATCCCTTAGTTTAATTAGTCTCTTTGCATGCTTTGCTATATCGGGTTCATGGGTAACTAAAATAATTGTATTGCCTTCTTCATTTAATTTGTCAAAGATTGACATAATGTCTTCTGATGACTTTGTGTCAAGGTTTCCAGTTGGCTCATCAGCCAGTATAATTGAAGGATTTGTTACAAGGGCTCTGGCTATAGCAACCCTTTGCTGTTCGCCTCCTGAAAGTTCCGATGGCATATGTTTTGCTCTGCCTTCAATTCCGACTTTTTTCAATGCCTCATAAGCTCTTGTCTTCCTTTCTTTTTTTGGAACTCTTGAATAAACCAATGGAAGTTCCACATTTGATAAGGCATCCGTTCGGGCAAGTAAATTAAAATTTTGAAAAACAAAGCCAATCTCTTTATTTCTTATAAAAGCAAGTTCTTCATCTCCCATCTTTTCAATTTCTTTTCCTTTTAAAAAATACTTTCCTCTGGAAGGCACATCAAGACATCCAATAATATTCATAAGAGTTGACTTACCAGAACCAGAAGGACCCATAATTGCTAAAAACTCTCCTTCTATAACATTTAAATTTATACCATTTAAAGCGTTAACTTCTGTTGAACCAGTTCTATAAACTTTATGGATTTCCTCCATTAAAATTACTTCAACTTCCATAATCTTCCTTCTTCTCTTTTAATGGCATATTTTCTTCTAATTCTTTCAAAACCCTTAAAGGCCCTGTTACAACAGGAGTTCCTTCTTTGATATCCCCAAAGATTTCAGTATTTATCTGATCTTGAATCCCTGTTGTTACTGGAACTCTTTTTGCCTTTCCTTTATCGTTTATAAATATAAATTTCTCACCTTTTTTTTCTTGAATTGCCTGCGATGGCACTGCTAAAACATTCTTTTTTTCTTGAACATAAATCTTTGCCTTTGAAGTCATCCCGGGTTTTAAATCTTCAAAATTTTCTTTTATCTTTATCTTTACCTTAAAATAATTTACATCTACTTTTTTAAAAGCAGATTCACCTATTTCTTCTACAATTCCTTCTAATTCTTTTTGAGGGAAAGCATCAACTGTAATTTTTGATTTTTGACCAAGAGAAATCTTTGCAATCTCTGATTCAACAACATCTACTTCTGCCAGTATATCAGATAAATCAGCAATAACCGCAATAGTTGAACCAGGGATATTTGGAGTTCCTGAAATTACAACTTCTCCTTCTTTTAAAATTAAATCTACAACTTTTCCATCTATTGGACTTGTAATCGTTGTCTTCCTTAATTTATCTTCTGCTTCTTTTAAATACTTTTCAAGGCGGTTTATTTCTTCCTTTGATGCTTCAACCCTTGCAAGAGCACTCTTATAGTTTGCTTCTGTTTGATCATAAATTTCCTTTGAGATAAGATTTTCTTCCAAAAGGGCTAAGATTCTTTTCCTTTGTGCTTCTGCTTCTTCCAGTTGTGCTTCTGCTACTTTTAAATTTGCAAAAGAGGTAGCAATGGCTGCCTTTGCTTGATCCCTCTGGAATAGATATGTATCCTTTTCAAGATCTACTAATTTTTGTCCTTTTTTTACAAAATCCCCTTCTTTGAAATATAACTTTTCAATCCTTCCAATTACATCTGATTGAATGTTTACCTTAACCTTTGGCTGGATTTCACCAGAAGCACTGATTATTTCCATTATATTTTGTTTCTTTAATGGTTCAAGATAGACCTCTTTAACATTTTTTGAATTTGACTTGACTGAAAAAACAATAATAATTACTAAAATTAAAACAAACAATATGACAAGTATTTTTTTCATCTTTTAAATCCTGCAAATAAAATTTTTAATAAGACATATAAAATCCATAAAGATACTATAATTGAAGCAGAGGTTTTAATTTTCTTGCCTGAAAGGATGGAAAAACCATAAACCATAAGCCCCAAAGACCAAAGGGAAAAGAAATCCAAAGAAGATAATAGAGCATAAAGGCGTGGATTTGTTTCAGGATTAACAAAGACACCTAAGTGTGATTGAAGGATATTCCCCATTTCACTATAACTTATAATTCCCTTTTTTAAAAGCAAAAGAGTTGAAATTAATCCACTTAAAACTGAAGGGAGAAAGCTATGAGCAGTAAAGGAAAAAGAGGACTTATAAGAAAAATCCGCACCAGTTAATTTAAAAAGTAAAAAAAACAAGAAACTAATAAATAAGAGTGAAACTAAACTCCCAGCCATAGCAAAGAAATGTCCAAACTTTTTGCTAAAATTATGTTGTTTTTCTAACATAGAATCTATTTCTTCTTCATTGATATTCTTTCCTGCCTTTTCCATCCTTTCCATGATCTTTGCTTTAAATTCTTTATAATTAATATGCCTTGTATAAACATAAGCAGAAAAAGAAGAGAGCAAAAGAGTAAGAATTAAAACAAAGATAAAATAACTCTTTTCTTTCAAAGCTAAAAAAGCTTTTTTGGGTGAAATAAAGACATCTAAAATTGTTTCAAATTCCTTCATATAACTCCTCCAAAGTTATACGCCTCACCAAAAAAAAAGTTTTCCTATTATTTCCTAAAAAATTGCAATTGATGGAAAAATATGATTAGAATAAGGATCCTTATTTCTTATAATAAATGCCTTAAAAGAAGCAAAAATATTTGTAGGGGCTTAAATCTCGAACTATCCTTAAACTATGCCAGGATATAATAGCAATAATTATCAGTTTGCATTTAGCATTTAAAGTTGAAACC
>JBBISU010000161.1:0-4178 GCA_037441225.1 Acidobacteriota bacterium
TCTTCTAATATATTGCCAAAAGAGTCATAATCAATCTTTTGCATAACTGCTCCATCAGTTGTTCTTACTACTAATTTTACACTTCCAACTTGATCAGTTATAACTTTGTAAACCTCACCTCCTTTTATTATGTAATCCGGCACATTTATTTTTGTGCCATAAACAAATATACTTCTTATGTTATTGTTTTCATCAAGTTCTGCAATTGGTGTCAGTTGTCCTTCGTATATGAATTTTTGAACTATTTGACCATTTACTTTTTTTGCAACCCTCCTTCCCATTCCATCTGGTATATATTCAATTGTTTTTCCATCTGGAAGAATGACTGATATTAAATTCCCAAATTCATCGTATTGATAATATGTTGTCCCTTCTTGATTTGTCTTACTTTCAAGTTCACCATTTGCAGTATATGTGTATGTGTTGTTGCCATAAGAAATTAAGCTTTCCTGTGCATCTACAACCCTTCAAATTCTCCAAAAATTGTCCTTGCATAAATTCTATTCCCATTTGTGTCATATTGATATTCCTCTACTACTACATCATTTTTCTTCACTTGAACCAACCTTCCAGATAAATCATACATATATTCATAATTATAAACCATTCCTCCAAAGGATTCAAATTTATTTGTTATCCTTCCAAGGGAATCCCTTGTGTATGCCTCATTATAAGACAATCCAGATGGAAGTTGTGCTGCGTATGATGAAACTTCTCCATATTCATTATAGTTATAATTTTCACTCACTCCACCCAAAGTTGTTCCCTTTAAAAGTCCATTTTGTGGATCCCTTGTGATTGTCATTGCTCCTGCACTTGTGAGAAGCCCATCATTGTCATAGGAATAATTTATTGCATTTCCACCATTTATTTTAATTGTTTTTATCCTGAAATCATTGTTGTATTCCTTTGAAACCGAACCAGATACAACCCCAGACCAAATTGAACTTACATCAAGAAATCCATCATAAGTAAAACTTAAATTCTGCCCATATGTGGAATTTATACCATCAACCCTGTTTGCTGAATCATAAGAAATATTTAACTGGCTTGAGGTTGCAGAAATAGAAGTCAATCTACCTGATTGATCATAGACAAAATTTATTTCCTTTAAATCAGGTCTTATTATCTTTGTTATATCTTTGTCTTTGTTGTAAAAATAACTTGTGTAGGGAACAGGTATTCCTATATCTGGAGGTGTGTAATTTATTGGCAGATCCTGTCCATTGTAAAAAAACCTGTGTTCTTCTTTCCCTGGTGGGACAATTGAAAGAAGGTTTCCATTTGAGTCATATGAAAATGAAATATACCTTCCATCTGGTAATGTCTGCTTTAATACCCTTCCTATATTGTCATAGTCAAAGGAGACAAACCTTCCAAGTGGGTCTGTTATGCTTTCCAAAAAGCCCAAATTGTTGTAATTTAAACTAAAATTTCTTCCACCTTGTGTTATCGATGAAATTCTTCCCCTTGTGTCATAAGAAAAATTTATAGGATAAATTCCTGGAATTTCTGTTTTTACAATTTGACCAAATTGGTTTATCTGGCTTTTGAATTGCTTGTTCATTGGTGTTGTAAGTGTAAAGGTCTTTGTGGTGTTATCATAATAATTTTTATAAATCTTACCATTGACAGTTATTGTATCTGTTTGATTTTGTAAGTTTGTAATATTTGAAAAATTTGCTGCTCTTTGCATTGTTGTTGTGCTGGTAAGCCCTGAAGGTGTCTTTATAATTGTTTTTTCTGGTATTGGATTTTCCATTTTAAACCTTGGGTCTGGTCCTTCAAATACTTCAATTGTTGTTCCATCTTGCATTGTTGTAAAATATCTTCCTGCATTTTCATCAATTAAAACAGAAGATGAACAATTGCAGGAAGGATCTATAACTGACATTTTGTCTTCCCCAGTTGTAAGTTTTTCAATTTTATAAATTGCTGTTCTTCCTTCTGCTGTTATTTTTGTAACTGTTTTGCTATTTTCACTCATTTGACTTGAAAGAGAAGTAAATCCTCCTTCTGGATCCTGATCTTTTATCAAATTCCCATCTTCATCATACTCAAATATGTGATAATTTCCTTTTGGGTCTTTAAGAGATGTCATAAGCCCTTTCTGTGTATAATTCATTTCATATGCTTCATTTTCTTCATTTACAACTTTGCTCAAATATCCATTTGAATCGTAAAAAAGATTTGTCCTTTGACCATAGGGAGATATTATTGCTGTTGCTTTCCCTTCAGCATCCCTTTCAATTGTTGTAAAATTTCCATAAGAATCTTGAATTTTCCACAAAAGTCCATTTTCTGTGTAATAAAAAATATAAATTGGGGAACCAGTTAAGGAATTTAATGTATAAAGATGCTTTCCATTTAAATTAAAAACATAAATTTCACTTCCATCTTTTGAGGGGATGTAAATATTATCTTGGTAATAAATTGCTTTATCTTTGACTATTTTTCTTGTTGATTCGTTCCATCCATCTGAAAAGAAAATATCACCATTATTTGATATTGCCAATCGAAATGGGTGAATATTAGCACTTTTTGAAGGCAGGTTGTCACCATTATATGTTTTTATGCCAGTTCCTGCAATTGTGCTTATTATTCCATTGTTTGAAATTTTTCTTATTCTATAATTTCTTGTATCAGCAAAAAATATAGTTCCATCCTTTCCAAAGACTATTCCAGAATAATCCCCTAAATTCACTTCTGCTTCTTTTGCAGGACCACCATCTCCTGAAAAACCAGCAATGCCATTTCCTGCAATAAAATCTACAAAGCCATTATTATTTAATTTGCATATCTTATAACCATTATAGCAAGGAAAATAAAGATTTTCATTTTTATCATTTGAAAAATATTTAAAGAAAAAGCATAGATTTTCAATTCTATTAGAACTTAGGCAATCTGGATATGGTTCTTTTTTACCCCCTATGTATTCTATTATACCATTGGAGTTGACTTTTCTTATGTCAAACCAATTACTATCAATTTTTTCTAATATATAAAAACTTCCATCTTTTAAAACAGAAACATCAGATGGATAATAAAGAGAGGCATTTTTTGCTGGTCCACCATCTCCTGAATGTCCTGCTATGCCATTTCCTGCAACTGTGTAAATCTTTCCATCCTTTGTAACCTTATAAACCTTGTGAAATCCTGCATCGCTTAAATATAATTCTCCATTATCTGATATATCAATTCCTGATAAATAGCAAAACCCAACATCTGTTGCATTTTGCCCATCTTGAATTGGAACGCAACTTTTATTAGGATCCCCTGCAATAATGCTTATCTGTTCATTTTTATCTAATTTTTTTATAACAAAATGAGGATAATAAATGCTAATATCCCTAAGACCAAAATATAAATTATCTTCTTCATCTATTGACATATCCAATACAAATTTATATTTATTTGAAATAACACTTTTTATTAAATAGCCTGGAGCATATTCAATTTCGCCTGTGCCATAATATATAAATCCAACTTCGGGGTCATAAATATTGAAAACATTTATGCTCCAGCCACCAAGGTTTTCTTTGTTAATATTGAAATTTAAAAGTGATGTTTCAAATTCCTGCCATATTGTTACCTCGCTATTTATTCTATTGCCAGTTATTTCAGTGCCATCTGAAAATTGTCCAAAAGCCTGGGAAAAAGAAGAAGGTGAATTATAATATACTGCTTGATAAACATAACCAATTTTTACAGATGCTTTAACCTTTCCAATCAATTTTCTTCCATAAGCATCATGTCCATCCCATTCAAATAAATATTTTAAATTGGGTGAAGGATTAAATCTATATTCAAATTTTCTCCCTGCTACTTCTATTATTAAATCAATCCTTTTTAAAACATTTGGAGGATCACTATCAGTTAAACTTATTTCTAATTTATTATATAAGATTTTATTCATAATTGAACTTTTATAATTTAATGTAAATTCAGTTCCTGAAATTGGTATGACTTGCCCTAAGTTTTGGTTTTGTATCTCAATAATTGAACCACCTGTATTGCAAGGGTTCTTTGCTTCATAACTTTGATCTGGTTTTGAACCACCCTTTGGTGATGATTGGTTTGGTGATTCTGCTCCTTCTGGTGGTCCATAGGGCAAGTTGAAATCCCAAGGTGAAAAGTGTTTAATTGGAATACGCCACAATTCTTGACCAATATTATAT
>JBBISU010000162.1:0-4121 GCA_037441225.1 Acidobacteriota bacterium
AAAAAAAATTTATAAATTTCCAAAAGATACGAGTTTTACTCCATACTTTTTTTTAAGAAAATCAATTGTCTTCTGGATTGGTTCTTCATCTTTTCCAAAGATTTCAAGAATTTTTTGTCCAGAAGAAACTTCAAAATTTGAAAGGGAGACCCCTACCATTCGAACTCTAACCCTTCTTTTATATAAAGATAAAAAAATTTCCTTTACCTTTTTTTGAAAAATTTCGTAAAAATTTTGGGGATATTTAAAGGTGAAAGAAGAAGAAAAAACTTTAAAATCTCCATATTTTAATTTAACTTCTACTTTCCTTGCCGAAAGGGATAAAGTTCTCATCTTAAAGACAACTTCTTCTGTAAGCCAAAAAAGTTCTTTTAAAATTTCTTCTAAGTCAATCTTTCCTTCAAAAAATGTCCTCTCCTTTCCAATGGATTTTGGAATATCTTCTAAATGGAAAGGTTCTTCATAAATGCCTAAGGATTTTTTATAAATTTCTTCTCCTTCTTTTCCAAAGATAGAAAGAAGTATAGATAAATCACATTTTTGCAAATCCTTTATCTTTTCAATCCCTAAAATTTTAAGTTTTTCTTTTAATATCCTTCCAACTCCTGGAATTAAATTCACTGGAAAAGGTGTTAAAAATTCCTTTTCTTTTCCTGCTGGAACAAAGATTTGTCCACCTGGTTTTGCTATTTTAGATAAAATTTTTGATGTGCATTTTGTAGAAGAAAGCCCAGCAGAAGAAGGGATTTTGAATTTTTCCTTTATTTCTTCCCTTATTTCAAAGATTACATTAAAAAAGTCATTTTTATAAAGACGCTCACAACCTTCAAAAGATAAGTAAAATTCATCAATTGAAGCTTGCTCTACAACTGGAGTATAAGAAAGCAGCAAATTTTTTATTTTTTTTGAAATTTCTTCATAAAACTTAAAATCAGGTCTTAAAATTATTGGAGAAGGAAAAATTTCCTTTGCTTTAAAGGTAGGCATACCTGCCCTTATTCCAAGTTTTTTTAAATCATAAGAGGCAGAAAGGACAACCCCTTTTCCCCCTTCCCCACCAGAGACAATTAAAGGTTTTCCAAAAAGAGAAGGATTTTTTGCAATCTCTGCTGAAACATAAAAGGAATCCAAATCAATAAAACCAATCATAATTTTATTATATACGAAAATTATACGAAAGTCAAATGGATTATTTCCTTGACATTTTAAATTTATGTTGTTAAATTAAAACACTATGATTTATACTGGTTCTTGGATTTCTTATTTTTCATCAAAGGCACAAAGGGAAGGAGCAATAAATTTTGCTCAAGGAAGGCCTAAATATCCACCACCTGATGTCTTGCTTATAATTTTAAAAGAATTAATAAAAAATAAGAATTTGCACCAATATGCACCGGGAAAAGGGGATTTTAATTTATTAAAAGAGACATTGAAAATTTATAAAAATTATTATGATCCTTTGAAGGAAGAAAATATTTTAATTGTACAAGGTGCAACGGAAGGATTAACTCTTTCTTTTCATTTCTTGAAAAAAAAATTCAAAGAAAATTTTGCAATTTTTTCTTTTGAGCCTTTTTATGAAAGTTATCCTAAACTTGCAAGAATTTTTAACATACCTTTATATTCAGTTGAAATCAATCCTTTTGGTTTAAAATGGGATTTAAATAAAGTTGAAAAAATAATCTTTGAAAAGAATGTAAAAGGTATAATTTTAGCATCCCCGGGGAATCCTTTGGGGAAGGTCTGGAAAGAAGAAGAAATAGATTTTTTAAGAAATTTAATGAAAAAGAATGATGGATATTTAATCTTTGATGGTGTCTATGAAAATTTATATTTTGATGAAAAACCCTATATTCCTTTAAAAAAGGGTTTGAAAAATTTAATTTTTATAAGTTCTTATTCAAAGACATTGTCTATTACTGGCTGGAGGATTGGATATTTAATAGCAGGGAAAAAAGAAATGGATTTTATATCTTCAATCCATGATTATACAGACCTCTCTGCTCCATATATTTTACAAAGAGCAATTGCAATTTATTTAAAAGAAGGAGATCTGGAAAAATTTTTAATAAATTTAAGAAAAAAAATAAAAAAATCTTATGATTTTTTAGAAAAAGAAATTGATGGAGAAAATTTTAAGCTTTCAAAGGCAGAAGGTGGTATGTTTGGGTGGATTAAAATAAAAGGCAGATGCCTTGAATTTGCAAATAAATTATTTGATGAAAAAAAAGTTGCAGTTGTTCCAGGGATAAACTTTTCAAAGGAAGCAAAAAATTTCATAAGGATAAATCTTTCAATTCCTTTTAGAGAATTTAAGGAAGGTTTTGAAAGGATTAAAAATTTTATAAATGAAAGTTGAAGTTGTTGCTGCTTTTGTCAAAAAGGATGATAAATTTCTAATTGCAAAAAGGAAAGATAAGTGGGAATTTCCTGGTGGAAAGGTGAAGGAAAGTGAAAGAAAAGAAAATGCTTTGGTAAGGGAATTGGAAGAAGAACTAAACATAAGAATAAAAGTTAATTCTTTATTGTTTAAATATGAAAAAGAGAATTTTGTTTTTTATTTTTACGATGTTGAAATTTTAGACGGGGATTTAATATTGAAAGAGCATAAAATGGTAAAATGGATAAATTTTCAAAAAGCAAAAAAATTTAAATTTTATGAGCCCGATGAAAAGTTTTTATCTTCAATGGCATCTTTTAAATAGATGTAATTTAAGTTGCATCCATTGCTATCAAGAGGATTTTACATCAAAGGATGAACTTTCCTTTGAGGAATTAAAAAAGGTTTATAAAAATTTGATTTATTCAATGGAAATTTTAAATTCAAATTTAAATGTTGCTTTAACAGGTGGAGAACCCTTTCTCTTTAAAGATCTTTTTAAATTAATTGAAATGATTGAAAAAGAAAATTTTATAAAGAAATGGAGCATAATTACAAATGGAACTCTTCTCCCAAAATATTCAAAGGAAATGAAAAATTTTAAAAAATTAAAAGATATAAAGGTCTCAATGGATGGCTTTTGTGAGGAGTCAAATGATAAGATAAGAGGCAAAGGTTCTTTTAAAAAAATAATGGAAGGGATAGAAGAAGCAAAGGCAAATAAATTAAAAATAATTTTAATGTTTACAGCAATGAAGTTAAACAAAAATGAAGTTAAAAATTTAATTCCTTTTATGAAATCAAAAGGTCTGGAGGGGGCAATAATTGAAAGGTTTATTCCCTTGGGGAATGGTTTGAAAATAAAAGAGCAGGTTTTGGATTTTAATGATTGGAAGGAAATTTGTTTAAATATTTTAAAGGATCTAAATATAGAAATTGATTTAAAAGAAATCTCACCATATAAGGCATTTAAAATAGAATGGAGAGATGAGGAGTTGGACTTATTGGGCTCTGAATGTATTGTTGGAAGAGATGGAGGTGCTTTGATGCCATCTGGTGATTTTTATCCCTGCAGACGCCTTCCAGTATCACAGGGAAATTTGAGGGAAAAAAATTTAAAGGAAATTTTTGATGAATCAGATTTTTTTAAAAAAATAAATGAAAGGAAAAATTTAAGTGGAAAGTGTGGCATTTGTAAAATTGATTTTTGTATTGGTTGCAGAGCTTATGTTTATGCACTAAAAGGAGATTTCTTTGAAGAAGATGAAGTTTGTTTTTTATAAAAAGATATATTAAAATTTCTTTAAAATTCCATTCTTCAAGGCTAATTGCCATTGTGGGCCATTATGATTGTGCTGGAAATCCAATAGATAAAGAAAATCAGATAAAATATATTTCTTTAGCAATAGAAAATATTAAATTATTGAAATTTTAAGCTCCAATTATTAGTCTTTGGCTTGATGAGAGATAGGGAGTTTCAGAGGCAAAATAATTTATGCAAAAACGGAGTGTGTAAGTGCGAAACATACATTTTTTTTGGTATGGGCTGGGCTTGTCCTAGCCCAAATATTTTACGATTTAAAAAAATAGGATCCAAAAATTTTTATTATTCTTTTTGATAGCAACTTTCCTTTTATTCAACTAATTTAAAGCTTTTATTTAACTTTATTTATAATATAAAAAATTCATAAAAAACCTGTTGTTACTAATGTCAAGTCACATTTAATTACTAATTTAAAAT
>JBBISU010000163.1:0-4112 GCA_037441225.1 Acidobacteriota bacterium
TTAAGCAATTCTTTTTCATTTTTTATTTTGGAATTCTCAAAATATTGTGCAAGCCCTTCATGTAACCAGGTAGGGCACCTTCCCCTTGTCGCATTGTGCAAAATTGCATGAGTCAACTCATGTCTTATTACTTTTTTAAAAACAGCACTTTCAGGGTTTGCATTAGCAAGGGGAAGGTGGATTCTTCCATCATAGGCACCACCTATCCAAGGTGGAAATCCAGTTAAATCATAAAATTCTTTATCTGTATACAAAATTACTTTTATTTTTTGCTCAAGGGACAAGGATAGTTCACTTAAAATTTCATTATAAGCATTGTCAAGAACAACTAAAACTTCTTCTGCTTGTTTTGCTTTTGAAAGTCCTGAAATTTGAATATCAAAATTTGAAAGAGAAATTGTCAAGTTGGAACTAATTTCTTCACTTTGTATCTTCTCTTTTGGATTTACTGTTTCTTTTTTTTCTTCTTTTTCACAAAGAGAGGCAATTTTCCTGTATTCCTTAGCTATATTTTCATTTCCTTTATCAATTGCCTCTTTTTCAAGTTTTTTAAAAGCTTCACATACTCTTTTTTTTAACTCTTCATTTGAAGGATCTTTCTTATATTCAATCAATAATTTTGTTGCCTCAAGCAAAGGTTCTTCTTCTTTTTTTTCTTCTATTACTTCTTTCTTTTCTTTTTTAAAATCTATATTTTTTTGCTCTTTTTTATAAGTTTCTACAACTTTTTCTTTGCAAGAAAAAATTAACAAAAATAAAAAGAAGATACAATATTTTTTCATTTCCTTTCTGCTGAAATTAATTTAAAAAATTCCATCCTTGTTGCTTGATTTTCTCTAAAAGAACCAAGCATTGCAGAAGTCACTGCTTCTGAGTGCTGCTTTTCAACTCCTCTCATTTGCATACAAAGATGCTGGGCTTCCATTACAACTGCAACTCCCCTTGGATTTAAATATTTTTGAAGCATCTCTGCAATCTCCTTTGTCATCCTTTCTTGAACCTGTAATCTCCTTGAATAAATTTCCACAAGCCTGCATAATTTTGAAAGCCCAATTATATAACCCTTTGGAATATATCCAATATGGCATTTTCCAAAGAAAGGTAAAAGGTGATGCTCACAAATAGAATAAAATTCAATATTTTTTACACATATCATATCTTCTGAGGACTCCCTGAAAATAGCACTTTTTATAAGTTTTTCAGGATCTTCCTTGTATCCTTTTAGCAAATAGAGCCAACTTTTTGCAACCCTTTTTGGAGTATTTTTTAAACCCTGCCTTTTTACATCTTCTCCAACTATTTGTAGAAACTCAGTAAACAAATTTTCTAACTCTTTTTCCATAGTTTTATTATAACATTAAAATTTTAAGGAAGGAACAGGGAAAGAGAATTTTCTTTGATTTTAATCTTTAAAGGTAACTTTCCTTTTATATCACCATCCAATTGATAGGGTATTTCTGCTTTGCTTTTTATTTCAACTTCTTTTATTTTTTTCAATTCAAAAGTACTTGCATCATATTTTTTTCTTTTGAGTTCTAAAAAATATTTAATATAATTTTTTATCCCTTTTTCTTTTAAAATAACCAAATCCAAAAATCCATCAAAGGGAGAGGCCCCTTCAAAGAGCTTGTATTTCCCAGCAAAATAAGGGACATTTGAAATAGCAACATAAAAACCCTTCAAAGAAAAATTATGAGATTCTAAAAATATTTCAGGGAAATCATAAGAAAATAAATTTTTTAATATTTCTGGATAAAAGGAATACCTTCCAAAGATTTTTTTGAATTTCACATTTTGAGATTCCATTATTTTTGCATCTATTCCTGTTGAGGCAATATAAAAAAAATATTCACCATTAGCAATTCCACAATCAATTTTTTTTATTTTACCTTCCTCAAAAATTTTTATTGCTTTTAAAGGATTTAAAGGTATATCCAAAGAATAAGCAAGGACATTTGAGGTTCCAAAAGGAATAATTAGCATTGGTATTTGCGTATCAATTAAGATAGAACCAACTTCTCTTATTGTTCCATCACCGCCCATAGCACCAATAAACCCTGCTCCTTCTTTTACTGCTTCTTCTGTCTTTTTCTTTAAATCATAAACATTTTCTGTCTTTTTTACTGAAATTTCTATTTTTAAATCTTTTAAATATTCCACTATTCTTTTCAAATAAAAAAAATTATAAAACTTTCCAGAGGAAGGATTTAATATCAGAACACCCTTTTCAAAATTCAAGATTTTTCCTCTTTTCTAATATCTTTGGATAAATTAAAATCTGACTCAAAATTCCTCTAAGTATCTTTAATTCTCTTTTATCCAGAAAAGTCCTTGAAAAAATTGATCTTAAATCAACCATAATTCTGTCAGGATTATTTCTATGCAAAAAATCAATTTCCAACAAAACCTTTTTCAAATGATTAAAAAAACCCTCCATTTCTTTTTTGCTTGCTTTGGCTAAAAGATTTTTTTCATCAATTTTAAACAAATTTAATTGATATAAAACAATTGCAACTGAATGGGAAAGGTTTAATGTTGGAAAAGAGGGATTTGTAGGTATTTTAAATATTCTATTTGCAAAGAGCAACTCTTCTGTTGAAAGCCCCCTGTCTTCTGGTCCAAATAAAATTCCAATTTTGCTTCCTTTTGGTACATTTTTTAAATATTTTCCAATATTTTTTATATCTTCAAATTTCAATTTTTTTCTCCCTCTTCCAGAAGTTGTTGCAAAGATAATTGAAAAGTCCTTTAATGCTTCTCTTAAATCATCAAATACTTTAATTTTCACATATTTCATTGCTTCAACTGACAATGATTTAATTTCTTCTGATTTTAAATCAACCCTTGGGTCAACTATAATTAGATTATTTATTCCAAAATTTGCTAAAAGTCGAATTGTTGAACCTACATTTCCTTCATATTTTGGTGAAAGAAGGATTACGCTAATTTTATTTACCATCAAATAATTTTTTGCCTAATTCTTTTCCAAGATGAAATGCCTTTTTATTTACAGAAACTACTTTTTCCCCCTTTTTTTCAAATAACTTTTCAATAAAGAAAAGAAGCGTTTCTTCTTTTAAAAATAATAAATTAGAAGCAACTCCAACCATCACAATATTTGCACTCCTTGGACTTCCTGCTTCTTTTGCCAACCTTTCTGCTTCAATCAAATAACCTCTTTTCAGACCTTTATAAGCTTCTTTAATTTTTTCTTCCTCTGGATAATCAGGAATATTTTTATAAGGGCTTGAATTTGAAACTACATATCCAGCTTTTGAAAGAAAAGGAAGATACCTTAAAGCTTCAATTGGCTCAACAGATAAAATAATATCACATTCACCCTTTGGAATTAAATCACTATGGATTACTTTATCTGAAATTCTTAAATGGGATTCCACAGCACCACCTCTTTGGCTCATTCCATGGACTTCTGACTGCTTAAAATAGAAACCATCTTTTAAGGCAGTTGAACCCAAAACATAAGCAATTGTTAAAATCCCTTGCCCCCCAACACCTGATAAAATAATATCTTTCTTCATTTTCCCCTCCTTATAATATGATAACATAAATAAGATTCTTTTAAAAAAGTTTTTTTAAAAAAAACTGCTTTTTATCTTTTTTATTATTTTTCAAAATTTTTTCTATGGAAATTCTATGCTTTAGATTTAAAAAAAAATAAAGACATATTAATATTATATTACTTAATTAAATTCATATATATCTTAACACTTTCACTTTTTGTCCCAAGTTCTGCTTTTAATTTTAATCTGTCATATAATACATTTATAAAACATTATTTTAATAAAAAATGTAAGGAATTAATTCCCTTATTTTGCATGGAGTAAGACCTTAATTTTCCCATTTCCTTCTTGTAAATTTTCAAGGGCTTTTCCTAAGACAGTTCCCTGTGGAGAATTTTCATCTTTCATTCCATAGCCATAATTTGATGATGTAACAATTAAATCACCCTTTGAAATTTTTCCAAAACTTGAATCTACCTTAACATAAGCAATTCCTGTGGTTTTTGCATAAATCTCACCTTCTCTGCATTCTTTTCCCTTTGATGCCACTCCTAAAACATAAGGATCAAAAAATTCCTTACATTTTTCAAC
>JBBISU010000164.1:0-3849 GCA_037441225.1 Acidobacteriota bacterium
TTATTGAGTTCCCGTTTATATTTCCAGAATAAAAAGAATCATCTACCCTCATTTCAAGATAATTACCTTTCTGATTTATATTGGCAGAAATATCTTCATCTCCACAATTTGCAATCCATTTTCTAGTCAAATCAATAACTTTTGAGGGGGGTTCTTCCTTTTGTTTTTCTTTTTTTAATTCCTTTTCTTTTACTGTCTTTTCAGAAGAAATTTTTTCTTCTTTTATTTTTTCAATTTCTCTCTTATCTTCTTTTTTTCTTTTGCTAAACCAGAAGTCTTTTTCTCTTCTTTTATTTTTTCAATTTCTTTTTTATCCTCTTTCTTTTCTTTTGTTATATCAACAATTTTTTTCTCATTTTTACTTTCAGTTTTCCTTTCTTTTTCTGTTAAATCTTTTTCAATCTTTTTTTCTGCAATTTCTTTTACTTTTTCTATTTTTTTATCTTCTTTAGGATATGCCATTACATAAACTATTTTTTCTTGAACCTCGCCACAGGAATCCTTTATATAGACATTAAGTGCCCTTCCTTTTCTGGCATCCAGTTTAAAACAAAGCCTCTCCCCTCTCCCTTTTCTTTCCCTATTTTATAACTTCCTTTCATTTCTATTTCAAATGGTGCTCTTCCATCTTTAACTTGCAATCTTATTATAGTTCTTTCACCTACTTTTAATTCAGAAGGGCTTGCAGTGAAATCTATTGAAAGGGGTTTCCCATCATATTTTGCAAATTCAATTATTTCTTTTAACTCATTCCTCTGACAGTCGCATAAATCTTCAGAAGAGAGAATATTTTCTGCAAGTTTTAAAGCATTAATACCGCAAATTACTCCCCTGCTTGATTTTTGTAAATCATTTTTATCTATATATTTGGACCTCTCTAATTTTTTATAATTGTAATATTCTCTCAATTGCTTCATTTCTTCTGTATATAGTATTTTATTTCTTCCACATTCCGCTTTTGCTTTCTCTAAAGATTCTTTTATTTCCCTTTCTAATTTATCCCTTTTAGGTATTGCTCTTATCCTGCCACAAGCATCTGAGAATCTCCATTTACTACCAGAAGAATAAGCATAAATTACAAAGGAATTAAAAGCAGATGAAATGATTTTTTTATATAGTTCCTCACACTCACAAACATTCCTTTCTTTAATCTTTTTCAAACAATTTGGCACTTCTCTTTCAATTGTCTGCCAGTCGGATTTCCATTTTTCAACACTTTTCAATAAGTTCTTTAAATCTTCTACTGTATTATTTTTTGCACCAATGTCATATATTTCAATTGCTTTATTTAGCATATATATGCATTCATCAAACTCCAGTTCTGTTATTATATTCAAAGATGCCTTTGCCAAAATTCTGGATAGTATCCACCCCAGACACCTATTGTAATTCCGCATCTACAAAGACATCCGTACAATTTTGCCTTTTCATTAACAGGTGGAGGTGAAATATTTTTTGCATAATCAGGCGTTGGGGGAGTTTTCTTTTTTTCTTCCTCACATTTATTTTTTAATTTACTCAATTCCTGTGTCACTTTGCTTTGCTTTTCTCTTGCAACCTTTAAAAGTTTATCTCTGTTATATGTATTTCCATCCTGACTTTTCCATTTAAATTTTGTTATATCAAGAACTGGCTCATCTATTTGCGATTGGTATAATTTAATAAGTTCTTCCTTATTTGAAATTTCTCTTTTTGTCTCTTCTAATATACTACTCCAACCCTTTTTAAACTCTATTATTTTTTTCATCTTTAAAAACAAATCATTTTTTTCATTTTCCTTTAAATCAGATTTACTAAGGCCCTCCTGGCAGAAGGAATGATAGAGCTCAAGCAAACTTAAATTTTTTTCTGCCTTTGCTCTTTTTTCATATAGTGCTTGCAATTCTACACCCTCTTTTTCCTTTAATTTTTTTATCTTTTCCTTTCTTTCTGTTGATTTCTCATAAATAATGCTGTCGTAATAATTTAAAACACCTATTATATTATCCAATTTTTCTGCTGCATCTAAGGCACCACAGGGTCCTTTGATTTTTTCCCTTCCATTTTTTTTCCATTTGTTCCATCCATAATGCAATTGCAGAAAGGGTACCAAAATATGCTTCTTCTTCACTTGCATCAGAAGTCATACCAAAAAAAGCTCCCCATTGCCCACTGTGAATGCATTCATGAAGAATTACAACAGTTAATTTGACGAGGTTATGAAAATTTGTTTTCATTTCTTTGTCATAAAGCCCCAGAAGATGATTTTTATCTATTGTTATTGTACCTAAAATATAAGAATCTTTATCTCCAAATACAATTGAACCGCTTTCAAATTTTTTCTTTATAAAATCAGCCCCTTTTGCATTCCCTATTTCCTCTTTCAAAAATTTTGTAATCTCTTCTATGGCTTTCTTTTGATAATCCTTAGAAATCTTTTTTGTCTCCAGTTCTCTTTTTTCCTTTACTTCTTTTAGATATTTTGCTCTCTGATATTCATTCTCTAAATCCTGTGCCATTTTATTTAATCTTTCCTCATAACTTTTAAGGGTCTCCCACCAGGAATCACTTTGTTGGGCAAATGAAAATGAACAAAAAAAGTTAAATAATATAAAAAATAAAAATATTTTCCCCATATAAAGACTCCTGATCAAATTTTTATTTTTTTCAATAAAAACTTTTTCTTTTTTCATTTTTTCTTCCTTTCTAATTTCTAAAAAATTCAAAACCAAAACTCCTTATTTCTTTTACTTCATTTTTAAATTTAACAGATTTTTCTTTTAAAAATTCCATCAATTTTTCAAAACCTTTCAAAGCTTTATTTCCCATTTGATCTGCTATAAATATATAAATTTCTTTTTCATTTTTCATCTTAATATAAATTGCATTTGCCTTGGAAGAAATTAACAAAAGGGCTTTGCCTAAATTTCTTTTATCAACAAAAGAAAAAATAAAACTAAAAAATACAAGCCCTTTTGGTGGTTTTAAATTTACCTCTTGATAAAAATCTATTTCATTGAAAGGATAAAAATTTTTCCCTTTAAAATTGTATACAATAATACCATCCTCTTTCAAATCAATTCCATAACTCTCCTGCCAAATTGCTAAAAATATTATAAAAAAGCCAAAGGAAGAAATTAGCCATAAGGGAATTGTTAAAGGCAGACCAAAAGAAATTGCTTGCTTTAAACCTCCTGTTATAAAAAGTGGCAATGCAAAGAAAAAGAAAAATATAGGAACAATAAGAAAATCTAAAAGAAAGAATCTATATTTTGGGTATTTTACGGAGTCCTCTAAAGATTTTTTAAAAGGAATTAAAAAATATAAAAGAAAAGCCAAAAGAAAAAGAGGAAAAGAAAATTTTCTTAAAGGGTACAAAATATAATTTGGGGGATCAGGATAACCTGTAAAACCTGAACCAAAAGCAAAATCATCCATTGAAACTTTCAAGAAAGTTGCTTTTAAAATTTTTCCATTTCCTAAATCAAAAAATAATTCACCTTGATTTTCTTTTAAATAGTCAAAATTTTTTAAAAAAGAAAGTTCTTCTGGCTTAAAAAAGAAAATAGGTGGTGGATATTTATCTGAAGAAATTTTCTTTTTCCAGATTTTTTCTATTTTCCCATAGTTTTTATAATTTATTAAATTATTATAAATTTCTTCCAATTTTTCTTCATCAGATTTCAATAATATGCCTTCTTTTAAATCTTTACAACTTGAAATTTCTATTGTTAAATATTCGTTAAAAGAAGTATAAAAAAAGAAAAGAATTGAAATCAAAATAAAACCATTAAATATTACTCTTCTTAAAATAGCCATCAAATTAAAATATATCAGGTGGAAGCTTCTTATTTGTCTCCAATACTATCC
>JBBISU010000165.1:0-3818 GCA_037441225.1 Acidobacteriota bacterium
TATTCGCAACCATAAAATTTGTGGCTACATAAACAAAATATTTCTTAATGTAGCCGCAGGTTCTTTGGCCTGCGATAAAAAAAAGGAGCATTTCGCATTTGGCATTTAGGGTTAAAAACAAATGCCCGAATCCCGATATGCGATATGCGATCATCTGTTGGGGTCTTATCTTGCATGACCGGTAAAATAAAAAAAATTTCTTTTATAAGGTATGTTCCAATCAAAGGTAAAGGGCGTTGAAAGTACAGGGGTATCTACTGTGTCAAATTTCGTTTCTCTCTCATCCTAAGCGTATATTCAATACGCATTAAGGTGTAGCCAATTCATTTTCCTTTTATCTGCCCCAATCCTTCAGCGCTTTTATGTTTCGACCTAATAATTAATTAAAAGTAAAATATAGGGGCAGGGATTTGCTTCTTCGATAATGTGAATCGTAAAAAGCAGAGTAGTATCCTGCTGGGGCTGGGCTTGTTTCCACCCTTGCAATTTGCAAATATTAAAGGCGACGACAAGCTTCGCCGCTACATTTCTATTATTTTTGATTCTTTGAACCAATTATTAAAAGAAAAAAGATGTTTTTTATTTATATTCTAAATCTTATTGCATCTTTTGGATTAATTATATTTATTTTCAAGGTTTTTCTTCATTTTTTGATTTTATCATATACCTTATGAGTTGTTTTTTCTAATATTTCAAGAAAAAGATTGTTTCTTTCTTTAAAATTTGACAACTCCTTTTTTATTTTTTCTTCCAAATCGTATATTTTCTTTAAGGATTCTTCAATTCCCCAAAGAGAATAAGCAGTCAACTTTCCTTGCTCTTTATCTTTTCCAGGGCTTTTACCCAATTCTTCTGCTGTACATAGTTCATCAAGTAAATCATCTACAATTTGAAATAAAATTCCAAAATTTCTACCGAAATTTTTTAAAATTTTTAATTCTTTTTCTTCTGCTTTACAGTAAAGTCCTGCCAGTTCACAAGAAACCTGTATAAGTTTTCCTGTCTTTAAATAATGCATTTTTATTAGTTCTTCTTCATTTTTTACTTTTTTTAAATCCATAACCTGCCCAGCTACAAGCCCTTCTGCTCCAATTGCATCTGAAACCATTTCTACTGCTTTTCTTTTTATATTAGCGGGAATTATTTCTGGATATTTGGAAAGTATTAAAAAGGAATGGGTGAGCAAACTATCTCCTGCCAAAATTGCAATTGCTTCACCAAATTTTATGTGGCAGGTTGGTTTTCCTCTCCTTAAAGTATCATTGTCCATTGAAGGTAAATCATCATGGATTAAAGAGTAGGTGTGAATAAATTCAAGGGCACAAGCAGGTTCCAAAAAATCTATTGGTTTTTTCCTTAAAAATGATACAGAGGAAAGAAATAATAGAGGTCTTAATCTCTTTCCACCTGCCATCAAAGAATGTTCCATTGCTTCTATTATTATTTTTGGTGCTTTATTTGGCAAAAGTTCTAAAAGTTTTTTATCTATTTTTTCTTTTAATTTTTTTAAATCATAATTCATTTTTTCAAATATCTTCTTAAAAGTTCTTCAAACAATTCATATAAAAGAACCCTTGGTGCTTTTGGAAGAGGTATTGATTCTTCTGGTGCCTTTAAAAATCTTGTTTCTTTATTTAATTCTTTTAAGGGCTCTAAATATTTTGCTGGAATTGGATTCTGCCTTCCTAATACATAAGTAATCAATAAAATTTTTGCATATTGTTCTAAAAGTTCCATCCTCATCAAAGCTGTTTCTATATCTGCTCCTACTGTTAATACGCCATGGTTTGATAAAAGGAAACAATCGTTTTCTAATAAATAAGGCGATAATGCTTCTACAAGCTCAATTGAACCCGGCATTGCAAAAGGAACATTTGGAACAGTTCCAAGCATAATCATTCCTTCTGCAAGAATTGGAGTTTGAAAAGACATTCCTGCACAAGAAAAACCAGTTGCAAAGGGTGGATGGGCATGGACTATTCCACCTACATCTTTTCTTTGATTGTAAATGTGTAAATGGAGCAATAGTTCTGATGAGGGCTGTAAATTTCCTTCCAGTACATAACCTTTTGGATCTAAAATTAAAAGCATTGATGCGTCTAATTTTCCCTTGCAAGCTCTTGCAGGAGTTACAAGCAAATTTCCATCTGGAAGTTTTAATGAAAGATTTCCTTCGCCACCAACAATTAACCCCTGCTCCCTTAAGGATTTACCAACTGCAATTAGTTTTTCTTTAAATTTTAAAGTATTTAATTTTTCTTTTGGCTTTCCCATTTTTCCTTACATTCCTTTGAACAAAACCATTTTTTCCCTTCCTTTATACCATCCAGTTCTGTTCCATAATTGCCACAGACAATACATTTTTGAGGTGCTCCTAAAAGGGAAAACTTTTCTTTTGCTTTGAAAGTCCTTGAAAATTTTCTCCACCCTTCAATTTCGCTTGTTTTTTGTTTAGAAAATGCTTTTAATAAAATAAATAAAACAAGCAAGATTACAACAAAAATTATAAAATTCATTTTAATTTATTTATTTCTTCATAAAGAGAATTTAAATCAACATTTGGGGGATTTAAACCTTTCAATTTTTCAAAATAAAGAAGTGCCTTTTTCTTGTCTTTTAAATTGTGAATGCTAACAATAATTATATTATATACTGCTTTCCAATGCTTTTCATCTGCACCTAATGCTTCTTCATATCTTTTTATTGCTTCTTCTGCTTCTCCTGTCTCTTTTAAACAAGTTCCTAAATCAGTTAAAACATTTGGATCTTTTTTTATAGAAACAGCTTTTTCATAGTAAGGAATTGCCTTATTAAATTGACCAATATCATAGTATAAATTTCCCAAGTGAACAAGGGCATCATAGTCCTCTGGATTTTTCTTAAGAATTTCTTGAAAAGTATTTAACTGCCTGTGAACTTCATCCATTGGATTTATTTCTTTTTGTGATGGTGTATTTTGGTCTTGAAGTTCAAGCTTTCTATAATGAAGATCTGTTATAACATAACCAATTCCAAAGCCAATAAATAAGCCAAATAAAAAGGAGAAAATAATTTTACTGCTCACGGATTTTTCTCCCTGTCCAATTTCCAGTCATAGGACCACCTGTTGTAAAAAGAGTGCTCTCCCAGGTGCCTGAGATTGTAAAGTTTTCTAAGTCCACCTTTCCATAATAAATTGCTACATATCCTTGTTCTGCATCTATTCTTTCAAGGCGAATTCTGTTTCCAACAAGGGTTCCTTTAAGGGATCCCTTCCATCCACCTGAAAGTTCATAAGTTCCAGATATTAAAGTTCCTGAAAGTTTTAAGATAAACTTTCCTTTTAAATCCTGTGGCATAATTTGAACTTGCCATTCACCACTTAAAGGATCTGCTTCTTCTTCTTTTGTTTTGCTTTCTTGCTTTTCTGCTTCCATTATTTCAATCCTTTTCTGCCTCGCCCATATTCTTTCATTAAGCATTTGGATTTGGGAGCCATAACTTTGTGCCAGTGCAAGTTCAACGGAAATCTGTTGAAGCAAGTCTTCTACTGCCTGAGGATTTGCTCCTTCGCCTTGCATAGAATTAACTAAGGAGGTCTGAAGTTCTGAGACAGTGGCAACCTTTGATTTCCAATTTTTATAAAGATAATTCAAACTTGAAAGGTCTGTTTCAAGAAGGCGCTTTTCTAATTTAATCTCAGAATCCAGAAGTTTGCTTAAAGTTAAATCTCCAAAAAGATTTAAGTTTACTAAAAAAATAAAAATAAAAATAACTTTCATATTTTGATTATACAAAAATTTCTACTTTCTTTCAAGTTTATAATAAATTGCCTAAAG
>JBBISU010000166.1:0-3723 GCA_037441225.1 Acidobacteriota bacterium
GATGATGCGGCTATACAGAGTTTGACTGTAGCAACCGATGGCACAATAACCTGGCTCAGGAGCCAGTCCTCGCCAGAGGTTCACAATGTCTATTTTGAAGAATCCGAAGACATGATTACATGGACAGATCTGGGTCAGGCAATTCGCATCTCAGGTGGCTGGCAGATGACAGGGCTTTCACTGCCCTTCAATCAGAACAGGTATGTCAGGGCGAGGGCAATGGCTTATGGAGGGTATTTAAACGCCAGCACTTCGATTATTGAATCCGTGAGGCTATATTTCAATCACCCTATCCATACCCTTACAGTAACGAAGACAGGAACAGGAAGCGGAACAGTTCTATCAAGCCCTGCTGGGATAAACTGCGGAATTTCCTGTAGTGCGGATTTCCCAACAAACACCCTTGTAACACTTACAGCAATAGAAGATAGCAACTCTTATTTTGCTGGTTTTACTGGAGATTGCAACTCAGATGGAGAAGTTTTTATGAACGGATACAAAAACTGCGTTGCAACATTTAATTTAAGGGCTCCGTCTGAAGTGGGTGGCTCTTCTAATCCTATGACAGTTTCAAAGGGAAGTGGAACATTCATTGTAATAAACTACACTCCTGCAAATTGTGCAACAGATCATTCTGTCTATTGGGGTCAGGGACCGATAGCGGGGGCGCTGAACTGGACGAATAATGTATGCAGTATCGGAGCATCGGGAAGCGCAACCTTTGACCCCGGCAATCCTCCCGCATCAAACTTTTATTATTTTGTTGTAGTTGGAAACAATGGCATAAAGGAAGGTTCTTATGGAAAGGATTCCTCAAATATAGAAAGACAAGTCAATCCATTATTTGAGTGTTTCCCACAGGAACTCACAAATGCCTGTAATTGATAAAATTTTCTATTTTTTGATTTGGTAGGAGATGGTATTGCCCAGTCCATATAAAAATATCTTTTTGGGGTTCTAGGGGCTTTAGTTGCTTAAGCCTTATTATTTTGCGAATTGCACAAACGAAATCCCCACTATTTCAATTTTTTAATTATATTTGTTAGAAAATGTTCTAACTTCAGTTAGAAAATATTCTAACTTATTTTACCTATAAAAAATAAAAATACTTTTAAAATCCTTTATTTAAAAGGTATCTCTCAATATTTTTATTATTTTCATATTTCTGGCATAAAAATTGAATATGTATTTTTGAAATTTAAAATAAGGAGGTTCGTTATGAACAAAAAATTTTTAGGTTTAACAGTTTGTTTCATTTTTGTGTTTTCCTTTTTTCTTTTCTCTCAGGAATTGGAAAAACAAAAATCAAAGCCCCCAATGAAAAAAGGACAGTTTATTAAAGTTGAAGGTGTAAAGCTTAATCCATCTCTTTCTGTAAACTGCTGTGATGATCCTACAAAAAGTAATTGCATTAAGGTTTTAGTTGATAAAGGTTTTATACCAGTAGAGGATATAAATGTCTATGTTTACAATTCCGGAGACAGACAAAGCTCTGCTGCAACTGGAAAGGTAGAATTTTTTGATTTGCTTACAAACAGTTCAAAGAACTTTACATTTAATGTAAGCCCTGTAAATCCAGATACCTCTGCAATTATAACAAATGGACATATTAAAGGACCCTTTCTTGTAAAAGGCGGAATAAAGGTTTCTGTAACTTTCAAAAATTTAAGAGGAATTGATCAAAAGGAAACAGCAACTTACAATGAATGTTCAATAATTGAGTAAAAAATTACTTCAATTTTTTATGGAGGTTAAAATGAGAGCAAAATTATTATTTCTTTCTTTCTTGTTTTCTCTATTATCAATTAAATTATTTTCCGACGAGAAAATAAAACTTAACTTAGAAGTTATACCAAAATCTTTTAAGGGAAGTTGTCCAAAGGAATTTATATTTAAAGGAATAATTGTTGCAAAGGAACCAATGGTTGTAAAGTATAAATTTTTGAGAAGTGATGGTGCAGTTGCTCCTCCTAAAGTAATTGAATTCAAATCTCCTGCTGAAAAGGAAGTTGTAGATAAATGGATTTTAAGTGCTGATTATAAAGGATGGGAACAGATACAAATTTTAGCACCCTATGAAGTTTTTTCAAATAAAGCAGAATTCAATCTTGAATGTGTTGGAGATGCAATTGTAAGGTATCAGCCAAAACCAGATCTAATTGTAGGAAAATTTAATATTAAAAAGGTAAGTTCAGATAGCAAAAAAAATAATGTTAAGCTTGAAATTCAAATAGCAAATGCTTCAGATGTTCCAACAGATAAATCAATTGTTTTAAATAAAAAAGGGTTTGTAGTAAAGGTTGATGGTTATCAGTATCCTTCTGGAAAGTCCTACGAGGTAGGAAGAAAAAAAATTAAAAAACTTAATGGGAAAGAAAAACTGGATTTTGTTTTAGATGATTCAATAAAGATTGGGCAGGAGGTGAAGTACCTTGCAATTGTAGATTATGAAAACTCTATAGAAGAAGAAAACGAGCAAAATAATCAAATGTCTGCTGTATTTAAAGGAGAATAATAAAATGAATTTTACATTTTTCATTTTATTTTCATTTTTAATTTTTTCTTTAAATTCTAATGGAGAAGATTTAATTAAATTAAACCTTGAAGTTGTTCCATCCAATTATTCTGGAATCTGTCCTGTAGTTTTAAGTTTTGAAGGGGAAATTTTTTCAAAAGAAAATGCAAGAGTTCAATATAGATTTTTGAGATCCGATAAAAAAATAATGCCCGTTGAAGTCATAAATATTAAAAAGAATACCTCAAGGAAAGTTAAAATGCTCTGGGAAACAGATAAAGATTTAAAGGGTTGGGCATCATTGGAGGTTATTTCACCTGTAAGAGTTTTATCAAAAAAAGCTGCTTTTTCTGTTGAGTGTCTTGGAATAGTAGGTCCTCCAATGAAAGCAGATTTGACATTAAAATTTCAAGCCCCTTCTTCTGCATATCAAGGAGAAAACCTTAAAGATAAATATAAATTGCTTGTATCAAATATAGGTAATTTGGAAGCAAAAAATTTTAATGTTGACATTGTGCTATATGGCTGGGCAGGTTCAGAACCACCGCCTCAAGATGAATTTTTATGTGGAAGGGGGTTTGTATCATCTCTGCAACCATCTGACGATGGAATTCCGTCAGGTTTATTTCCCTCAATTCCACCAGATATACCACCTGGGAAATATAAAATATGTGCATTAGCAGACCCAACAAATACTGTAAATGAAATAAAAGAAGATAATAACAAAACCTGTCAGAAAATAGAAATTTTAAGGAGAAAATGATGGGTTAAGGAGGTCTTATGAAAATTTTAAAATTTATTTTTATTTATTTCCTTTTATATTCTTTTGGTTTTCCACAGGAAAGTCCAAACTATAAAAACAATGAATATGCCTTTAATAATGGTTCAAATCCAGCACCAGAAATTGTTTCAACAAATTTTAAAATTACTTTAAGTTCAATTGGAGATGGGATTTTTCCACCCTGGGCTTTATCTTCTAATTATTATATATCAAGTGGTTTTACTGTTTCCTACCCTCCACCATCAGAGGTCTTAAATCTAAGGTTTACATCTAAAACAGAGATGATATGGGATCCTGAATGGTCTGTTGGGACTTACAATGTTTATAGAGGAATAACTTATGATTTACCATCAGGTGATTATGGAAATTGCGTTGCTTATAACTTAGCCACAACATCATACTCTGACACTGAAATCCCTATTTCAGG
>JBBISU010000167.1:0-1786 GCA_037441225.1 Acidobacteriota bacterium
TGATATATGCGATATGCTATCTACTGCTTTTGTTCCTTTGCCTTAGATTTGGGCTTGAACAAGCCCAGCCCCTACTGAAACTGAAAAAATAAAGGGCTTAAGCAAGCTTAAAGCCCCCACCAAAAACAATTGCAAATTTATTTATAAAAATATTTTGCCCTTTTCACTCTTCATTGATGATTTCAATCTTAATCATTTTTCTTTATCTTTTACAGTCCTTATACCTTTTACTTCCTCCAATGTTTCTTTTAATTTATTTTTCTCTAATTCTATATATTCCTCTTGCGGCCATTGCCCTGCTATTGATGGATACCATTCTGGCAATTCCATCTTTTCTGCCTTTTCTCCATAATATAAAAACTTTTCTATGTCCCCTATTGCCAGATTCTCATAGGCAATTGATAAATAAATTAAGGGTATCAATGGGCTATTCCACCTCTTTTCTATAAATCTTTCCCCTGCCTTTATGTATTCTTTGAATAATTCTTCTTCTTTTATTAACTTTTCTTTGCTTGATTTTTCAATCTCCTCTTTTGTTAAATAATATAAATTGTTTCTCCCTAAGCTAAAATATCTATCCTCCCCTTTCTTAAATTTCTCAATTATATATTTGCCACCTGGATAAAGTTTGAAAAAATCAAATCCCTCTGCCAGTATCCATCCTGTATAAATTGATGTTGGATATTCTTTTATTATTTCTAACTTTTCTTTTATTGAAATCTCCCTTATGTCATTTATTTGTTTCCCTTCTATATATTTTTTGTATATCTCCCTTTCCCCTTCTGGTGGATATATTATCTTAAATTCTGTGCAAAACCGCTCTTCCTTTTCTTCCCATTTGTATTTTTCCCTTGAATATTCACCATATTTCCTTAAATAACATAATTTGTGAATTCCAAAAAAATCATCTTTTACTGCTAACATCAACCAGGTGGATAAAAATCTGTTTTTGCATAAATCACTTAAAAGGATGCTCTCCTTATGTATGTCCCCTTTTTTATATGAAAATTCCTTCTTCCCTGGCTCCCTTACCATCCTAAATAATGAAGATTTATCTGTTATCTTATATTGACATCTCTGCCCATCTAATTCTAAAATCCCTTCTTCTCCCATACCCTTTAATTCTCTATCTGTTTTATTTTTCCCTATTATGTAAAACAACAATGGCTCACCTGAATAATATTCATAAGTTACTGGCTTTATCTCTACCTCCCACCCAGGTCCTTCCTTTGAAATTGAAATACTTGATAAAAATAGTAAAAGGAATATCAAATACATATCTCCTCCTGATTTAAAAGGGGGCAAATAGCCTCCTTTTTTATTCAACTATGAATACCAATCTATCTGTATCTGTTGCTGTTGAACCTTTTTGGTTTTTCCCATCTACACTTAAAACTAATGTGTTCCTTCCTTTCTGTAAAACTAAATGCTCAACTTCTGCTATCCCTTTTGCTGGTTGAAACTTTGATGTTATGTCAACTCCATTTAGTTCTGCTTTAAAGGTGGATGGAATTATTGTATCTCCATAATATACAATTAAATCAAATTCATTTACACCTGGTGGAAGTTTTGTTTGGTGCTCTAAGGGGTTTGCATATTTTAAAAATAAATTAACATCATCTGGCTTCTGCCCTCCACCATTGTAAAACTGATATTCTGCTGGATCAACTGGACCTATTGTCTTTCCATATAAATACCAATCTGTGTCGTAACCATAACCTTTTGGCCTTGTATATCCTTCTGGTTCCTTTTCCCAATGCTCATCATCCATTGGAATGTGCCCGTA
>JBBISU010000167.1:1886-3521 GCA_037441225.1 Acidobacteriota bacterium
CCATTGTTTTCCTCAAAGGAAATAATTGTATATTTATAAGAATATATACCTTTATTTGCATCATAGGTTACATCAACCTTTACCTTTGAATTTTTTATGTTGCAATAAAATACATTTTCTTCTGAAAAAATTAAATTTGAAATTAAAAAAAATAAAAAAATTATCTTATTCATTGCATCCCCCTATTCCTGGAATTCTTCTATATTTTACATCTCTCAAATGCCAATGGTATATATTTTGATGATCTATATATAAACCATATATAATTTGAATGTCTAATCTACTTATAAAGTTAGTAAAATTCTGAATCTGTTCATTACTTAATCCAGATTTTCCAATATCAACATCAAGCCCATTTCTATGCCATTGATGATTTTCCTGACAATTGCTTGCCCAACATTCACCATCATCAAACTTTCCTCCCCATGGCAAAGTTCCTGCCGTTATCCTTAAGACAAATCCACCTTGCTGGTTCCAATCATATGCAAGATTTGCTAATTTTTCTAATACACTTAAAGTAAAATAATTATTCTCCGAACCATGCACGCAATTTAGATTATCTGCAATCATTGTCATAGATGATGTTGAATATCCTTTATTAAGATATGGCACTTTTGATGTTATTGTTTTTTTTGATTCCCTGTCTTGTCCATTATACCTTGTCCTTGCAATAACCCTTATATTCCCTGAATAATAAGGAGCTGTAAAATTTGTCACTGCAATTCCATCCCTGTCTGTTGTAGCAGTTGTAGGATTAAAAAATCCACAATAATTTTGTCCCCTTGTTGCTCCACATTCTACTGGTTCTGTATGATTATGTCCACCAGTTCCATTTATAAATTGCTGGTAAAAATTTATTGTTTGATTTGGAACAGGTTCATCTCCGCCATTGCTTCCACATCTGAAAAAACTAACATCTAATTCCATATTATCACCACCTTCATTTACCCATGGATCTGTTTCAAGTTTATCAGGAAGTATTTCATAATCAGGTTCTCTTGTGCTTATTATAATTTGTCCCCTATCTTGATTTACAAAATTCACATTCCACTCCTTTAAGACAGTGCATTCTGGATTTTGTGTATTTGAGCAATATTTAAACCTCAATACCCAATTCCCAAACCTTTGCTCATTTGTATTACAATGTATGTATGCTTGCTGGAAAAATTTTATCCCATACCATAGATCTGCATAAAAACAAGGCTCATACCTTCCATATAACCATCTTATACCAAAAGTAATCCAACCAGAATATGGTGGATAAGGCAAAGTTGGATCGTGTACAATTTCCCCTGTTATTGCATTTCCTTGGGGTGGTTGAAATTCATATACCCATCTTTCAATCCCCATATCCAAACAATAGCAAGGAAATTTCTCCAATACAATTGCTATACATTCTTCGTCTCTGTAAATTGTGTCAGTTGAACCCAGTTCCCTTTTTTCCTCTGGAAGTGGCTCAATGTTGTCGTGAAACCCATCTGCACATTCATTTTGGAACACATATGCCTTTATTCTATCCTGATAATCAGAACCAATCCCATATAGTTGACCACACCTTGAAGGATAACTCAAAAAGGTACCATTCTGCTCCATCAATTCAATATTACCAGAAAACAAGGAAAAAGAAAATAGAGA
>JBBISU010000168.1:0-3357 GCA_037441225.1 Acidobacteriota bacterium
AATTGTGCAAGTTGGGTTAAATATTTTGATAAATGCAATGGAAGCAATGGAAGTAAGGGGCGAAATTTTTGTTTCTCCAGAAGTCGATAAAAAAGAGAAAAAAGTTATTTATAAATTTAGGGATACTGGTCCAGGGATACCTGAGGAAATTAAAGAAAAAATTTTTGAACCTTTTTTTACTACAAAAAAGATTGAAACTGGATTAGGGCTTTCCATTGTCTATGGGATTATGGAACAACATAATGCTAAAGTTGAAATTTCGAGTGAAGAAGGGAAAGGAACAGAAGTCAATTTAATATTTCCTTACTAAATTTATACTCACTAAAACCCATAAGAATTTTTTAAGTTTTTTGCATCATCTATTTCCGAAGCTTCTGGATAATTATTAATTAAATTATCAAGGTCTACTTTTGCTAAATTTAATTTTCCTTGTTTTATATAAATTTCAGCTCTTTTTAAAAGGCATTTTGGAGATATTTCTTCGTCTTCTAAATCAATTCCTTCCTTTAGAATATCTTCTGCTTTTGAATTTTCTCCATTTTTAAAATATGCTTCCCCTAATGAATATATATAATTTTTCTTTTCAAGCAACGGTGCTCTTTTATAAGCAGTTTCTAAATGCTCAACTGAAGAGGCATAATAACCTAATTTTAAGCCAATTTCTCCTGCTTTCCCATGCAAAACATAAACATCTGAATGGTTTGGCTTTTCTTCAATTAAAGCAATATAACCGTTGTATGCTTCTTTTAATTTTCCTTCCTTTTCCAGTTTCAATAATGGTTTTATATCAAAGCCCAATTCAGCAATATTTTTATCAAAGGTTGAAAAAATCTTATCCATTTCTTGTGTTATTGCAGTGGAGGTTTCCTCTGCACTCTTTTGCCCTTTTGTAATTACTTTATTTATAAAAAAAATTGCAAAAATTATGCCAATTATTAAATAAATCCAAATTGGAATTGCTTTAAGAGGATTATAAGGTTCTCCTTTGATTTCTTTTAAAGGTTCTCTTTTTGGTTCTTGTGGGATTATTAAGGATTGAACCTGTCCTCTTAAATATGGATCTTTTATATTTAATCTATCAAGGCGGTTATAAATTTTTAATAAGTTTAGATAGTCCTTTTTACTCTTATAAATTTTTCCCAATTGAATTAAAACATTTACATTTTCAGGATTTTGCCTCCATTTTTCTTCTAACCTTTCAGTAACTGGATCTTTTTGAATTTTTATTTCTCCTAAGGAGGACTTTAAATTTTCAAAAATCTGGAAGGCTTCCAAATCCTCTGGATTTAGTTGATATGCTTGATATATGTGCCAATAAACCATTGTTTTGTTTTCCTTTTGAAAAAGCAATTGCTTTGCCTTTTCTTTATGCTCCAGCGCCTCTTTTTTTTGATATTTTTTTATTTCTTCTTCTGGATTATTTAAAAATTTTGCAAAATTTTCCTTTAAATTTCCTGCCTCTTTCCCTTTCCAATAAGCTAAAAATTCTTCAATTATTTCAAAGCCATTTTCAGGCCTTTCCTTTGGCTCTTTTTTTAGAAGTTTTAAAATTATATTTTCTATTGAAGGTGGAATCGAAGGGTTTAAGTCCATAGGACCCGGGGGATAAAATTCAACTATTTTTTTCATTGTTGTTATTGGATTATCAGTCATAAATGGATTTGTGCCAGTTAAAATTTCATAGCAAATTATTCCAAAGGAAAAATAGTCGCTTTTGTAATCGATAGGCATTCCTAAAACTTGTTCAGGAGACATATAAGCAGGTGTTCCTAAAATCTCACCTGTTTGTGTTAATTGTGTTAAAGTCGATGCCCTTGCAACTCCAAAATCTGTTAAATAAAGATTTCCATCACCTGAAAACATTACATTTGATGGCTTTAAATCTCTATGAATTATACCTTTATGGTGTGCATATTCAAGAGCTTTTGCAATTTGTTGCAAAATATAAATTGAAAAATCCAGTGGGATTCTTTGAATTATGTTGCTTAAATCTTTAAGCGTACCCCCTGAAAGATAGGGCATTACAATGTAATATTTTTCTGGACCAAGAGAGGCATCATATATTGGCAGTATATTTGGATGTTGGAGTGATTGCATTATTTTTATTTCTCTTACAAATCTTTTTATAAACTCTTCATCCTTTGATATTTGTGGCAGTATTTCTTTTATTGCAACTTCTTTTCCATCTTTGTTTTCTGCAAGATAAATAGTTGCCATTCCTCCAGTGCCAATTATTTCTTTAATTTTATATTTTTCAAATTCACTCATAAAAGAGTTCCAATTAAAATAGAATTATTTTCTTCAAAAGGAATTCTTTCAAAATTTGTAAAATTATATTTTTTTAAAATTTCTTCTATTTCTTTAAAACTATAGGTTCTCCCATTTTTTGTATTTACAAGCATATTTAAAGAAAAAAGAGCAGAAAAAGGAGGACCTGTTTTATCATCATTTAAGAAAAAATCTAAAATTAAAATTTTTCCACCTTTTTTCAAACTTAAAGAACATTTTTTTATCAATTTTTCAATTTCTTTTTCTCCATAGGAATGGATTACTGAAGAAAGCCAGATATAATCATAACCAATCCCAATTGAATCTTTTAAAAAGTCGCCTCCTATCATTTTAAATCTTTTATCTTTTAATATTTCTTTTGGTAATCTTTTTTTGTTTAATTTTATTGTTTCTGGGAAGTCAAAAAGACATACCTTTGATTTTGGAAAATTTTGAAGGAAAAGCAAAGAAAAAGTTCCAGGTCCTCCTCCCAAATCAAGGATTTTAAATTCTTCTTGAAAGGGAAGTGCTTTTATAAGAGAAGGATCTATTTCCTTTCCTTGATCCATTGCCAGGATAAAACTTTCCCAGTCAAATTTTGCAGAAACTGGTTTTCCAGATTTTACTGCTTCCGTTAATCTACACCATTTATAAAACAAATTTTTTTGATGATTAAAATAACCAAGTTTATTATCAGGGTAGTGAAAAGATAAAATCAAGGAGTTCTCATTTATTTCAAGACCTGTCTCTTTTTCTTCTATAAGCCCTGAAGAAATTAAGAATCTTATTAGTGCATTCATTCCTCTTAAAGAAGCCTTGCAAACCTTTGCAAGTTCTGGAATATTATTTACCCCACTATGAATTTTTGAAAAGACATCTAATTCAATGGCTGAAAGGATTGCCCTTGCTTGCCAAAAAGAGCCCATTAATTTTTTCAATTCTTTAAATTCCATACAGAAATTTTAACATTTTAAAAAAAAATGTCAAATAAATTTTAATTTTTTAATGAAAATACTTATTATTTTAATATTTGATGAAGGAAGAAGTGTCATTTTTAATTTAATTATTGGAGAATCAAAATTTCTATGC
>JBBISU010000169.1:0-3104 GCA_037441225.1 Acidobacteriota bacterium
CTTCCTGTAATTTAATTGTAAATTTTTCAATATTCATAAAAATATTATAACAAAAAATTTTTTGCCTTAAAATAAACTAATAAATTTAAAATTATATTGAGGTGTCTATATTAGCAAATAATAAATATAGAAAAAGTTAATATTATTTGATAAAATAAAAAAATGAGTATTGAAAAAACTCTTAATAGGGTTCAATCGGATATTGAAAAAGGTGATCTTGGAAAAGCAAGGGATAGATTGCATAGTTTAATCTTTGCTTACCCAGATGAGATATCATTAAGAACAAAACTTGCTGAAATTTATTCTATTTTAAAATTCCCTTCTATGGCAGGAAGGTATTGGTATTTGGATGAGATAAAAAATAAAGAAATGGAAACTGCCATAGAAATTTTTGAAAAATCTTGTGGTAAGGATCCTTTAAAATTATTATTTGCTTTAAAATTTAGAGGGAATATTGATAAACTTCCAAGATATTCAAAAGACAAACTTTTAAAAATCCAATTAGAATGCAAAAATAAATATGGCGCGTATCCTGTTTTTGGATTAAAAGGAATTAAAAAATGGGAAAAAAGTTTAATTAAAGAATTTAAAAATTCATTTTTTCCTTTTTTAATTTTATTCATTTTTATTTTTTTAATTTTTGTTGGATTTTTAACAGTTATTAAGTGGATTTTTTGATAAAATTTAAATATTTTTATTGTTCATTATTAAGCAAACCCTTGTTCCTTTAAATATAAAAGTGCTCAAGGCATCCATTTTTTTTGAATTTTCAAAATATTCTATATTTCTTAAGTTCTTTTGAAATAGTAGATCTTACAAGATTTATATTTTAATCAATGCTTTATTACATTTTATTTTTTAAAATTTATTAAATGATAATTTATTTAAAAATAATCTCTACTCTTTCATTATCTAATTTTCTTACTATCAATTCTTCTTTATAATATTTTCCAACCCCTTTTATCAAGCCAACCATTATGTCAATCAAACCCCTGTGTGATTTATATTTCATAATTAGTGTTTTTTCATTAATCCATTCATATTCAAATCTTGGTGGACGAGCACCTTCAATTGATTTTGTTGAATCAGCATGAACTTGATCCATTTTTAAAAGGAATTCTTTTGCTGACTTCGAATTTTCAAAATATATGGGATAAATTTTTGGTGCAAATACATTAACCCAATAATCCCCAAAAGCATCGGCTGCTTGTTGAAGTGATACATTTAGAACTTTGCAAAGGTTATCTAAAATCTTTAAAGCAGTTTCGTCTTTCACATCTTCTGTTGCTATAAACATATGAAATTTATCAATGGTTGATCTTTTGACAATTTCCTCCCATTTTTCCTTTCCAAACTTTTCACAAACCAAAGATTCTAAACATTTAATAATTACACCTTTCATTTTTTTACCTCCTTAAATTTTTTTTTATTTTATCAGAAAAAAAAAATCAAATTGATCTTTTAAATCTAAGAGAATTAAATAATTATAAAATAAAAAAATGACACTAAAATATAAAAAATGATATAATAATTAAAATTCAATTATTTTAGGGGGAATTATGAAAGTTATTATGTTTTCATCAGAATGCCATCCCTTTGCAAAGGTAGGGGGCTTGGCTGATGTTGTAGGTGCACTTCCAAAAGCATTAAAAAATTTACACATTGAAGTGGAAATTTTTATGCCCTTTTATAAGAAAACACAAAAGGGAAATTTTAAATTTTCAAAACATCCAGAGGTGCCAGAATTAAAAATTGAAGGAACCTTCGCAGGAATTTATCCTTTATACAAATCAAAAATTCCAGGGACAGAAATTCCAGTAACCTTTATAAGCCATCCTGATTTTTTTGACAGGGAAGGCATTTATGATGATCCAAAGACAGGAGAGGGTTATAAAGATCAGGTTTTGAGATGGATATTTTTTTCAAAAGCAGGATTTTATTATTTGAAAAATTTAAAGCAAAAACCACACATTGTTCATTGCCATGACAATCATACTGGGCTTCTTCCTGCTTATATTAATTATCACAAACTTCAATGCAAAACGGTCTTCCATATTCACAACATTGCTTATCAAGGAAATTATGATATGGCATATTTTCCTTATACAGAGCTTCCTCCTCAATGGACAAGGGCTGGAGAAGGGCTGGAGTTCTGGGGAAAATTAAGCTTGCTTAAAAGTGGGATTGTTTTTTCTGATAAAGTCGTCACTGTCTCTCCTACTTATGCAAGGGAAGTTGTAGAGTTTCCAGAGTTTGGAATGGGAATGGAAGGGGTTTTAAGGGCAAAGGGAGATAATTTTAAAGGGATAATAAATGGAGTTGACTATGATGAATGGAATCCAGAGACAGATCCACTTCTGCCTTATCATTATTCAGAAGAAAATCTTGAAAATAAAGAATTGATCAAAGATGCTCTTCTTAATACATTTAAATTACCAAAATTAGAAAATGGAATATGCCTTTTAGGAATGGTCTCTCGTCTGGCAGATCAAAAAGGTTTAGATATTTTGTCCCAAGCATTTGAAGAAATGATGAAACTCCCAATTCAAATCGTAATCCTTGGAACTGGCCAATTGATCTACCATGAAATTTTATCAACCTATGCAAAAAAACATCCAAATCTTTTTGGCTTAAAATTGGGCTTTGACAATCAAGTCGCTCATTTAATTGAAGGCGGAGCAGACATATTTTTGATGCCATCCCATTTTGAACCCTGTGGTTTAAATCAAATGTATTCTTTAAGATATGGAACAATTCCACTGGTAAGAAAGACAGGTGGACTTGCAGATACAGTTGAAAAAGTATCAGAAAATGGAGAGGAAGGGGTTGGCTTTGTCTTTGAAGGTAAGGATCCTCTCAACTTCCTGAATGAGTTAAAAAGAGCATTAAATTTTTACAAAGACAAAGAAAAATGGAAGAAAATACAAAAAAGAGCAATGGAAAAGGATTATTCCTGGAATGCCTCTGCAAAAAAATTTATAGAACTTTATAGCAGTATATTGTAATTTGAAAAATTATTTTTCTTTTTATATAATAATTGCATAATAACTATGCCGATTTATGAATTTTATTGTGAAAAATGTAAAACAATCTTTAATTTTTTT
>JBBISU010000170.1:0-2944 GCA_037441225.1 Acidobacteriota bacterium
AGCTATTATCTTTTTGTTTTATATGATATATGTCAGTTACAGTTCCTGATATATCAGGTGCTGCGTGTGTCCCAGAAGAGCATCTGTTACCATGGCCTGATGGACAAGAATCCTTTAATGCTTCTATGTAATAACCATAAGTTGAACCTGGTAATACATTGTAATCAATATAATTTGTTCCAGTTAAATCACTGGCAATTTTTACCCATCCATCACTTCCACATCCTCCATTTCTTCTATAAACATTATATTTATCAGCACCTTCAACAGGAGACCAGGAAACTTTTAAAGCATTGCATAAATCTTCAATCATTGGTGGATTTGGTATATCTGGTTTTGGGGTTTCTGGGATGTCAAACAATTGCTAAAAGGTGATTCAACTATTCCATTTGAATCACAAGAAGCAGTTATTTTATAAGAATAGTCAACTCCTGTTGATACATTTGTATCTATATAATTCAATCCAGTTATTGGTCCTGCTATCTTTTGAAAAGGACCTCCACATTCGCCTTGCCTTCTGTAAATATTATAACTTACAGAATTCCCACAGTCTGAGGGTTTCCAGCTTAATTTTATCCCATCGCATAAGCCTTCTGCGGAATTAAGGATTGGTGGTGCTGGTATGCCGCATATACCTTCTTGATAGCTTGCTTTAATTTCTATGCAATCACTTACTTCACTTAAGCAAACTGGTGAAAAAAGAATTTTTTGAATTCTATAATAATAATTTATTCCTGGATAGACATTTATATCTTCAAAACAATTATTTGAAGAACTACCAATATAAGTAAAACCATGATTGCAGGATACTTCATTTCTGTAAACCTTAGTCAAAAGGTCATCCGTTGACCAATATAAAATATTTTTACCTTGATCTTTATTTGGACCAGATGCAGCAAAGCCATTAAGATCTGGCTTAAATGGAGGGGGACAAATTGTATGATTTTGCCTTGAAGATGGATCATCATTAGGACAAGCAATTAAATGAGAATTTAAAGCATTATAAATTTCTTCTGCATGGGGTGTTCCATTTGAAAGGTCTCCATCATCATCATCTGCCAGCCTTAATGCTCTATATAAAGATCCTTCACCACATCCATCTGTCAATTCATTAGCAAAATCACAATAATAAAGATCAGTAAAACTGTATTGAGCATAATAAAATAACCTTTCCCCTAACTGCCATGCAGAAGGCAAATCCATATATTTTATTAATTCCCTATTTATCAAATCCCAAATTGCCTGACTTGCAATTTGCCCTTCACAATGTTGCTCTAAATATTTATACTTTTTATCACTGCTATCATAATACCAGCAAACCCCTCCAAAACTTGGGTTATCGTAAATATTGCAATACCATATTGTTCCATAATTTTTGATATTCCAGGGTTGATTATTTTGATGCTTTTGATAGTCCACATCTCTAAATCCCCAACAAGAAAGGCAGGGATCTCCATATCCTGAGCAAATATTATTAAAATAGCCTTCGGGAATACAAGAATTCCTTGTTTCAAGAAATGAAAATATATCAGCAGTTGCCTCAGAGGGTCTTGAAAGTTCACCAGTCTTCCTATCAATATAATGGCCAAATTCATGAAAACCCATTCCAGGAAATTCACCTGAATTGCCACAGTTGCGATTATCTATATAAGTGCTATGCATAAGAAATGCTATGTATTTATTCCCCGTGTATGCATTGCACTCATAATAATTATTGGTGTAAATTATTATTGGATCTAAATTAAGTATTTCAGGATAATATTTTGATGCCTTAATCTTCATATTTGTTAAATTCCAGTATTGGGTCCTTGCTGCTTTTGTATTTCCTTCTCCACCATATCCAGGTGTTGAACAGTCAGTCCCTTCATTTGTTCCAAAATCAATAACTCCATTTTGATCTGATTCTAATGATATTGACGAATTAATATTTGAATCACAATAATCATATATTTTTAAATATCTTCCTTTCATTGTAGATATGCCATAATTTGAAGGGAAGTTACCTATTGAATTTGAATATAATTCGTTTCCATAGTCACAATAAGGAAAGGGCATTTTTTCTTCAATTCTATTTAAGCCATCTGTTTTATATACGCCTCCCTTTATATGACCATAGGAATTTATATCCATAAAAGATAAAATCTCACCTGTTTTTGCATCTATCTTTGCTTCATAGGTCCCAACTATTCCTTTTCTTACAAATAAAATTGTATAAACCAATTTATATTTTAAGCCCTTTCCAATTTCATAATTTCCAGCCAATGCTTCTTCACTTGATATTGGAATTATTGAAATTCTTCCACTTTCAAGGATTTCATCATCTTCACTTTTTCCACCAATATAATTCCATAAAATATTTAAGGCTTCCTCAGAAGTTATATTTGGCTTTGGATCAAGCTCAAAAATTGTATCACAAATATATTCTTGACCAATTTGTACAATTGCACTACTGTTTAAATGAAAACTTAAATGTGCCTTTTCAACCTTTATTCCATTATAAAAAACATCATAATTTAAATTATAGATATGTTCTATCCCACCTGATTTTGAGTAGTTTAAAGAAAGAATTGATTGAGGTATTGAAAAAATCTTTGGATAACTATTTAAAAAAATCATTGAAACTTCTTGAACTTCCTCTAATTTTAAATTTTCATAATCAGAATTTCTATAAAGCCCTTCACCTTCTATAATTGATGGCTTTCCAGTTATTTTGTCAAAATAAAGAACCATTTTCTTTTTTTCTATATCAAGAAACTTTTTCCATTCATTTAAAAAATCAGAGGACAAAAGAGATTGAAGTTCTTCCAATTTTTTTATATCTTTTTTTAAAAACATTTCTGGCTTTTGAAAAGACAAAGAGTCCAGGTATGAGTTTTGCTCTTTTATTCCAGTTGAAAATAAAATGCTACAAGATAAGATAAGATAAAATAAGATAAGATAAGGT
>JBBISU010000171.1:0-2935 GCA_037441225.1 Acidobacteriota bacterium
CAAGGTGGAACAATTTTTTTAGATGAAATTGGTGAGATACCTTTAAATGTTCAAAGCAAAGTTTTGAGGGTTTTACAGGAAAAAGAAATTGAAAGAATTGGTGGAAGTTCAACAATTAAGGTGGATGTAAGAATTTTGTGTGCTTCAAATCAGGACTTAAAAAAAGCAACAGAAGAAGGGAGATTCAGAGAAGACCTTTTTTTTAGAATAAATATATTTCCAATTACAATCCCTCCCTTAAGAAACAGGGCATCAGACATTCCTCTTTTGGTTGAACACTTTCTTGAAAAATATTCAAAAGAATTTGGGAAAAAGAGATTAAAAATCCATCCAGAGGCATTGAAAAAACTAAACAATTATTCCTGGCCCGGGAATGTTAGGGAACTTGAAAATACAATTGAAAGGGCAATTATCCTTTCTGACAAAGATATAATTATTCCTTCTGATATATTTATTGGTGAAAGTGGGGAGTTAAAAATATCACCCCTTGACATTTTGGATCTTCCAGACAATTTGCAAGAGGCAACTCAAATTGTAATTGAGGAAGTGGAAAAATATAAAATTAAAAAGGTTATTGAAAAAACAAATAAAAAAATAGAAGAGGCATCAAAGTTATTAAATATTTCCCCAAAAACATTAAAAGAAAAAATTAAAAAGTATAAAATAGAAATTTAAATAATTTTTTGTTATAATTAATATATGCCAGAAAAAATTATTCTTGAAATCCTTAAAACAATAATCCCTTTACAAGAAGTTTATCCTCTTTTAAAAAAAATCTCAGATGCCTCTCTTAAAGTTTCTAATTCTGATAGATGTTTCATTTTAAAATATGATTGGGAGAATAAAAACTGGAAAACTATATCAAAAAGCCCAGAGGAAGAAGATCTGGAAATACCTTTTGAAAATTTATCTATAAAAGAAATTGAGGAACCAATTATGTGGAATCCCAAAGAAAGTAAAAAAAATAAAAAAATAAATTGTGACTATGCTTTTTGTATTTTTCCATTGTATTTGCCTTCCCTTCAAAACTTTTATGGTGTTATGTATATAGATAAATCTAAGACAAGAAATAATTTTACAAAAAGAGATACAAAAGAATTGATAAGTTTTGCAAACCTTGCTTCCCTCTGCCTTGAAAATGATATGCTTTTTGAAAAGTCAAATATTGATGATTTGACTAAAGCATATACAAAAAGTTTTTTTATGACAAGGTTGGAAGAAGAATTTCAAAGAGCAATCAGGACAAAGAGTTCTTTTGGTTTATTTATATGCGATATAGATGATTTTAAAATGATAAATGATAAATATGGACATTTAGTTGGCGATTCAATTTTAAAAAAATTTGTAGAAAATGTGAAAAAACAATTGAGGATTTATGATGTGATTGGAAGGTTTGGGGGAGATGAATTTATGCTCCTTTTGCCAGGGCTTGATAGCACAAATTTGTATAATGTTGCAAAAAAAATGCAAGAAGCCCTTTCAAAGGTTGATTTTGAAATAAAAGAGCCAGTAACTTTTAGCTTTGGAGTTGTTTCATTTCCTTTTCATAGTGCAAAAGATATTCAGGACTTAGTTTTTCAAGCTGATATGGCACTTTATCAAGCAAAACAACAAGGAAAGGGAAGGGTAATTGTATTAGGAAGGGAAACACCAATCCTTTCCCCTCACATATCACAAGTTCCAAGATATGCTACTTCAAAGGTTGAAATTGCAGAACTTTTCCAGATGAAAGATTTAATTTATTATTTGATGAAAGAGATAGAAAAAGATATTCCAATAGAAAGAAGAGAAATGATTTTTTCAAAACTAAACAAATTAAAATCTTTTCTGGAGAATAGTTTTTCAATATAAAATCGTGTTATAATTAAACTATGAGCGAAAAAGAAATAAAAATAAAAACATTTAGAGATATAATTAGAATTTTAAGAGAAAAACCAGAATGGATGGAAGAATTAAGGCGCCTTGTTTTAACAGATGAAATTTTAAATTTTCCAAAAGATTTTGAAAGATTTGAAGAAAAGGAATTTAAACCTTTAAAAGAAAAAACAGATAAAATGGAAAAAGATGTAAGAGTTTTAAAAGAAGATGTAAAAGTTTTGAAAGAGGATGTAAAAGTTTTAAAAGAAGATGTAAGGATTTTGAAAGAAGATGTAAAAGTTTTAAAAGAAGATGTGAAAGTTTTAAAAGAAGATGTGAAAATATTGAAAGAAGAAGTTTTTATTTTAAAAGGTGATGTAAAAAAAATGAAAGATGATATATCGGAACTAAAAGGGGATAACCTTGAAAGAAGGGCTCAAGATAAAGCCCCTGCTTTTTTTGGAAAACTTATTAAAAAATGTAAAGTAATAAAAATAGAAGATTTACAAGATGTTCTCGATGATGCAGAAGAAAAAGGAATAATAAAGGAAGAAGAAAGAGATAAAGCAATCTTAATTGATTTAGTTGTTTCTGGGAATTTAAAAGAGGGAAGCAAGGAGAAAGTTTTGCTTGCTGTTGAAGTTTCTTATAAAATTGATGAAGAAGATGTTTTCAAAGCAGAAGAAAGGGCAAAAATTATTGAGAAGGTTTATAAAATTAAAACAATTGGAACTCTTTTAGGAAAAGAAATATCAGAAAAAGCAAAAGAGGCAGCTTCAGAATTACCTGTATTGTTAATCTAAAATATAAAAATTTGGGGCTGGCGGGAGTCGAACCCACGGCCTACGGATTAGGAATCCGTTGCTCTATCCTGCTGAGCTACAACCCCTTATATTCTAAAATTATAACATAATTTTGTCTAAAAGATGCAATTGAAATAGAAATATTATTAGTGGCTTCAGCTTGCTTAAGCCGCAAAATAATAATTTTCTTTGTTTTTGTGTATGGGTTGAATTTGTAGGGGCTGAATTTATTCAGCCCGTTTATTTTACGGGTCGTGCAAGATAAGACCCCTACA
>JBBISU010000172.1:0-2902 GCA_037441225.1 Acidobacteriota bacterium
CCTGCGGCTACAATTTTTTGATTATTATTTCACAGGTCGTGCAAGCACCACCCCTACAAACTGCTGCTCTACTGCTCTGTTTAATCTCATTTTAAACTGCATTTTTTGATTTAATATTTAGGATTTAAAGGATAAGATTTAAACGTTATACATTAAAAGCAAAATAGAAAACTTGAAATTGTGCTATTTAAATTTTATTGGACATATATATATAAAATCGAGCCTGTTAAAATTTCTTTCAGCTGAAATTTTGCATAATGGCTTTGCAAGATGAGCTGAAACAGAAAGGTATGCTCTTTGGGTTTTAGTAAAAAAATTTAAATCTCCACAGTTTTCTATTTTATCATTACGAGTATGGTAATAAGGATAACTTCCACCATAATTGCAAATTCCTTCATTATCTGTTATGCCCATAATTGCTGGATATCCTCTTTTCCAAAAAGAATAATGATCACTATAATAATTTTCTGGACAATAAATTAAAAGAGTTGGAACGATATCTTCATATAAAGAATAAACATCTACAAAAAGATTTGCAAGTTCTTCAGAATTATCATTGTAACTTAAATCTAAGTTTTCTTCTTCTGGCTTCCCATCTCCTTCCCAACCAATCATATCTGCATTTAAAACAGCAATTATATTTTCCCCTTGACTATATGCTTTTGCAGCATAATAAGTGCTTCCTATAAGCCCTTGTTCCTCACCTGTGACTAATATAAATTTAATTGTATAAGAGAACCTATAATTTGTTAAAACTTTTGCCAAATTTATAACCATTGAAGAACCACTTCCATTATCATTTGCTCCTGGTGCAGGTGGGTTTTTGGGCATATCATCTATGTGGGCAATTAAAATTAAAACTTTTTCTGGTTCTAAGAGACCATTTAAAGTACCAACAACATTTGGAGCATAAGTGCTTGAATAATCTTGAAGTTCTACTTCTAATCCAAGTTCTTGAAAGATATTATAAGCTCTTTCAACAGAAGAAAAACAACTAGGATTTGTAGAATACCTACTATCTGCATAATTTACAAGTTCATAAAATTCAGAGATTGTCAGATCTTCATCAAAATTATTTAGCATATCTTCCACAAAAAAATTTTTTTCAATTTCAATTTTTTCAAATTCTTTATAGGGTTTCAAATTTTCAAGGGATAACTTTTGAATCCAGAGATTTTTATTTTTTAAACAATTAGAATTTTCCTCCATTTCAATTAAATATAAATTTTCTTCTTTAAATAAAATTTTCCCACAGGAATTTAAATCAATACCTTTAATTTTTGGGGTTACAAAAAACAAATTTTTTTTAAAATCACCTAATTTTTTAAAATTGTAACTTTTAATTTCACTAAAATTATCATTTAAAACTAAAAAACCATTTCTTGTTTCTGCAATTAAGTTTAAGCCCAGAGATAAAATCTTGTTCCTCTCATACTTTTCTTTTTTTTCTACAAAGAAAATCTCTGAAGGAAATAAAAGTTTTGAAAAAAATAAAAAAATCATTATTTTTATGTATTTTTTCATAAAAATTTATACGCAAAAGAGAATGAAAAGTTATAAATGTGAAATTAAATTGAAAAATTTTTTGTTTTAATATAAAATTTCTAAATATTTATAGGAGGTATTGTATGAAAGGTAGTACAAAAGTTTTGGAGCTTTTAAATAAAGCTTTAGCAGATGAGCTTGCTGCAATAAACCAGTATATGGTCCACAGTGAGATGTGCAGTAATTGGGGTTATGGTTTTCTGCACAAAGAAATTGAAAAGAGAGCAATCCAGGAAATGAAACATGCAGAAAAATTGATTGAAAGAATTTTATTTTTAGAAGGAAATCCAATTGTATCAAAACTTTCAGAAATTAAGATTGGAAAAAGCATTAAAGAGATGATGGATTATGATTTAAAGGCAGAATTGGGAGCTGTGAAGGATTATAATGAATTTGCGAAGATTTGTGTGGAAGAAAAAGACAATATTTCAAAGAATCTTTTTGAAGAATTATTAAAAGATGAAGAAGACCATGTGGACTGGATTGAAAATCAATTAGAGCAAATTGAACAAATGGGCTTATCTGTTTATCTTTTAAAAGCAACAAAAATGGAATAATTTTGGGAAGAAATTGATAATTTTTTTTGTTTTAGTTATGAGATAAAATTTAAGGGGTAATTTATGCCTGATAATGTTAAGGATTTGAAATCAAAATTAGAGGAGTTAAAGATAAAACTAAAACTCCATAAAAAATTAAGCAAGGTTCAATTATCTCTTACAAAACAATGGCAGATGATTTTTGATTGTATAAAAGATGCTTTGTTATTAGTTGATGAAAATGGTTATGTTATTCAATGTAATAAGGCAATGGCAAAAATTGCAAAAAAGCCCTGTATTGAAATTGTTGGTTCTGTTTGCTGGGAAATTTTTCACAATAGTTGTGAAAGAGATAAAAACTGTTTGTTTCTCAAGATGAAAGAAAAAAAAGAAAGAGTTAAGAGCTTTTTTGAAATTAATGGAAAGACATATCAGGTAATCCTTGATCCTTTTTTAGATGAAAAGGGGAACATCCTTGGTTCAATTCACATTATTTCAGAATCAAGAAAGAAAAGTAAAAATATAAATTAAAATTATAATAATCTGAAAAAAAGAAGAAAATTTTTTAAAAAAGATAGAACTAAAAATTTAAAATATCCTATAAAAAATAATAATTCTAAAATAAAGTTTTAAAAAAATAAAGGGGCTAAAAGATTTAAATAATAATGATAAGTATGTTATCCTGCAACTAAAAAAACCAATAATTTATACAAGTTTTAAGAGCAGGATTTATCTTCTATGCTTTATTTTTATTTTATTTTGATGCAGGTTTTTACCTGCACATTTTTGTTTTAGCCCATCTTACCCAATAAAAAATATGT
>JBBISU010000173.1:0-2867 GCA_037441225.1 Acidobacteriota bacterium
AAAAAAATTTCAGGAAATTATACAAAAAAAACGGTTGTCAAGGGGAATTTTTGATTTATCAATTATCAACTGTTTTTCAAATTATTTTAAAATGGAAAAAAGTTTCTTTAAATAAAGATTTTGGGGGAAGAGTTTTAAAATTTTAAGGTTATACTGAAAATATTTGAAAAAAAATTTTTTTTATTTTTGTATGCGATTATATTGCTTAATTCCTTTCATAGGAAAGATCAAAAAGTATGATTTTAATTTATTTTTAAATTTATTGCCCATCCATTCCAAGCTTTTTTAAAGTAGGTTTGAATATAAAAGCCAAATTTGTTATTATTTTTTTATGATATATTTAATTATATTTTTTTTAATTTTAATTATTTTTTTAATTTGGATTTATAACAAGCTTGTAAAATTGGAAAATCAAGTAAAGGAAGGTTGGAGTGGAATAGAGGTTCAGTTAAAGAGAAGATATGATTTAATCCCAAATATTGTGGAAGCAGTAAAGGGTTATCAAATTTATGAAAAATCAACCCTTGAAAGAATAACGCTTATAAGAAGTGAAAGTTCAAAGATTGAAGAAATTCCTAAAAAAGCACCTCTTGAAGGGGAGTTATCAAAAATAATTAAAAATTTATTTATTTTAGCAGAAAATTATCCTGAATTAAAAGCAGGCGAACAGTTTTTAAACTTACAAAAAAATTTAATAGAAGTGGAGGATGCAATACAAAATACCAGGAGGTATTACAATGGGGCTGTAAGGATTTTTAATACTTTTATTCAATCTTTTCCAATAAATTTAATTTCTCCAATTTTTGGTTTTAAAAGAAAAGAATTTTTTGATGCTCCAGAATGGGAAGAAAAAGCAATTGAGGTGAAGTTATGAAAAGAATAATTTTTTTGATTTTTATTTTTATTTCTTTTAATTTAATTTCACAAGAAAGAATTTTATCTTATGATACAATAATTGAAATTCAACCATCTTCTGAAATAATTATAACTGAAAATATTAAAGTCAAAGCAGAGGGGATAAATATAAAAAGAGGCATTTATAGGGAATTTCCAATTGACTATTATGATAAATATGGGAATAAATATAAAGTCATTTTTGATATTCTTGAAATTTTAAGAGATGGGGTAGAAGAGCCATACTTTATAAAAAGAGAAGGAAGAAATATAAGGATTTATATTGGGAAAAAAGATATCTTTTTAAATTCAGGTGAATATCTTTACACAATAAAATATAAGACAGCAAGACAATTGGGATTTTTTGAAAAACATGATGAATTGTACTGGAATGTAATTGGGACAAATTGGATATTTCCAATTTATGAGGCATCTGCAAGAGTGATACTTCCTAAAGGTATTCCAGTGGATTCAATTTCTGTAGATGGCTTTACAGGTCCTTCTGGTGCTACCTTTAAAAATTTTGAATATGAAATTACTCCCTCAGGTGAAATATTTTTTAAAACAAATTCAATTTTAAACCCTTATGAAGGATTTACTATTGTGGTTGGCTGGCCGAAGGGAATTGTGAAAGAACCAACAAATACTCAAAAATTTTTATATTTATTAAAAGATAATACTTTTTTATTTTTTGATTTTGCTTTAATTTTTGGAATTTTCTTATATTATTTAATTATGTGGAATAAATATGGGAAAGATCCAGAAAAAGGTGTAATTTTTCCTCAATATGAACCGCCAAAAGGTTTTGAACCTGAGGATTTAAGGTATCTTAAAAAAATGGCTTTTGATAATAAAGCATTTTCTTCTTTCATTGTAAAAATGGCAATAAATGGTTTTTTGAAAATTGAAAAGATAGGGAAAAAATTTTGGCTCCAAAGAACAGAAAAGGAAAATAATTTAAATGAAACAGAGAAGGAAGTTCTATCCCACCTCTTTCCTGGTGGTGTAAAAAGGATTGAATTAGATCGGGATAATTATGAAAGCTTTCAAAGCGCAAAAAGAGCAGTGGAAGCAAAAGTGAAAAAAAGATTTGAAAATATATATTTTAATTTAAATTCAAGCAAAAGGGCAATTGGATGTTTTTTTTCTATTCTTCTTGGTTTAATTTTCTGGTTTCAGTTTGTAAATTACAAAACTTTTGCTCTTTTTTTCTTTTTAGTTCTTATTGTTCTTAACATTGTTTTCTGGAAACTAATGCCTGCAAGGTCTTTGATGGGAAGAAAAATTATGGATCATATAGAAGGTTTTAAGATGTTTTTAAAGGTTGCAGATGAAAGTGTTTTAAAAAAATATTATCCTGACGGAAGAACTCCTGCCCTTTATGAAAAATATTTCCCTTATGCAATGGCATTAGATATGGAATCAGAATGGGGAAATCAATTTGAAGAGGCCTTTAAAAATTTAGCACAAAAAGGAGAGACCTATACGCCTGCCTGGTATTCAGGAACTGGTTTTTCACTTGGAAGCCTTTCAAGTTTTTCAAATTCTATTGGAAGTTCATTTTCTTCAGCAATTTCTACTTCTTCAAGCCCACCGGGTTCTTCCTCAGGTTTTGGAGGAGGTGGTTCAAGTGGAGGTGGTGGTGGCGGTGGTGGGGGCGGTGGATGGTAAACTTTAGTTAACCTAAAAAATACAGCTGAAAATGAAATAAATTAGAGAGTAGTCCGTTTTCCGTTGTCCGTGTTTTATTTGAATTATTATGGCAATTTGTAGGGGCTTAGGCTTGTCCCCGCCCAAATAACTAATGATCAGGCATAAAAAAATAAATTTCATTATATTATTTGTATGTTGCGGGCGACCACAAGGGTCGCCCCTACACAAAAAAGTAAATTAAAATAAATGTAGCCGCAGGCTTTGTCCTGCGTAATATATTATTTGTATATATTATTATTCGCAACCATAAAGGTTGCAGC
>JBBISU010000174.1:0-2794 GCA_037441225.1 Acidobacteriota bacterium
TCCAATCCCTAAAGAACCGCCTGTTATAAGTGCAACTTTCCCTTCAAAATCAAAGATTTTTGACATAAATGTAAATTCCTATTAAAACAACAATACCTAACCAGACAAGAAGTCCTAAAATTGAAAAATTTGCTGCCATTTTAATAAATTTTGTTTCTTCTAATTTTTCCTTTTTAAGCCCTCCTTTATAAACAACTGTTAGCATAAAAAAGGCAACAAAAATAGCTAAAATAAAAGTAACTAAAAATAATATAAAACTTGGAATATGTATATTTAATGGATACTGGCTTAAATTAAAACCTGCTTCTTTTAAATACAAAGACCTTAAACTTTCCCTATTTATTGCCATAAAAAGAAGTAGAATAAAAAGATTTATTGAAATGTGCCAAAAGTATTTTAATGGATCTTTCAATGCCCTTATCATAAAATGGAGTAAAATTAAAAATAATAAAAGAGAAAAGATAAAGAAATGGTCAAAATAAAATTTAAATTTTCCCGGAATCATCAAAAGCCACCAGATACCTGAAATTGCTTGCAGGATTGTAAAAACAAAAAATATTTTAAAGCCCAGTTTTGCTCTGAAATTTACAACTTCCTCTTCCACTTGTTTTTTCTTCAAATACCAACTGTTTATTAAAATAAAAAAACCAACGAGGGCAAAGGAGGCAAGGAAAAAGTGCAAAAACCTATAAAATTCAAAGCTATTTAATTTTCCAAAAGAAGAAGGATGCCAGAAGGTTGCCCATTTATTTGATTTAAGCATTTGTATATTTAAAATATGCATTGTAATACCTGCAAAAGAAATTAAAAGAAAGGATAAAAGCCCAAGCCAGTTTGGTGCTTTTTCTGAGAGATAATAAATATAAAGGAAAGAAAAGGCAAGCATTAAAACAAAAATAAATAAAATTACAAATATTCCTGAAAAAATATTTGAGTTATACCAGAAATAATCATAAATTGTCTGGATAAATAAAAGAGGGGCAATTCCTAAAAGCATTGCCACAGAAAAAAGGGAAGGAATTGACTTCTTTAATGTTTTTGATAAATTTATATAATTTTCTTCCTTTTTTAAATTGAAATAAAAAGCAAGGAAGGAAGAAGCCCATGTTAAATTTACAAAAATAATATGCAAAGCAAAGGTTAAAACCATTAAAACCTGAAAAATTATTGGGTGTGAAGGAACACCAAAGGTATCGTACATTATTCACCTCCTTCAAATAGATTCTTTAAATAAAAAGATAACGCTTCCTTTTCCTCTTCATTTCCAACAAAGGGAGGCATAAAAGAATAACCCTCAAGCATATCAAGGATACCTGATATATCTTCTTCATTTTTTGCACCCAATCTTTCAAGTAAAACAGGCAAAGGTCTTAAACCCTTCCTCTGTAAAGTATGACAGGAAGAACATTCAATTTGTGCCAGAACCCTTCCCATAAGTAATTTATTAGGTGTTGTATTTTCTTTCAAAATTAAATTTTTTAAATAAAATTTTGAAAGGACTCCTTCTTTATTGAAAATATCTATTTCATTTTTTACATTTTTTGAAGGCAAATCTTTCGAAATAATTTGATTTGAATAAATTACACTATGAATTACATAGGGTTTTCTGGCAATTTCCCTCAATCTTTCCCCACTCCAGATTCCAAAAAAAGCAATAGCAATAAATAAAATTGAAGGAATTATGTGGATCCACCTTGGCTTTAAAAAGACAAAAATGAAATAAATTAAAATCAGCAAAACAGAATATTGACCCAATTTATATATTCCTTCTAATTTCAAGTCAGAAAAAACCTTTAATGAATTTTTTGGCATCATTTTTATATACCAGTTTAAAGAAATGCTTCCCAAAATCAAGCCAGCTCCCCCAAGGAGGGCTGAAAATTTTGAAATCTTTTCTCTAATCTCTAAATTTTTTATCCTGCTTGCAACTGCAATGGCAAAGAGCCCACCAATTGCAAACATAAAAAATGTCCTTGCCAGGAGTTGTGGGAAATAAGTTGGATTAAAAAAGCCATCAAAAAATTTTCCTGTCTCAAGCCATTTTCCGGGGGTTAGCTGAAAGGCAAGTATACCAACAATTATTGTCATTGTAATCCAGGAAGCAATTGCAAAGATATAACCAATTTTAAGATGCAATTTTTCTTCCACTTTTCCAAGTGTGTAATAATAAATATAAATTGCAAGGACTTCAATTACAAAAAAGCACCATTCTGTTGCCCATCCCCAGACATAATTGTGTATTAACGCAGAAATACCTTTTGGGTTTGCAAGGGTTGCAGAAAACCATATACCAACACCTGACAAAGAACCAAAAATGTAAGCAAAAATTAAAAGAAGAAGGGTATTTTTTTTGATAAATTCTAAATATTCAGGCCTTCCTTCTTTATATGCTTTCCTTTCAAATATTACATTAAACCACATCAAAGAAGTGGAAAGATGGCTTGGCAGGATATGAAAGGCAGCAATTAATCCCAAAACGATTCCAGAAGTCAAATATGGGACTTCCCATACAGGATACATAAGAAAACCTCCAAAATTTTTATCATCTAAATTTACAATTTTTAAATTAAATTGTCAAGTGTTTGTAGAATTCCATAACATATTGGACTTTTGTTTTTTAAGGGGATATAGGATTAAAGGGGAAAGGGGGAAAAAAGGAGGTATTTTAGAGGCGGGTATTATTCAAAGAGGAATGAGGTTTTTGGGTATCATACCAGAGCAAGTAATTCATCATACAAGAGTTAACCCAAGTTGCTCAATTTTATTGATTAATAGTTTTTAATAATAAAGATTT
>JBBISU010000175.1:0-2786 GCA_037441225.1 Acidobacteriota bacterium
CTAAAAAAAGGTATTAGAAAATGAATATTTATTGATTTTTTTGATTAAAATTGAGCAAATAGGGTTAAAACATTGAAAGTGAATTTTCAACGAATCAAGTTTCAGCAATAATATTACCAGATAAGAAAAAATATTTTACCTCCTAAGCTATATTCCTAGATTTAGCCTAAATTTTCATAAACTAAATTTTAAATTCTCTATAAATGGATCTTCCCTTTTTCACTAATTTTTTTAATACCATCTTCAATTGCTGATGAATTCATATATCCTGAAAAAATAGAAATTGCCTTTTCAATAAAAGGAATTTTTTCTGGCAAATTCTTATCAATATTATTTCCAATCCCCAATTGTCCATCTTCATTTAAACCCCATGTCCAGATATTGCCATTCTCATCTAATACCAATGAGTGATAAGCTCCAGCTGCAATTTGCTTTATGTTAGAAATGCCAAAAACTTGAACTGGAAAATTTTTGTCTTCCAAATTACCAATGCCAAGCTGACCATAACTATTTGCACCCCATGTCCAAACAGTTTTATCATTTTTTAAAGCAAGGGAGTGGAATCCTCCTGCAGAAATTGATTTTATTCCATCTAAGTTTTCAATTTTAATTGGGAAATATAAAACTTTTGCTATATCCACTCCTAACTGCCCATATTTATTGCTACCCCATGCCCAGACAGTTCCATCATTTTTTAAGCCAAGAGAATGGAATCCACCTGCAGAAATTGAAATTACATTTGATAAATTTGGAACTTCTACAGGCGTATTTTCAACTATTGAATATTCACCATTTCCTATTTGTCCAGAAATGTTTGAGCCCCAAGCAAAAACGACTCCATCTTCCCTTAAAGCCAATGAATGGTAAGCACCACAGGATATTTTGATTATGTTATAAAGCCCTGGCACCTGAATTGGAATTTCTTTATTTTCAAAGCTACCATCCCCTATTTGACCATACTCATTGTTTCCCCATGCCCAAACTGTTCCATCCACCCTTAAAGCAAGAGAATGAGAATATCCTGAAGATATACTAATAATATCTGAAAGATTAAGTACCATTTTTGGAATATTGCTATCCTCAAATGTTCCATTTCCCAGTTGGCCATCCTCATTTTTGCCCCATGCCCAAACTGTTCCATCTTCCTTTAAAGAAAGGATGAACCCATTACCAATTGAAAGAAGAATTACTTCTTTTTGCACTGTTGAGTTATATGGAAAATTGCTATTTGCAACATAACCAATTCCCATTTGTCCATGGTTGTTATAGCCCCAAGCAAATAATTTTCCATCATTTTTTAAAGCAATACAGTGAAAAGAAAAGGCAGAAATTTTTGACACATTGGAAAGATCTGGAATTTGAATTGGTTCATAACTTATTTTAATATTACTATTTGCCAATTGATAGTATAAATTTGATCCCCAAGCCCAAAGGGTGCCATCATTTTTTAATGCAAAAGAATTATTAAATCCAGCAGTTATATAAACAATATTTTTTATATTTTTAATCTTTACAGGAACATTGCTGTTAGAGGCATTTCCTATTCCTAATTGCCCACAATCATTTGTGCCCCAAGAATAAAGATCTCCGTTAAAACTTAAAGCAAGAGAATGTTTTTCTCCTGCTGAAATTGCCACAATTTTTGGAAGATTTGGTATTTTTATTGGATAAAGTTTTGATTGTTTTGTTCCATCCCCAAGCTGCATATAAGAATTATCTCCCCATGCCCAGACAGTGCCATCTTTTTTAAGAGCAAGAGAATGCATAGTACCAGCAGAAATTGCAATTATATCTGAAAGATTTTTAACTTGAACAGGTATATTTTTACTAATTTTTGTACCATCTCCCAGTTGTCCATTTAGATTGTTTCCTGCAGCCCAAACAGTTCCATCTCTTTTTAAAAAAAGTGAATGGTAAGCACCAGCAGAAATTTTTATTACATTTAAAATCTGGCTTTGGTCTGGAAAATTAACATTTGAATTATTGCCATTTCCAAGTTCTCCAAAAGTGTTTGATCCATACCCCCAAACAGTGCCATCATCTTTCAAAACTATTGAAAAATATTTCCCACAAGAAACTGCCTTTATGTTGCTTATGTTATCATTTCTAACTGGAATGCCACTATCTTCGTTCTTATCAATTCCCAATTGTCCATAATAATTTGAACCCCATCCCCAAACTTCGCCATTTATTGTTACTGCTTGAGAATGATAATATCCCGTGGAAATGTCTAATATATTTGAAAGTTCCAATATTTCTTTTGGCATATAAATTTTACTTTCCAAATCATTTCCTAACTGACTATAATCATTTGATCCCCAAATAAATAATGATTTATCTCTTTCTTGAAACCAAGAAAATAAAAACAAAATAAATAAAGGAATGATAAAATAATTTTTCATAAAAACCTCCTAATAAATAATTCCTATGCCACAGCAGTACAATTTTCTAAGAGGAAATGGGAAGTCAGGACAGTATTTTACCCAATAGATGCAATCCAAATCTAACCATTCAACATAACCGCATTCACAAATGCAATAGTAGGGAGCATAACAAGACATTTGAAGCATTGTTCCATCATCACAAATTAATCTTATTGTGCATGAATCTCCAGAAAATGCCCTCGTTTCAAATCTATTCAATACAGTTATAAATAATTTCAAAGGATTTGAATCTTTTTCAAAAATTGAAATTTTCTCATAGCCTTTAACTTTATGATTTTTAACAAAAATTGCTAAAGAAGCATTATAATATCTACCATTGAAAAAATAAAGACTTACATCAAA
>JBBISU010000176.1:0-2592 GCA_037441225.1 Acidobacteriota bacterium
TTTTGTTATAATATTTTTATGAATATTGAAAAATTTACAATTAAATTACAGGAAGCACTGCAATCTTCTGAGAAATTAGCAAGGGAGCTTTCCCATCAGGAACTTAAGCCCTTCCATTTAATTTTTTCTCTGGTATCTCAGGAAAATGGCTCAGTTCCAATGGCATTAGAACGCCTTGGAATAAACCAAAAAGAAATTATTCAAAATATATTAAAGGAACTTCAAAAATATCCAAAGGTAAGTGGTGGGAGGGTTTTCATTTCACCTGAACTTTTAAAGGCATTGGAAGATTCTCATTCAATTGCAAAGGAATTTCAAGATGAATTTATCTCTGGTGAGCATATTTTTTTATATTTTTTAAAGAATCCAGGGGAAGTTCAAAATTTTTTAAGGAAAAATGGCATAACGGAAGAAGGGTTTTTATCTGCTTTAATGCAAATTAGGGGGAGTCAGAGGATAACAGACCAAAATCCAGAAGATAAATATGAAGCACTAAAAAAATATACAAGGGATTTGACAGAAATTGCATCTTCTGGTAAGTTAGACCCTGTTATTGGAAGGGATGAAGAAATAAGAAGGGTTATTCAGGTTTTGTCAAGAAGAACAAAAAACAATCCTGTCTTAATTGGTGATCCAGGGGTTGGAAAGACAGCAATTGTTGAAGGAATTGCCCAGAGGATTTCATCAAAAGATGTCCCTGACTCTTTAAAAGATAAAAAGCTTTTAGTACTTGATTTAGGGAGTTTGATTGCTGGGACAAAATACAGAGGAGAGTTTGAAGATCGCTTGAAGGCAGTTTTAAAGGAAATTGAAGCAAAAGAAGGAAAATATATTTTATTTATTGATGAACTCCATACCCTTGTTGGTGCAGGTGCAGCAGAAGGTGCAATGGATGCAGCAAATATGTTAAAGCCAGCACTTGCAAGAGGGACACTTAGATGTATTGGTGCAACAACAGTTGGGGAATACAGAAAACATATTGAAAAAGACCCTGCCTTAGAGAGAAGGTTTCAGCCCGTATATGTAGATGAGCCATCAGTTGAAGAAACAATTTCAATCCTTAGAGGGCTTAAAGAAAAATATGAGGTTTATCATGGTGTAAAGATTTCTGATTCAGCAATTGTTGCAGCAGCAAAGCTTTCTCATAGATATATAACAGATAGGTTTTTACCAGACAAAGCAGTTGATTTGATAGATGAAGCAGCAGCTGCTTTAAAGATGGAAATTGATTCTTCTCCACAGGAAATAGATGAAATTCAAAGAAAGATTGGCCAGATGGAGATTGAAAGGGAAGCATTGATTAAAGAAAATACAGATGAATCAAAGGAAAAGTTAAAGGAACTGGAATTGAAACTTCAAAAGGAAAAGGAAAATTTGGGAAATCTAAAGAAAAAGTGGCTTGAAGAAAGGGAAAATATTAGCAAAATAAAAGAGATACAAAAAAAGATAGATGAAGTTAGGACAGAAGCACAACTGGCAGAAAGGGAAGGAAACTGGGAAAAAGCAGCAAGGTTGAAATATGGTGAACTGGTTTCATTAAATAAAGAATTGGAAGAGATATTAAAAAAATTAGAAGAAAAAAAAGGTGAAAGGTTTTTGTCAGAGATGGTAACTGCCGAAGATATTGCAAGGGTTGTATCAAAATGGACTGGGATTCCTGTATCAAAACTTATGGAAGATGAAAAGTCAAAATTTTTAAACTTAGAAGAGATTTTAAAGAAAAGGGTTGTAGCACAGGATAAGGCAATTGAGGCAGTTTCAAAGGCAATAAGGAGGTCTATGGCAGGTCTGTCAGATCCACAAAAGCCAATTGGTTCTTTTTTGTTTTTAGGTCCCACGGGTGTTGGAAAGACAGAAACAGCAAAGGCACTTGCTGCAGTTTTATTTCAAGATGAAAATTCAATTGTCAGAATTGATATGTCTGAATATATGGAAAAACATTCTGTATCAAAACTCATTGGCGCACCACCCGGATATGTGGGCTATGAAGAAGGAGGATATTTAACAGAAGCAATCAGAAAAAGACCTTATTCTGTAATCCTTTTAGATGAAATTGAAAAGGCACATTTTGATGTCTTTAATATCTTATTGCAAATCTTAGATGATGGGCGTTTGACTGATAGCAAAGGAAAGACAGTGAATTTTAAAAATACAGTTATAATTATGACTTCAAACTTGGGTTCTGAATTTATCTTGGAAAACAGGGATGAGGAAAAAATAAAAGAATATATTGACAATCTTCTTCCAAAATTTTTCAAACCAGAATTTTTAAACCGCTTAGATGAGATAATTATTTTTAATTCTTTAACAGAAAGGGATTTGGAAAAAATTGTGGATATTCAACTGGAAAGGATAAAGATAATTTTAAAAGAAAAAGAAATTGAATTAGAAATCACAAAGGATGCAAAAAGATATCTTGCAAAGAGTGGCTATGATCCTTCCTTTGGTGCAAGGCCATTAAAAAGATTAATTCAGAGAGAGGTCTTGGATAAATTATCAGAAGAGATCCTTAAAGGAAATATAAAAGAAGGGCAAAAGGTCGTTCTGGATTTAAAAGGCGATGAACTTATTTTGCTTTCAAAATCAAATTAA
>JBBISU010000177.1:0-2478 GCA_037441225.1 Acidobacteriota bacterium
ACCAGTAGAATACTTCCAATCAGAAAAATACTACACAATGGGACCTGGGATTGATTTTCCTTTAATTATGAATTACACGGACACGGACACGCACAACGGACAACCATATTTCTATTATTTAAATGGTCACAACGATGTTGTTTATTTTGCTGATGAAAACTTCACAGAAAGCGAAATTGAAACCTACGAATACAACCCTTGGGGCATTAATAAAGAGCCAAATTTTTTAAATAATATTTTGTTTATTTCAAAGTATTATGATAATGATACTAACCTTTATATAGATAATGAAACAATTTATAATCCTACATTAGCAAAAACTTTTGCTATAAAGAATATAAATGAGATAAATATTTTTTTAATACTATACATTAAATTTAAAACTATTATAAATTTTGTTCTTCTGCCACCAGGAACTGGAGGTAAACCAGCATGTCACATTGCTATGAGTTTCCCTGGTGGTGGGATTATATATCTTGGATGTAGAGCAAAACCTGGTTGTTATTGTGAATGCTCATGGCATCTTAATAAAGATTGTATTTATACATTTGAAGAATGTCCTTTTCATGGCACTTTGACAATAAAATGTTGTTAAGACTAAAAGGAGGTTTTATATGAGGAAAGTTTTATTTATTTTATTTTTATTCATTAATCTAAAAATTTTTTCAGAGGATGATTTTTTAAATAGGACAATAAACATTCCAGATGGCATTTATTGTTTAGAAGATATAGCATTTCTAATAGAAGAACAAACAGCAGTTAAGATAAAAGTATCTTGTGAAGGTTATGAATTCTTAATGAATACTTTCAATGCAAAAAATGAATCTGTATCTAATATATTTAATTCAATATCAAGATTTGCTAAGATAGAACTCAAATTTGATGAAAATAAACCTTATTTTTGGATTGAATGTTTAAGAAAAATAGATAATAATGCACCAAAAATGAAATTTAATCTTGAAAATGTAAACATTAAGGACTTCTTGAAGCTTTTGGCAGAAATTGAAGGGAAAGAACTTGATATTAAAAATGAAGAAGCAGTTAAGAAAAAAATAACTATAAAATGTAAAGAAGGCATAACTTTTGAAAGGATATCGGAAGTATTAAATGAAAATTATGGAATTAAAATAGAATTGGGAAAAGATAAAATGGTTATTAAATAAATATGGTTAATGACGAAAAATCCATATTATCCAAAATTTCTGCATTCAAAAATACCATTCTTTACACATCAAGGGAATTTGACTTTGAAACAGGTCTTCAGTTTAACAGGATGAGGTATTATAGCCCAAGATTGGGAAGGTTTATAAATATGGATTTTATTGACCTTTCAATGAATAAATTTCCATTTCAATATGCCAACAATAATCCAATTACTTTTTTTGATGGATTGGGGCTATGGAGTAATCCTATTCCTTCCATGTGGTCAAGAGGGCCTGATAATTTGAATCCAATTTGTGGCGCTCAGTCTATATCTCCACAGGGGAATGTTTTTTGCTATCAAACAATGAGATGTAATGATCCAAATTATAATTGTGTGATAGGTGGTGGCACATCTTATTGTTATTGCGTATATGTTGGATTACCTTAAGAAAGGAGGAATATTTATGAAAAATATTATTTTTCTAATTTTTATTACATCAAATTTTTTACTTTCTGATAATTGTGAAAAAAAAGCAATTATTGCTACCTATCATTGTTCAGTTTTTGAATATGAAAAGTGTTTTAAAATACTAAATGAAAATTATCAAAATTGTAAAAACGATTGCCATTTTATTCATACCTATAATAGATTTTTTTCCGTATCATCTGATGAAAATTTTAAAAAAATAAGTTATGAAGACATTTTAAAGCAAGAAGAATGCAAATTAAATTTCCTTCCCTTTGGTCCCATTTACTTTTATTTAAGAAATGGAAAAAATAATGAGGTTCTTTCAAAATATGAGGAAGGAAAGATAAGAGAAACAGTGGATGATTTTATTTTTTACAATAATTTTAAAAAAGGAGATTTGTGCAAATTGGTTTCTGAAGCATATAAAGAAAAGCCAGAAGCTTTTTTTGCAAAGGAAGGAGCAGCTTATCTTTTTTTCAAATGTGGAGATGAAGAAAGGGCAAAAGAAATTGCATCTCCAAGGTTTAAGCATTTTTATGAAAAGAAAAAATGTTTATTGTGCAAGGCAAACGATGGTCTTCCAAATGTAGTGGTAGAAAATTTAATATATTCTTTGATCTTTAATATTGAATTAAAAAAAGATGAAATTGAAAAATTGAATAAGGCAAAGGAATATTTCCCATACATTTTCAAATTGAATGGTTTTCAAGATGCGCAAAACAGGTAAAAGACCAATAGCATCAGGGAAGGTCTGGCTTTATAAATCATGGGATATGAGAATAAACAGAGATGTATTTTACTTAAATGATTTTTATGATTTATTATATGAAAAGATGGAATCAGAGACAAAAAGAGGCACAGAACCA
>JBBISU010000178.1:0-2463 GCA_037441225.1 Acidobacteriota bacterium
GGTCGTTCTGGATTTAAAAGGCGATGAACTTATTTTGCTTTCAAAATCAAATTAAACTTTTTTCAAATTCCTTAATATTTCTTATAAAAAAATCTTTTACTTTTTCCCATTCCCATTCAGAGGATTTATGTAAAAGAATTGGGGAAGGGTCCTTTTCTGCATCTTCAAAATAAACAAAACTTTTGAGAATATGATATGTATTTATATTTCCTTTTAAAAATCTTCTTTTAAAAATATCACAAGCTTCACCAATTGAAAGGTTATTTTTCAAAACTGCATAAAGGTCATAAAAATCTTTTTTTGCCCCTCTCATCGAGATAGTTCTTATTTTTTCAGAAACTATATCTTTAAAATGAGCTATTTTTATCTTATGCCAGATAATTGGTTTAAATAACAGCGGTACTTCAAAGAATAGAAAAGAAAATCGAAAATTTTTTATAACTATATGGATAGTTCCTTCGCTTACTAAAATTTCTTTATCTCCTTTTAGCTTTTTTAATAATAACTTAGAATTGAATAATTTTGCTGAAAAAAAGTAAAAGTCCTCAGATTTCCTATGGCCTAACTGAAGTGCCAAACCAGTGCCACCAGCAAGATAAAAATTTTTTATTTTGGATGAAATATCTTCAAGAATTTTGATCGAACTTTTGGCAACTACTTCTTCAAACATTTAATTTCCTCAAAAGGAATATTATAATAAATTGCCCAAAAAATTGCTGTTTTGCGACTGATCCCTTTTCTTTTTTTTAAAGTTTCAATTATTTCATTATCAGAATAAATTTTTCGAAGTGCTTTTATATCCTTTGCATCACCAAAATCCAAAACCCTTGCAATTAGCCAGGAGGAGTGTTCTTTTAAATTAAATTCTTTTGTATCCCAAAAAAGATATGGACTAAAAATTTTAAGGGGATTTAAATTTTTACTTTTTTTCATATATATAATTATTATAGCATTTTTACATTTCTTTTAAAAGTGTTTTTATGTTAAAATTTCTTGAAATGAAAAATGTTTTTTTTATTTTAATCATTTTTAGCAATTTTTCTTTTTCTTCAAACCCTTTTTTGAGGAAAAATCAAGTTGTGGAAGTTGTAGAAAAGGTCTCCCAGTCAGTTGTAAATATTTCAGCAGAAGTTGTTGTAAAAAGACAGATTAGCCCCTTTGATGATTTATTTTTTGATTTTTTTTCGCCTTATTCACGCCTTTACAAGTATGAAAATTTAGGAACAGGTGTTATAACAAATCCTCAAGGTATTATAATAACAAATTATCATGTAATTGAAGGGGCAAAAAATATAAAGATTACAACCTTAAAAGGTGATGTTTATAATGCAGAGGTATTAGGAACCGATGAAAATTCAGACATTGCAATTTTAAAGATAAAAGGAACAAATGTAAACCTGCCTGCTGCTACATTAGGAACTTCTAAGGATTTAATGATTGGAGAAAGTGTGATTGCAATTGGAAACCCAATGGGGCTTTCAAATACCGTTACAACTGGAGTTATCTCTGCTTTAAAAAGAAAGGTTAAAGGTGAAAGTGGAACAATTTATTCTGATTTCATTCAAACAGATGCAGCAATAAACCCAGGCAATTCTGGTGGACCTTTGCTTAATATATTTGGCGAAGTGATTGGAATAAATACAGCAATAATTAAAAATGCTCAAGGAATTGGCTTTGCAATTCCAATAGACAGAGCAAAAAAGATTTTAAAGGATATTTTAAGATATGGAGAAGTAAAGCCAATTTTTTTAGGAATCTCCTTTGAGAAGGAAAGCAATGTAATTAAAAATGTTTTAAGTATCTCGCCTTTTTCCTCTTTAAAAAAAGGTGACAAAATTTTAATGGTTGAAGATGTAGAAATAAGAGAGAAAAGTGATTTTTATTCCGAATTGTTTAATTATAATGAAGGGGAAAATATAAATTTACAAGTTTTAAGAAATGGGGAAAAGAAAGATTTTTCTTTTGTTTTAAAAAAGCCACCAGAAGAAGTAGGGGAAATAATATTAAAGGAAGCAGTAGGGATTTTAATTGAGGAGACCAGAAAGGGTTTAAAGATAAAAAAAGTAATAAGTGGTACACAGGCAGACAAAGTTGGAATAGACAGTGGCGACTACCTTTTAGGCATAAATGGATACAAAACAGAAACTTTTGATGATATAAATAAAATAATCCAAAAAAATTTAGACAAAGATTCAATTGTTTTATATATATATCACAACTATGAAACCTACAAAATAACCTTTGAATTATAAATTTATATAATAAAATTTTTTTAATGAAAATTTGAGCTCAAATAAATATAAGACCTAATTATAAAAGGATTTTTTAAGAAGAAAAATTTTTGCAATTATTGAAAAAAATATTTTTTGATAGAGCTATAATTCCCCATTTTTAAATTCAAAAAATGAAGTTGAAAATGAGATAGAATAAAGCAGTAGCGCAGCAGTGTAGGGGTCTTATCTT
>JBBISU010000179.1:0-2274 GCA_037441225.1 Acidobacteriota bacterium
CCGTTGTCCATGTCCGTTTCCCGTGTCCGTAAACAATGCATATGGTTTAATTAAAATAAATAATTCAATATATTGCATAGCCATTTTAAAATTTTAACTACCAGAAATCCTTATATAGCATTATTTTTACAATTTAAAGCTTTAAAGAATTAGGGGGGAGGAAACCCAAAAGCGTTGAAGGATTGGGGCAGATACAAGGAAAATGAGCTGGCTACACCTTAAGGCGTATTGAATATACGGCGAGTATGTTAGACAGCGAAATTTGACACAGTAGATGCCCCGAGACTTTCAACAGACACGGCTAACGGTCAACAGAGGTGGCGAAGGGGGCGAGTTTCCTCGCCGCGTAAAATAATTTAAACAAAACAAGTAATATTAATTTAAAATAAATTCTGTTGAGGTCTGCGACGAGCAGCGCGTAAGAAATTGAAGCCGATAAAAATAAATTTGATGGTTTATAATTGAATTTTAACTTTTATTATTCAAATGCTTATATGCATAAACATATCCTTTATTTTTAATTTTAAGTATTATTTTTATTTAAAAAAGTTAAAAAATTTTCTGAGATTTTGAAAATTTAATTATAAAACGTTATAAGTAATAAGGCATCAACTACTTCTGGATAAAAATAAATTCCTCTAAGCTGCTTAAATTCAATTAAAAGTTCTTCTTTTGTTCTTACCTTTTCCTTAGAGCTTAAATTTATTGCTCCTATAAAGCTTTCAGCAAGACATATTATATTTCCTTCAAAGGAAGGAGTTTTTTTATCTTTTGGATAACCCTTTCCATTTATAAATTTGTGATGATCTAAGGCAAAGATAGCTTCTTCTTCCAACTTTGCACTTTTTATTATTTCATAAGATAAATATGAATGTCTTTCAAATTTTTCTCTTTCTTTCTGATTCAAAGATATCTTTCTATCCATTAAAACCCAGGGTATTGAAATTTTGCCTAAATCATGAAAATATGCTCCTTTCTCAATTTTTTCCATATCAATATTTTTTGACCAAATATTTTTTCCAATTTCACAAATTTTTAAAGACATATCCCGTACTTCTTTATTATGATCACTTAAAAAATATGTATCTATTAGAGAGAGAAATTCTGTCAATCTATTTAATTTTTCTACATCTAATGGTTTTTCTTTTAAGTATTTTTCTAATAGATTTCTATAAAATTTTTCTTCATAAAAATCACCAGATCCCATGCTTTTTTCATATTTTTTTATTATTTTTTCAATATTTAAATTAGCCAAATCATTATTAATCTTTAGAAATTTTTTTAAATTATCCTTTAAATCAAGAATAGAAAGCAAAGCTTGATATTTAATTTTTTTTATTTCTTTTTCATCAATTGAATTTTGCAAACTTATTTCTTTTTCAAAAATTTTCTCAAAATTTTTATTTTCACCAATCATTAAATAAAATAATGCCTTTTCTAAATTTATATATCTTTTTTCTTCTTCCTGTAAAAATTGAATATTTTTTTCTAAAAAATCTAATATATTTTCATATCCCTTATAATCTTCAAAAAGATAAGTACATTCTAAAAGGAGAAAAGAAAAATCCAATTGGTTTCTTTTTTCTTTGAAAATAAATAATATCTCTTTAATATTTAAAGGTGTTAAAAAATCACCTAAATTAAATAAAAACCAAAAAAAATCTAAAATTTTTCTTTCCTCTTCCTTTGAAAACTCAAATTCTCCTTTGTGTGTTTTATAAAAATTTAAGGAATCCAAAAGTGTTTCAATTTCTTTATAATATTCTTCCCTTAAGTTAAAGTCCATTGAATGTAAATTTTTTTCCTTTTCAAACTTATCTTTGATATTTTTTAAAATTTTTATTAACATATAAGGAGAATAACAAAGTTTAATAAAAAATTCAAGGAGGGATTATGAAAAACTTATTGATTTCAGCGAATACCTTAGGAAGAGGTAATGAAGAAGTTGGAAAAATAACTATTCAAAAATTTTTTATCAACTTGGCTTCAAGGAAAGATTTACCAGAGGTAATATTTTTTTATAACACTGGGGTTTTGTTATGCATTCCTTCTTCTCCTGTAATAGATGAATTAAAAGTTTTAAAAGAAGCAGGTGTAAAGCTTTTTGCTTGCACAACTTGTATTGAATTTTTTAAAGTAGAAGTTGCCTCTTTTATTGAAAAATCAACTATGGATGACTTTTTAAATCTTTTAAATGGCGACTGCATTGTTTTATAAAGTTTTTTTAACCCAACTTGCACAATTGTAGTCAAAAAAACAACTGTTATCTGCATT
>JBBISU010000180.1:0-2188 GCA_037441225.1 Acidobacteriota bacterium
AAATGCGAAATTTTAAGTTCCTATTTAATGGAAGAATGGCATATTTTAATTTAAAATAAAATTCCACTTGCCAAAGGGCAAAAAAAGGATTATATTATTATTAGGATGAAAAATTTTTTGCTTCTTTTGGCTTTGGAAAAAATTTTTAAAAAGGAGGGGTATATGAAGAAAAAATCTTTGTTTACGGGGGGGGAAGTTTAGTTTTAGTTCTTTTGTTTTCTTTGAGTGGCTTTTCTTATAATCCACCATCTACAATCCATCTTGATATGTCATCAAAAAAAGTCCCAACGAAAAGGAATCAATTAGAAATAATTTTTAAAGCTTACACAGAAGGTGAGATGATATTAGATGATTTTGTTCCCTATGCTCCCAATTCTCAATTAGTTTCGGCAAATTTCCCAGAAAGTTTTTGGTTTGACATAGAGCCCTTTGAAGGATCTTTTATTTTATCTTTTCAAGGGGATGGATTATATGTTGTCTATGGAATATTGGAGGATTATGAGTTAAAGAATATGGAATTTGAAGAGGAGATTGAAAAGGATTATTTTCTTGCAGGAGATAATATTTATGTAAAAGTAGTTGAAGGGAATGCCATAGAGATAACAGAAAAGCAATTCAATCATGAAGTTGAGAAGGATTTAAGGGAAAAAAATGAAGGGAGGGCATTGGGAAGGGTTCAAAAGGAGATAGAATATGCAATGGCAAATTTTGATGAATTTGGGATAGAAGAAGGGGAATTTGAAGAAAGGAATTCAGTAGTTGAAAATGATTTAGGGTTAAATTTATATACAGACAATTGGGATATACATCAGAAATATTTATTTGAGGAAGGCAGGCTAATTTGTCCATTTCCAAGATGCAAATTTATTCCTCCATGCTTAAGGTACATACTTAATCCATCATTAAACATTCCAGTGACAATTCAAGGGAGGATAGAATATGAAAATCCAACAACAGCAATATGCAATCAATTTACAGGTGAATGCATATATGAGCCATTAAAAAATCACATTGTTTATGTGGCAGTTCGTTCATATATAAATGCAGAATGTGTTCCCTTTGATCCAAATGCTCCAATTGAAGTTGTAAAATCTGTTAAAACAATAATTTATCAATTCACAACAAATTCAAATGGAGAGTTTACAGGCACAATATATGTAGCACCACCCTTTGATAGTGGTTATCCTTATGTTGAGTATGTTCAAGTAAATACAGAAAGGGCATATGAAGTGATGATATGTAATGAAAGTGGCCAAAATTGTGATTTGTATAATAATTATTATTTAAAGCCAACAGATTATAATTCAACTCCTATAAGATACTCAAACACACTTGTTATGCCAGCTATTTGCTCTTTGGAGGGTGGTATAATAACCTGTCCAGATCAGGCATTTGATCCAGGCACAAATACATTTAGATTTAAAATGGTATTTAAGGAATTCTTAGAACCAAGGGCATTTTTTTTAAACTGGGAAGAGAGGTTGAGTGAGACACAAGCTAAGTGGGGGCAATGGCAAGTTGGGGATACCTGTTTGCCATTGAGGGCAGGATGGATATCAAATTGGGAGGAGAAATGCAGTCAAGACAATTATTGTAATGCTTATTGGGGTTATCTACATGGAATATTTATTTCAAGCGTTAATTATCCCGATCCGCAGGATCCAACAAAACCCGATTGCACAAAGGATTCATTAGAGGGATTGCCTACATTTCCAAATCCAGGTATGTACATAAGATTATGGGGAATAGGAGGTGAGAATATAAAAGTAAAATGGGGAACAGTTCCATATCATGAAAGTGGGCATTGGCTGTATTATTTAATGAGAGGATTAAATTCTCCTGGGCCTTATAAATTAGATGCCAGTGAGGGAAAATGCAGGATAGGTAGCAAAGATATACAAGGAACTCTTTCAGAAGCACTTGCAGAAGCACATTTATTTGAGTTTGCAAGGACAAGGGTAACTGGTTATGGGGATTATGAATTTGAAGGCACTTATGAAGTTGATTCAAAATGCGAAGATCCAATTAAAAAGACATATTCTGACCCCTGTCCCATATGTAAGACCAAATGCACCTCCTGTGGAAGCCTTATAAATTTTAGCCCTCTAGCTTGTGATCCTTACAGTTGTGATGATTTTTATTATACTTTATGTACAGACAACGACAACAATCCCTGTCAAAAAGGACC
>JBBISU010000181.1:0-2183 GCA_037441225.1 Acidobacteriota bacterium
TTATTTTGATGCTTTTATTTTTATCATTATCAACTTTTTCATTTTCTGCAAATGTTATATTGGTATCACCTGCTGATTGTAGATGGTTTATTGCTGGATATTGTCTTGTTCCTATTTGTGTTTCTTCTGGCTATGATTTTCCAAGAAGCAAACCCTGGCTTGGGCTTTATTATTATATGGAAGTAAGCCAAGGGGATGTTGGAAAAGAATTTTATTTTAATGTTTTAAATTCAAATGCAGAAGATGTATATGAGCCAAAATATAAATATAAAATTGCTTTGGATTCTAAGGAATGTTGTCCCGATACAGGGTGCACTTCTGGTTTTCCCCAAGGATATGCTTTGTTTGAGTATTATCCACTTGATAAGAAATGGTATAATCAAAGATGCCTTCAATCTACAACTGTTGAATTTTATGATGATTATCTTTACTTATCTGATAATGCTTACCGTTGCAATATTGATAAAAGGGTTAAAATAGGTGGATACTTAGTTGATTTTTATCAAGGAGATGAAATTAAATATTCCAGTTCCTTTTGGATAACACCCGATTGGAGTAATATTGATAGAATTGCATTTACAATTAATGATAAAGGTTTAAGGGTTTGGAGGGATGGAGCAGAATTTAACCACTTTTTAAATGTTGTAACTACAGAATCCACTGGGAGATTGAGAATGGAAGAAAGGTGTCATGAATGGGAAGGGGCAAATGTCTCTTTTTCAAATTATACATATTATGCAGATTACACATATGAAGGTCTCAGGTATAGAACAGGCCATCAAATGCATTCTGGCAGTCCTCAAGAAAGCACAGAGATTGAAGATTGTCCCTGTCATAAAGGAAGTTATAATCCTCAAAGTGGCAATTTAGAATTATCTCCAACTGGAATTACATACTTTGAAAGCAATTGGAATATGCCAAATACTGCAGGAACTTATAAAATAAGAGCAAATTTGTCAAAAAATTTTGATGGAAGAAATTTTTCAACAAATATAGAAAAAATAAGAATGCTTGGTTTTCAATTATATCCTATAAATGGGACTTCGGCAGATGGGCAGCTATATCCAATAGCACCCTGTGAGGATGGTGATAAGCATTGTGATACCTTTAATTTTTATGACAGATATATGCATTCAAGATCTTATTATATTTTTTGTTCAGTGTTGCAAAGGTTTCTTGATTGGCTTTATGATACATACCCACAGACAAACGGATATAAACCAGTTATAACTTCTGCAAGTTTGGAAAAAGGAGGATGCTTTGATTTACATGGAAATTGGGCTTGCCCTCATCATAAACATAAAATGGGACATAATGTTGATATAAGTTTAATTTTAAAATTGCTACCTGATGATAATAGTGGTATAAATTTTGAAGATCAATATATAGAAGAATTGAATGATAATGCACATTTTTATAGGGGTTCCTTTTGTGTAAAAGAATCAGGGAACCACATCCATTGTAGATTTTACGATGGATGGTATAATCAATAAAAGGAGGATTTTATGTTATTTATAATTCTTTTAATTTTATCAAGTTTATTATTTTCACAAAATTGTCCAAAGGATACAACTGGATTTAGAGTAATAAAAGATTTGACAATTTGCTTTACAAAAGTAGATGTTCAAGTTGAATATAAACAAGAATGTAATTGCTATTATTACAAATACACAATAACCTCACCGGAGCAAAATAAGGGCGATATTAGGTTTATATATACTCTTTTTCATACTTCAAAATCATACAAGATATTAGATTTAACTCTTCCATACGACCCTCAATGCTATGAAACAGCAGGCGCAAAAAGAGAGGTAATTGCAAATGATGAAGCAAATGTTCTGCCTTATTCAATTGTTTCCTGCCCAGAAGGTTGGTCTACTTGTTTATCAAACGCCTTCAGAACAGGAAATAAATTTGGGAAATTTAAGCCAGGTAGTACAATATCTTACACAATTGCTTCCAGATTCCCACCAGGAAAACAAAAACTTGATATGATACCTTATGATAGGGATGTAATAAAGATATGGTTTGAGCAATATGCGCCAGATCCATCTCAGGAAGGATATTATCCAGGTGAAGCAGATCCACCAGTTGCCCTTGAAGATTTTTATGAATACATAGTTGATACAATAGGTCCAGTTGACCCAGAGGAGCTTGAACTTTTCAATGGAGGAGGGCAAAAG
>JBBISU010000182.1:0-2009 GCA_037441225.1 Acidobacteriota bacterium
TTAAGGAAAAATATTTTGAAATGTTCCATCGCCTGTTTGGTTATCAACTTTTGAGATGTAAGCAGTGTAAATTTTATTTTCTTCTCCTTTTATCTTTAATGCAAAGCCATCACCTGTTTTGTTAAAAATTGTTGATAATACATTGTCTATTTGAACTAATTTTTTTCCTTCTATTTCTATTTCTTTTTCATCTATTATTTCACCATCCTTTATTAAATATAAATTAAATTTATTTTTTTCATCTGATAAATTTAGTATTCCTAAATTTGTCCTAAAATTTTCATCTTCTTCTATGTCAATTAAATAACCTTCACCATTTGTTAAATCATATTTGTTTAATGCTTTTATTCCTTGTCCGTAGGTTTGGGCTGGGAAAGCTGAGGCCCCTACGAACTGCTGCTCTTCTGCTCTACTGCTCTCATTTTCTGTATATACCCTTGCCCTCACAATAAGCCCTGATGTTGAATGTCTTATTTCAAGGTATCCAAAAGTTTCTTCAAAGGAAAAAAATTCTTTTAAAATATCTTTGAAATATCTTGTCTTTCCTTCTTCAAGTGTAATAGTTAAACTTTCCTCAAAACCATCTGCTGAATGGTATGTTAAATTTATCTCTTGTGTTTCTGCTCCTACATTAGTTAATATAACTTCACTCTTCCAGTTTGTCCCATAGGATCCTTCCTTTGATGCTACAACTGGTATTATTTTTATAAAATCTTCTGGAAGAAAACTTCCATAGTGTTCACCTTCTATATAAACTGGATCTCCTGTTGAGTTATCTACAATTGATGAATAACAAGAAAACCTCCCATCTTGTGTATCTGTCCATAAAATTGCATAGGCACTATCATATTCTTCTTCTATGTTTAAACTTGAAAATATGTTGTTTATTTGTAAGTGTTGAAAGGCATCTAAATTATATTTAACTGATGAAATCTCTTCACCTTCACTATTTAATAATTTTAATTTTACCTCAATTGGAAATTCTTTTAAATTAAAAAATCCAATGTTTGTTCTAAAATTTTGATTGTTTTTTAAACCAACCAAATATGCCTTTTCTCCTTGATAAAATGTTTCCTCATAAGGGGATGCCCTTATTCCTTGACCATATGTTCCAGATGAGTTTGCTTTAGCTTCGCCTCGCAACATGGCTCTACTGCTCTGCTGCTCTGTATATGTCCTTGTAAATATTATTGGTTGTGTATCCTGCAAACAAATTGCTGTCATTGCTCCAAAGGTGTCTTCCATCCCAAATGTCCCATTTATTATATCTTTTAAACTCCTAAACTCACCAGCTCCTAAACTCAAATTTACTGTTTTATTTCCAAAACTGCTAAAATAATTTAAATCAACTGAAATTTCTTCATCTGAAGGATTGAAAATTGAAAAATCCGTCTTCCAGTATGTTGAATTTGCACCAACTGTTGATGCAGATGCAGGAATGACTTCTGCCAAACCTGGCTTTGGTTTATACCTTACTACCCTATAAGGTTCTAATATATAAACACTCCCATCTGGCGCCAAACTCACTGATACAGGGCTTAATCTTTTTATTAAATCATTTAAATCCCCAAATTCTGTTATTATATTCCCATCATAGTCAACTACTACTATATTAATTTTATTTGAAATATTTTTTAAAAATATTTTATTGTCTTGTGATATGTCCAAGTCAGTAAAATAATAACCATCTGGGAAAATAAGCTCCTTTACCTTATTTCCATCCTGGCCAATTATTGTTAATCTGTTTTCACAGGGCATCAATATGTTTTTCTGGTTATCTAAATCAAAGGAAAAAACAGTGCAATCTATATTATAATAAATCTTTTTTAAAAATTCTCCATTACCTGAAAATTTAGCAATTGATTTGTTGCTTATATCTAAAACATATACATAACCATCTTTATCAACGGCTATGTCTTGCATTTGATCTATAATATAGGAGTTTGGAATATAAGTAGGCCAGGAGGTTATCATATTTCCTTTTTTATCAAATTTATAAATCCTTCCTG